>CAYPZI010000244.1:0-2533 GCA_964415185.1 uncultured Balneolaceae bacterium | reverse complement strand
AAGCAAAAACCGGATTTTGGGAAAATGAGTATGAACTCAAGCGGGGAAGCGTATCTGACATTGACGATAGCAAAATCTATTCACCATTTATTGATACAAATGTTGATTTGAAGGATAAACTGATACATTTAACTGAACATGCGCTCTGTGCCTATTCGGATTTTCCCGTATCAGCACTGCTTGAAACAGAGAAAGGCCTCGTTCCCGGTGTCAATATCGAGTGCAGTGAATGGAACCTGGGATTATGTGCCGAGCGTGTTGCCGTCTCAAGAGCAATCAGTGCCGGGTGTAAATCCTTTAAATCAATCCACGTATTTGCCCCGAAATCCGAATTCATTTCTCCGTGCGGTGCCTGCCGGCAAGTGCTATCCGAATGGATGAGTCTTGAAAAAGTTTATCTCTATCACGGAAATGATTCTAAAACGACCCATGTTCTAAAACATCTGCTTCCCTTTGAATTTACAACCTTGCCAAACAAATAAAAAAATTCTGCAGGCTGATGAAATACATAGCAATACTTGATTACGAGCATCTGGACAATGGTTTATTTCTTACAAAATTTGCCCGGGCTGTTTCACGGCATCATAAACCCGGAATTATTCTTCACGGTGATTCCGCCTACACCGAACGACTGATGCAGACCGGCATGTTCAGGGAAGATGCCCGGATCAGGGCAACGAAAGACCTGAACCACAGGTTAATAGCCCTCCTTGCCGATAACGGAGTTTCGGCAATCGGGCTGAATGCCAATCAGCGTTCACTGGTAGCCTTAAAAGATGACTGGCTGATTGTAAATGAGAAGCGGTTCAATGAACTGCACACTACCCCTCTGCTGGTCATGTCAAATCTGGTTCAGAATCTGAATTCTGAAAAGAACGAAAAAAATATAATTTCAACGCCTCTTACAAAACTGGCATCCGCTCTCCGTAATCAGCTTGAAATTGAAAGGATTTTTGTATTCAGCATGAACGAAAATGAAGATACCATCCAATCGGTTTTTTCTGAAAATTTTAAATGGAAAAATTTTGAAACTGAACTGAGAAAAGAATTTTTACCCGGAATTTTTCAAGATGAAGATGAGCTGAAAATTACCCTTACAACGGCTGAGAAGTTTGGAGAATATCCTGAAAAAACGGGTGGAATTCTCATTAATTGACCTTTTTTGGCCAAAAAATCCTGAAAATCACGAAAATATTGCCATTTTGAGTTGACCATTAGGAACAACTTCTATAGTTTCGCACTTATTAATAACTCTCTAAACCAAAACATTAATTAACCCAAGGAGTTACACTATGAGTAGAATTGATCAGATGAATTCTTTAATTGATGAGCTTGAACCGGATATGGTAAAGTTTTATGAAAAAGGCAACAAAGCTGCCGGAACCCGTGCTCGCAAAACACTACAGGAAATCAAAAAAGTAGCCCAGGAAATTCGCCTCGAAATTCAGGACTATAAAAA
Organism: uncultured Balneolaceae bacterium; assembly: GCA_964415185.1. Classification (GTDB taxonomy): domain Bacteria; phylum Bacteroidota; class Rhodothermia; order Balneolales; family Balneolaceae; genus CAYVBJ01. The sequence goes on along the minus strand of CAYPZI010000244.1, from coordinate 1,074 downwards.
CACCGGTAAAGTATAGTCACTGTTACCAAATCTTAAATGATCAGAATAAAAAAGCTGTCTTAATCAAGGTGGCTTTTTTATTTTCTTGAACGCCTGAATGTTTTTTAAAATTTTTTAAAAAAAGGTTGACATGAGAATCCATTAGCTCTTATATTTGGATTCTCGAATTTATTGACTTTTTTAAATTCCTCGGTAGCTCAGGGGCAGAGCAAGCGGCTGTTAACCGCTGGGTCGTAGGTTCGAATCCTACCCGGGGAGCAAATTATCATTTATAACTAAAGGACGAATTCTCTCTCCGGATTCGTCCTTTTTTTGTTTTATGCCATACTACCTCTACATCCTGCAATCAACCATCAAAGAAACCTATTACACCGGTTCGTCCGACGACCCCGGCCGGCGGCTGTTTTTTCATAATAACGACAGCAAAGGTTACACCCGGCGGTTTCGTCCTTGGAATATTGCCTTCACAAAATCCTTCGTGAAACTTCGTGCCCTCGCGCCTTTGTGGCAAAAAACAGGCTTGGTTTAAACTCAAAGCCTTGTAACCACGGCGTTCACAACGGCTGCACGGCGTTCACGGCGAAAGATTAGCAAAGGCCACAACATCGCGTCCTCTGCGCTCCGTTGCGTTCTCCGCGTGAAACCCTCAGGGATCAATCCCGGTTGAGGCTCTACTCCTGAAATACAAAAAATCAGCATTAAAAACTCACAGGCAAAAGTTGTAGAACTGTTGAATCGCAGAACCGTTGAACTGGTGTGTTAGATGATTCATATGAGGTTCAGTACAAAGGCGATGTTGATTCATATTTTACCTGACTGTTTCACGCTAAACTCGCAGGAAATGCGTACTGGACATATTTGCAATTTTCTCAATGAGTAAAAGCCAGGAAAAACCTTCGTGCCCTCGCGCCTTTGTGGTAAAAAAAGCTTGGTTTAAACTCAAAGTCCTGTAACCACGGCGTTCACAGCGGCAGCACGGCGTACACGGCGAAAGATTAGCAAAGGCCACAACATCGCGCCCTCTGCGCTCCGTTGCGTTCTCCGCGTGAAACCCTCAGGGATCAATCCCGGTTG
>CAYPZI010000243.1:0-2566 GCA_964415185.1 uncultured Balneolaceae bacterium | reverse complement strand
ATAGCTTGTGTTTTTTTTTGTGATTTGTGGTCAAGCTATGTTAGGGATGGACAACATACTAAATACTACATACTACATACTACATACTAAACCCTCCCCGCGTCCACATCATCCACAAAATACATCATGGCGGCGGCAATGATCATGGCAGCGCCTCCGAGCATGAGTGAGAAGACAGCCTCACCCTGGAACCAGTTCCTCGTAACAAAACCCAGCATGCTTGCAGCGATGATCTGTGGAATCACGATAAAGAAATTGAAAATCCCCATGTATAGGCCCATTTTTTTGGACGGCAATGAACCGGCAAGAATGGCATACGGCATGGCCAGAATACTTGCCCAGGCAAGTCCGACCCCAAGCATGGAGATGATCAGCATTTCGGGCGTGGACATAAAGTAAATTCCAGCCAGTCCCACACCTCCTGCAACCAGGGATATGGCATGTACGATCTTCCGGCTTGTAACTTTGGCCATTGGAGATAATCCAAAAGCCACGATAGCAGCAAACCCGTTGTAGACGGCAAACATAATTCCGACCCAGTCGGCTCCTTCGTTGTAGAGAACCGACGTGGTATCACTTGTTCCGTAAATATGAGCGGTAACTGCAGCGGTTGAGTAGATCCACATGGCAAATAGGGCAAACCAGGAAAAAAACTGCACAAATGCGAGCTGAATCATGGTTTTTGGCATATTAAGAAAATCGTGAACAACTACAACAAGGCCCTGTTCCGTCTTGCCTCCTTTTTGCCACAGTCCGGCCATCAGGGAAACAACGCCCAAAACCACGCAGCCAATCGTCAGTACATACAGCTCCTTATCATAGGCATTTGAATATACAAGCCATGTTAACACAGCTCCTAAAACAAGGAAAACCGTTCCGAATTTCACTTTTTTAATACCCTCTCCCGCTTCAATCGGGACCTCACGTTTTACTTCTTCACCCGAATCCTCTATTTGAAGGTTATCATACTCTTCAAATGCTTCCAGTTCTTCGGGTGGGTACTCATGAGAGCGGAATACCGTCCACATTACAGAAAGCAGGAACGCAGCACCTCCCAGGTAGAACGACCATTTAACGGAATCAGGTATCATTCCTTCGGATGCCGTATTGGGCACACCAAGCCAGTTGGTAAGCATGTATGGCAGAGCAGATGCCACCACTGCGCCCGTACCGATAAAAAAGCTCTGCATGGCAAAGCCTTTCGTTCTCTGGTCGGATGGCAGCATGTCGCCCACAAACGCCCTGAACGGTTCCATTGAAATATTGATGGAGGCATCCATAATCCAGAGCATGCCTGCTGCCACCCACAGGGCCGGTGAATTTGGCATGATAATCAGCGCGATGGTTGCAAAAATAGCTCCCCACAGGAAATAGGGACGCCGCCGGCCGAGCCGGTTCCATGTCCTGTCGCTGAAGTATCCAACAATCGGCTGGATGACAAGCCCTGTTACGGGCGCGGCTATCCAGAGAATGGGGATATCATCCACATTGGCACCAAGAGTTTCAAAAATACGGCTTACGTTGGCATTCTGAAGGGCAAATCCGAACTGGATCCCCAAAAACCCGAAACTCATGTTCCAGATTTGCCAAAAACTGAGTTTCGGTCGCGGTTTCGGCTGTATGCTCATTTGGTTGTGGTTAGATTTTGGTTTTATAGCCATGCCTTGTACACACCCCTGCCTTTTCAAAATCGCCTTCGGCGTTTTGAATAAGTCTGTCCCCTCTCGAGAGGGGACAGGGTAACCTTAACGCCGTCAGGCGATTAAGGTTAGACAGGGGTGTGTACAACCGGTGGCTGCTTACATTTGCATTCAAAGCCATTACATCTTCTCAAACACCAGGTACCCATTCGCAGGTATGGCCTGTGACGATTCCGGCGAAATGGTGGTTCCGCTGAAAACATCCCGCCAATTCCCATCCACAGCAGATTCATTCAATGTAATTGTTTGGTCCGAATCTGAAAAATTTAAAATCACAAATACTTCATCTGTTCTGTTCACTCTTTTAAATGCATAAACGGTATCGTCTTTACCGGTTTGAATTTTGACAAAATCACCGCCTTCCACTCCATTCCAGAGAGCTGAATTCCTCGTGTTTAAGTCAAAGAGGGTTGTGTAGAAATCTTCGTATTTGAAATCTCCCCATTCAATCAGGTCTTTTTCAAAGAATTCAAGCCTTTGGTCAAGGCCTTCTTCCTGGCCGCTGTAAACCAGCGGCATGCCCCAGATGGTTGCCGAAAGCACGGCAAAGTTCTCAAAATTGTCACCATACAGTTCCGGATCACTTCCGTTCCATGAGTTTTCGTCATGATTGGTAGTAAAAAACATGCGGTAATCGCTTTTTGAAAAACGCTCCATCTCCTTTTCCATAACCCGGTCGATCGCATCCATGCTTTCTTTTCCGGCAGCTACATCACGGATGGCCTGGGCGTAATCCCAGGCATAGCTCATATCAAAAGCGTAATCGTGCAGTTCCGGTACCTCGGCTTCTGCCAGCATAAATACCGGCTTGATGTTATCCAGCCGGGTTCTGGTTTCGTTCCAGAAATCGGTGGGAACCATGTAGG
>CAYPZI010000242.1:224-2597 GCA_964415185.1 uncultured Balneolaceae bacterium | reverse complement strand
CCCTCAATAAGCGTTATTTGAAGGACACATGAATTGTTACAAAAAGTTTATAATTTTTCATCTTAAATCTGAGCTTTAAGAGCCGGGATCAGACTTGAAAGGGCATCTCTGAGGCCTGTGAAAAATATAAAGCCTAATAAAAGATTTGCGTGATATTTAAATCAACTACCTCTGAAAAACGAAACCAACCCCATTATGATTTTTCCAGTCCGGCGGATAAATTTTTATTGAATCAGTCTATTGAACTTTGCAAGTAATAAATTTACTGCGTGTGGTAATTGGGTACCTGATTCATTGGGAGGAGTAGCGCTTATTCCAAATCGCATGGGCATTGCCGATGGTAAAGAAGTGTGGGAATTTGCTTTAAAGGCACATAAGGATTCTACCTCAGATTTTCCAAAAAAACCACAAAATTCAACCTCTGACTTATTCATTAAAGCAACAGGGTGGTTAATTGGTCCCGGTGCTTACGATCACTTCGGAACCAACCAATACACTCTTAAAACAACCAAATTTAAAGAAGTAAGGTGGGCAATGCCCAACGAATGTAAAGAGTAAATCTAAGCAAAACGCCTAATCGAGTAGGCGGCTCCGTCCCCGAGTTCGGGAACGGAGTGCGCCTCTCATACCGCCGGGTAAGAGTGCCTTCTTTCCTCCGATGCCTGCCGTATCTACTTAATGAGCCATCACCTTTCGGTGTTTCGGACTTCGAAATGATGTGCTTACTCATCCGGTTCATTCAGCCTCTTATACGGTTTCTGTTCGTCAGTACCGGGTTTTTCCCGAAAGTGTTCGGGATTCCTTCAGACTTGCGGTTACCCGCAACGCCCTCCGAAGGATCGGAGCAGGCTTTGCGACTTGTTGGAACGAAGTGGAAATCCCGCCTTTGCGGGGCTAATGGTTCATGGCGTCACCCCTGTCCATAAGGGACTTTCACCCTCAGGGTAATTGACTTACATTCCAGTAAGCCATAGGCACCCATGCCGGGCACACACAATGGTTTCAAGCGGACAAAACCAGTATTTGCAAATATTTAATGCATTAATTGAATAAGCTTCTGTGCCATTTTTAAGTAAGTTTCCTTAATGGCTTTGCCGCTTAAACCAAGGGCCGTTAGTGGCATTTGAAAAAAACTGAAACCGTAAAAAAGTTATTATGATTATAGTCATTAAATATAGTGTCAGTGATAGGTCCAATCCTTTAAATTCACAGGTGGAAGAGATTTAAGGCAAATGATAGCAACTGGTAATTTAGAAGCATCAGTACCGACAAGAAAAGGGAGAAAAGATTTTAAAATTGTTGGCACAAAACAGGAGCTTTTAGATTTGGCCGATACAGTAACACGAGTTTCAAATAACATGTGAGCAAGTAATTTTAATTTGTAGACAATAAGTATCATTTCTATATTGAGCCATGATTGAAGAAACAACACATAAAATCCATTTCAACAATGCCGATAATCTGTCAGAAGTAGAAGATAATTCTGTTTCATTGGTTGTAACATCTCCTCCTTATCCTATGATTGAAATGTGGGATGAAAGTTTTTCTACACAAAACAAGAATATTGCCAAAGCATTAGATAAAGGAGAACCAGAACATGCCTTTGAACTAATGCATGAAATTTTGGATGAAGTATGGAAAGAATGTTCTCGGGTTTTATGTGATGGTGGCGTAGTCTGTATCAATATTGGGGATGCCACCCGAACAATTGATAAGAAATTTCAGCTTTTTTCAAATCATGCGAGAATTATTTCTTCATTTGTTGAACTTGGTTTTTCCAATCTTCCTAATATTATCTGGCGTAAACAGACGAATGCACCAAACAAATTTATGGGTTCGGGAATGTATCCTCCCGGTGCATATGTCACGCTTGAGCATGAGTTTATTTTGGTATTCAGAAACGGGAATAAGCGAGAGTTTTCGGCAAAAGAAAAACAGAATCGCAGGGAAAGCGCCTACTTTTGGGAAGAGCGAAATAATTGGTTTTCAGATTTATGGGAATTAAAAGGGACAACTCAAGTGCTGTCTGAAAATGGTGCAAGAGACAGAAGTGGCGCTTACCCGTTTGAAATTGCTTATCGACTCATCAACATGTTTTCTGTCAAAGGAGACACTGTTCTTGATCCGTTCATTGGTACCGGAACTACCTCGCTCGCAGCCATTGCATCAGGCCGTAACAGCATTGGGTATGAATTGGAATCCGAGTTTTCTTCAACTATTGAACAAACGTTGTTATTAGAATCAAATCTGGAATTGATCAATAACACGATACGTAAACGTATTCTTAATCATAAAGAATTTGTCAATCAGCGAATTGAAGAAAAAGGCATTGAAAGTGTAAAACATTATAACGAATGGTTTGATTTTCCTGTC
>CAYPZI010000242.1:0-214 GCA_964415185.1 uncultured Balneolaceae bacterium | reverse complement strand
AGTATAGGTCAAAAATCAAATTCAATTGTTATACCGCCTTTCTTCTTTTCATAGTAGATGATCTGAACGGTTATTTCTTCTGCGAGACTTGCTTTTGATCTGTATGTGTGCGGTTTAATACTTACGGGAATGTATCCGATATATCCGTCAATTCCCCGGCTTTCTTCCTCTTTTGTTGCAAGTCGATAATCCATTTCTTTGATATCAGCTACTT
>CAYPZI010000241.1:0-2653 GCA_964415185.1 uncultured Balneolaceae bacterium | reverse complement strand
CGAAAAAACAAGCATATTTGTATGTTTGCGAAGATTCAAGGGTTGACTCATCCGTGAAAGGCCGGACACGGTCCGATGACTTGACCGGCATTTCATGCTTGACATAACACTAAATAGATTTTGGGATTTAAAGCATGATTTCCTGCAATGAAAACTTTTCCGCTTTTTTTAAACGGAAAAACTGAATGAATTTTCTGTGCTTGAGGTTTGCCTCTTTATGATTATTCCGATTTCTTTTTAATAAATATGGCATATCGATTCTGTTTTATCACACTTTTTTTATTACTGAATTGTAATCCCGTCTATGCACAAAACAGCGGAGAATTGGCAGGCTTTGTCAGAGATGCGAGGTCCGGCGAGCCGCTGCCGGGTGCCACTGTTCAGCTTGAAGAGACAATGATGGGTGCTGCCGCCGATTCAAACGGATATTACCGCATTGATAATATTCCTCCCAAAACCTACCGGGTCACGGCCCGGTTTATTGGGTATCGTCCGGAGACAAGGTTTAATGTCGTTATCCGCTCGGGAGGCAATCCCGATTTAAACTTTAGCCTGGAACCGGCTACCCGCGAACTGGAAGGGATTACAGTTGTTCCGGACCCGTTTCGGAATCCGCCTGAAACGCCTCTTTCCACTCAAGAGCTGAGCCGGGTTGAAATCGCCTCTTATCCCGGCGGAAATAATGATATCGCCAAGGTGGTTCAGTCACTGCCCGGGGTTTCGGGGTCAATCGGCGGTTTCAGGAATGATGTTATTATCCGTGGCGGCGCACCAAGTGAGAATGTCTACTACCTGGACGGGATTGAAATCCCCATAATCAACCATTTTGCCACACAGGGCAGTGGCGGTGGTCCGGTTGGGTTATTGAATGTCTCATTTTTCGAAGGCGTTTCACTCAGTACAAGTTCTTTTCATGCCCGTTATGACAATGTGCTTTCGGGCGTTTTGCAGTTCGACCAGAGAAGCGGAAGTGGCAGCGACTACCGGGGAAACCTGCGGGTCGGGGCCAGTGAAGCGGGAATCACGCTGGAAGGGCCGCTTGTACGCAAGAAGGAAAACGAATACTCAAATACAACTTTTATTGCATCTTTCCGCCGTTCCTATTTGCAGTTTCTTTTTCAATTAATAGACCTTCCTTTCCTGCCCGATTATTGGGACTATCAATATAAAATCAATCATAAACCGAATGAATACAACGAATTCAGCCTTACAAGTGTTGGATCCGTTGATGATTTCAGCATCAATGAACCGGATGATTTCGACGCGGAGCAGCAGGCGATCCTGGAGCAGGTTCCCATCATCAACCAGTGGAGTAACACAGCAGGTGCAAGCTGGAAGCGGCGGTTCAAACAAAGCGAGGGATTTGTGCTTACCGCTCTTCGAACAACGGTTTTTAACAATCGTGTTACACGTTTTGAAAATAACGTTGAAAAAACAGGGCCGGTTGAAAGAACGGAATCAAGGGAATGGCTCAATACCCTGAGAAGCGAATACAACCGGTTTTTGGGTAATTATACTTATTCGGGAGGGGTTATGGCCGAGGTAAACTCTTTTCAAACGGAGCGTTTGGTTGATCCCGAAAACCTGCAATTCGATTCTTCACTCGATTTTTTCAGGTACGGATTTTTTAGCCAGATTACAGGGGAATGGATGAACGGAAGGTTGTCTTTTTCGGCCGGATTCAGGATGGATGGCAACAGTTTCACCAATAATGGGAACCGCCTCTGGGAAACATTTTCGCCGCGCGGAGCTGTTTCATATGGCCTCACACGCGGAAACCGCTGGGAGTTGAATGCCAGTGCCGGACGTTATTACAAGCTGCTGCCATCTACCGTACTCGTTTTCCAGGATGATAACGGCAATTTCTCCAACCGGGATAAAGGTTACATCCGGAATGATCATTTTGTTCTTGGCATAGCTTATCAGCCCGACGTATCGGCCCGGGTCACGCTCGAAGGATTTTATAAACGATACAACGATTATCCTGTATCGGTCAGGGATAGTGTGTCACTTGCAAACCTGGGCGGGGACTTTGAAAATTTTGGAAACGAACAGGTTAGAAGTAACGGGCGGGGAAGAACATTCGGTGCAGAGCTGGCCTATCAACAGAAACTCGCAAAAAACTTCTATGGAATTTTGGCTTACACGCTTTTTTGGAGTGAATTCACCGGTTTTGACCCCGGCCGTTTTCTTCCCTCTTCATGGGATAACCGGCATCTGCTCACGTTTACGGGCGGATACAAGCTGCCTGCCAACTGGGAGCTGGGTGCGCGCCTGCGGATACAAGGCGGAACACCCTTTCCGTCACTCGACCGGGAGGAAACACTTGAAACCTACCCCATTCTCGAATTTGATTATTCGGGCCTTGAAAGGAACCGGCTTGACCTGTTCAATTCCCTCGATATCCGGATCGACAAAAAATGGAACTACGAAAAATGGTCGTTCAATCTTTTTTTGGATGTCCAAAATGTATACGGTGCCGAGGTGCCCGATCTTCCGACGTACGGCCTCCGGCGTGATGAAGCAGGAAATGTTATCAATCCGCGGGAGATTACGGAAATTGAAGACGTGGACAACAGTTCGATTATCCCCACCATCGGAATTGTTGTCGACATATAAGGTGAGACGCTGAAATTGCCACCTTTATCCGGTG
>CAYPZI010000240.1:0-2654 GCA_964415185.1 uncultured Balneolaceae bacterium | reverse complement strand
ATGTCCTTTTTCAATTCCTAAATATCTTCTTAAAATAAACTGAGCAGCTTGTTGAGCTTCTGAATTCATTTGAGGAGTAGGACCAATAATCAGCTTAATTCCACTCCCCTCGTATTCAGTAAGGTTAGGGTTTATTTTTGTTTGTAATTCAAATCTATAGTATGGAATAACACCACTACTTCCTTCCCTAAATTCTATATTTTCATCTGTTTCAATTATAAGAGGAGAAATGAGTCGCCATTCTCTTTCACTTTCAAATGCAGTATGCTTTATGGCTCCTCCGATTTTTGCAACATACATTTGAAAATTTAACGCTATGTTTAATTCAAATTCTTCAATGTTGGTAAAATCTTTTTTTTTATAGTCTTCATTTTTTAAACTCAAATTAAATTCATTAACAAAAGATGTAATTATTTCCTCGATGATTTTATTCTTGCGTTTATCATTATATACACATCTCACGAAATACCATTTATGCTCTTTAGCAAGTGCTGAAAGTTGCATTGATGGAATTCCCAATGCGTATCCTCCTGTTGGTGGACAATATGCACGCCACTGTGGTAGTGAATCTTTATCTTCAGAAAAAGAACAAACATAATATCTACTTGCAGCCGAACCTACTTTATCTAGCATTTTTTCCAAAAGAGAAATAATATGCTTTTTACCAAAGTTACTTATCCTTTCTTTTAAAATTTTCTTTGCAATATTGGATGCTTCAACCAGTTCATTGAAATCATTTAGATATCTAATATTAGTTGCCCATAATTCTTTTGACTGAAGAATTCCAATTAATCCTTTAGGAGACGTATAATGAAATATTTCGTCTGGAGGAGAAATCCTTATCTCATTGTCAAGAGTCTTTGATCTTATTTTCATCTCTCTAAATAAATATGAAATTAGCCTTTTAAAAAGTTTTTTAAATTCTTAAGAGTATTTATTACAATATTGAATTATAAAATCAGTATCTACTCTCTATTTATTTATAATTATTTTGCCGACTTATTTTTATAAAGCTCAATTTTCTCTCTCATTTTTCTTATTGCTTCGTCAACGCTTGATGCAACTACATCAAATAGTAAATACTTATCAACTTCATCAGTTGGAATTGAATCAGGATGAATATGTCGAATAAATAATTGTCTCTTGGAATATTCAACCACCACAAAATCATCTAGCATCATTATCCTTTTCTTATAACCACCAATACAATCAGGTAATGTTTCAAAGGAATCTTTCTTTTGTTTTGTTTTATTCATGGTTCTACTACGTTACTGAAATTTTTATAAATCTCCATCATATCATAATATAAAAGGTGGACATAAAAAATCCACTACATAAGGAAATTTCTTTAAAAAATTATTATTTCTAATTCAAATTTTAGAAAACCTTTCCCCTGTAATTTCTTCAAGTTCTTCGATTGTGTAATGCTTGTAATCTACCCCAAGTCTTTTGGCATTTTCTTCAACGGTTAAATCAAAACCTGCTTCTCGTCTCAGTTCATTTACTTTATCCGGATCTTTAACCGGCCAAACCACAGCCAACCGGGAACCATCATCAAGCTGAAATCGCCTGACCTGGGTCCCATAAATTTGTTCATTGCCTTCGTACATCAGAAGCCTGTCCTGCATCATGGCAGCATGCCTTTTCGGTAATTCATTTTGTCCGGCAGCATTTTGTATATGTGGATAATATTTTTTAAGGGTATCCGCTGGAGCGTGTTGTAAAACCAAAAAAGCTGCACTGCCGGCTTGATCACCAACCACAGATCGCCCTGGGTAGCCCCGCTTTCTGATTATTTCTGTCACTCTTTGAAGATTCAGGCTGTCCAGCTTCATTTGTTCAGCCCATAATGCCTGACCAAGATTCTGTTTGGAAACCCCCAGGGATTTCGAAAGGCTGTCAATCAAAACTGGATTTTGTAAGTACTTATTTAAATTACCCCGGTATTTTTGGTCTTTTTCCCGAATCTCCAGTAACTCTTTCTGTAATTCAGTATCAAGATTTTGTGAATAAGCATTATTTACTAAAATAAAGACAATAAATATTGACAGAATTTTTTTCATTCCGGTTTTATTTGATTAGTTAGTTAATATTGACATCAGAAAAACCTACGACTGCAAGGTGTAATTATTACGTTTGTTACAGAAAAGTTATATTCTCTATCCCTGATTACCGGATATTGTTTCCCAACTGCTTTTCACGGGCCATCGCTTCCCTTTTGGACGCATACTCTTCGGTCAATACCACCTCCCACGGGCGATACTTTACCGTCCACCCTTTGGTGGCTTTTTCGTTATGTGAGATCAGGCGATCTTCGAAATCTGAGCTGTACCCGATATAGATTTTATCAAACTTCGGGGAATAAAGGGCGTAAACGGTGTACACAGTTTAAGTTTTATTTTGAATAATTTGGAAATAAAAAAGGGCACTGTTTGAGTAAACAATGCCCTTCCAATTGTGGCGGGGGTAGGATTCGCTTGTCCGTCCCCTGACGGAAACCTACGTCCGTCAATTGACGGATATGAGCCCGGCGAGCTACCCTTTTTTAAATTTTTCATTGACCAGTTTCCAAACATAAGCCCTGCCCCTTGAACTCTTTAACTGCTTTTCACGGGCCATCGCTTCCCTTTTGGACGCATACTCTTCGGTCAATA
>CAYPZI010000239.1:0-2706 GCA_964415185.1 uncultured Balneolaceae bacterium | reverse complement strand
GTTTCTTACAATAACTTTCAGATATAGGAATGCTCAGCTCACGAAGATATTTTGATACTTCCTTTTCCATTTATCAAAGGCATTCAAAGTTTTAATTTTTTCATTCCGGTTTACTTTCTTAATCCGGACTATACACACATTATAAAATTCAAAAGTCATTTGCACTCCCAATTTTTAGGGAGTTAGATGGGTTTATTTTGCCTTAAACCTGTTCTTTAACCCACTTTCTTAAATTTCCTTTCCCATTAAGCTGCAATCGTTTACCAATTCTGTAAATGGTGTTTGATATGGTTTTTACCTCTTTATGCAGCTCTTTGGCAATTTGCGCGTTGGTTTTGCCTTCAGCCATTTTTGTCAACACGGCACTTTCACTGATGGTAAGCCTGCTAAATGCCTCCGTTAAGGTTGAAGGAGGTTGGTTGGTTGGTTGGTTGGTTGGTTTGCTCATTCATCTGGCCCTCATTTTTGAATGGTTGGGATATTGTTAAATAAAAACACCTCTTCCGATTTACGTATAAAGTGCTTTTAATTAAATAGTATGATTTTAAAAAAGCAAGTGAGCTCGTCACGAAAGTCTAACGGATTGATAACATAAATATAAACTGTGTTTTATACAGTCGTCTTTATATTCAGTTATTTTAATTATTTAGAAGGCATCGTAATAACGAGAAATGAATGAATAGCCGTCCTCCGGTGGCGAGGATGGTTCTTGAATGAAATTGGTTTCAAGCGGTCAGCTTTCAGCATCCTTCGCGCCCTCGTGGCAAACCGGGACTGAATATTGATCCTGCAGGTTTATTTCACACGAAAAACGCCAAGATCCCGCTAAGAGCGCAAATTCTTATTCCGCGAACTTTGCGCCTGCTTCGCGCCCTCTGCGTGAAACAGGGAAGCTCGATTTTAAAAGAGCACGGTTACTGTTCCGCAAGCTCAAACCCGTACCGCACCACCTGCTGCAAGCCGGATTCTTCCTCCGTTTCAAGGGTGTAAACGGCCGGGTTCCTGATTACCTTAATGGGTTTATCGCGGGGCCATTCAAATTTGGTGATGATTTCACCTGTTTCCCTGAGAACCCACCACTCATAGATATCGAAATCTTCAACAATTGTTGAGACCCATAACCGGTTTTCGTCGTCGATAAGCATGTCGTTTAAGGCCGGCCAGGTATCGGGAAGCTGTATTTTTTTAGCAATATTTTGTAAAACCTCATCCTGGAATGATGATTGAATTGCATCTTCCCGAATTAATTCTTTTTTGCGGAAAGGATAATAAACTGCTCTAAGATATCTTCCGGATAAATCATAAACTTTTATCAAAAAGTCTTCCGATTGAGCTATAAATAGCTCGTTGCCATTTAAAGCTGCCAAAACTTTACCAAAAAACGGAAAGGAAAATGTAGTCGCCATGCCATTTATACGAAAAGAAAACATAGTGGAACTCTTCTGTTCGTAAATTTTATCCGAAATAATTTTTCCGTCTTTGTCCATCAGATAGTAAAGCTTGTACCGTTCATATACGCCGGTCTGTTCATCCAGATCGTTTGTTTTTCGGGTCTTAACAAAACCGAATAAGAGTTTATAGTCATTTAGTAAATAGTAATCTGACAGATAGGCACTTTTTAATTCATCAACACTGCTCCTTTGTTCCGGCGTCAGGTCAATGGTATGGGATGGACCAAGAGTTGACAATAAAAAAACGTTGATTCGTTGTTGGGCAGGATCGTGAACATATAGATACTGCGAGTCTACATGCATGGTTTGAACCAGGCTGCGAAATTCACCCGGTCCTTCACCAGGCCTGCCCAGACTTTTAATATAACTTCCCTTGGGATTAAAGGCATGAATCGTAAGCTGATCATCATCTCCAATAAAAATCCTGCCGGAATCATCAACTGCAATTCCTGTCATTCTTCCGATCGGGTATTCCTTACTATCCCCAAATGATACTTCCTTTATGAACTGAATTTCTGTCAATAGATCTGCTTCCATCGAATAAACGATAAGATTATGCAGGCTGGAGATGTCGTGTGGAATATCACTCTCACCCTCAGGTATACATCCGGGAGAAAGCAGCATAAGCACAAAACTCATGATCCCTGCTTTAATCCTCCAATCTCTATTATTTACTACATTACTATTGATAAAATGCACTGAATTGAGCCAAATTTAATAATCAAGTCAACGGAAAAATACAAAATCATATCAGATAAGCCATTAGTTGTCCTGCCCTATTTCTATTTTTTAAATCAGCATGTACCATTACATGCCTGGCAGCATTCTAAATTAGAAGAAACACATTTTTTGAATACACAGTTACCATGTGCGCCTTCACAGCAGCAAGCAAGTACGGAACAATCACCTGAGCAAGGTTCGGTACAACCACCACCATTTTCAATAGGGTCACTACCGGGATCGCCGGCCATCAAATTCCTCATTTCTTCACGGGTTAGTAACCGGACTGTACCCATAAAAAGTGGACTTTCTGTTTTCATTAGTTTTCACCTTTATTTATAAGTTGTCCACCTGTTTCGTTTCACTCGGAAAAAGGCACAGGCATTTTTAAGAGCCTCTGTTTGACAGATCAAACACTCTTATTCAACTCGTTCAGCTTTTTCAATTTACAATCTGCATATAGATTGCGCTTTTCTGCTTCACTACACAATAATAAATTCCGGGGAAAAATTATCCCCTGTTATTTTGGGGGATC
>CAYPZI010000238.1:0-2747 GCA_964415185.1 uncultured Balneolaceae bacterium | reverse complement strand
GGCTCCGGGCCAAAACAAACCCGGCCAACGCCGCAGGCGGCCGTGGTTACCGATGATTTCACGAAAATTTGACGCATGCATATTCCGGTGATAATGACCCCCCATTCCGGGCATATTGACCCCCCTGGGTTTTGGATTTCAAGGAACGGGAATCTATGACAACATTACAGTTTTTTTCTCAGACTTTCACCTGTCAATTCGACTCGATGGGACGTGTGAATCAGCCGGTCTAAAATAGCATCGGCAATCGTCTCCTCAGCAAACAGATCATACCAGCTGGCTACGGGCAATTGACTGGCAATGATGGTGGCCTTCCGTGCATGGCGGTCTTCCATGAGCTCCATAAGATCCAGGCAGTGTTGTTGGTTAAAGGTGGTCAGTCCGAAGTCATCGAGGATTAACAGATCGGTTTTCGCTAATTTCTCGAAGAACTTGAGGATGGTGCCTTCCACACGAGCCATTTTGATCTTGATCAGAAGCTTTTGAAGGTTAAAGTAGGCGACTTTGTATCCCTGCATACAGGCCCGGTTGCCCAGCGCCGATGCCAGAAAGCTTTTTCCACAGCCGGTTGCCCCGGTGATCAACACCGATTCGCCGCGGCGCAGGTACTCTCCGGTGGCCAGCCGGCTGATCAGGGTTTTGTCCATGCCTTTGGAGCCATCCATATGCAGCTCCTCGACGGAGGCCTGGTAGCGGAACCGTGCGTTTTTGGCCAGGCGCTGAAACCGCCGGTTGGCCCGGTCTTCGGCCTCGGCCCCTAAGAGCAGTTCAAGGCCATCACTCAGGCTCAGGTCAAGATGTTGCCTGGTTTCGGTCAGTGCTTGCCAGCTGCGATGCATGCCATGCAGGCGAAGCTCGGTAAATTGAGTATTTATGTCCATAATAGTTACAGTTTAAGGGTTTGTTGGTAATAGTCCCTGCCACGGAGGTTGCCGTGTTTGGGAAGTTGGTTGGAATCGTCCGGCTCGGAGTGGCCGGTCATTTTGTTTTTTAACACGTTGTCGATGAACCGCCAGGAGTAGTTTTGATGCTCCAGAGCCAGGCGGCAGGCCCGGGCAAAGGCCTCGGGATCAGTTTTTCGCGAGAGGGCCAGCAGCCCGTCACAGCTGCGATAGAGCTGTTCGGGGTATCGGTCCTGGGAAAAGATCTTCTTGAAGAGCATTGCAAGTTCAGGCCCGCCCCTGCGTGCGCGCCCGAGGTAATACTCCGGGCTGCGCTTCAGGTAGTGCTGGTGCTGCGAGCACAAATGCTCGGCGCTCGTGGTGTACCGGCCCGGACGAGGGTCTCTGGGGTGAGCCGTCAGCAGCACTCCCTCATGATAAATACGCACGAGAGAGCGGGTGTAGATCACCTCTACGGTTTTACCGATGTGAGCATAAGGCACGCTATAGTAATGTTTGTCGGCGCCCAGGTAAATATGGTTGTTTTGTGCCACCTTATAGCGGCTGTAATATTTGAGTTCAAACCGGGTGGCGGGCAGCGGGGCAAGCAACGGTTTTTCTTCGGCCAGAAACCGTTCGGTGCGACAATACGGTTTTTGTTGCATCCGGGTTTGATTGTGTTTGGCCACTTTTTCGGCGATGGCCTTGTTGAGCGAGTCCAGATCAAAAAATACCTGATTGCGCAGCTTGGCGTATACCCGGTTGTAGATCAGTTTGACCTGGTTCTCGACAAGGGCCTTGTCTTTGGGTTTGCCCGCACGAGCCGGAACCACGGTGGTGCCATAGTGATTGGCCAGATCTTCCACCGCGCGGTTTACATCGGGTTCATACCGGCTGGCTCTGACAATTGCAGATTTTAAATTATCCGGAACTAACGCCCTGGGCACCCCGCCGAGGGCCGTCAGGCAGCAGACCAGGGCGTGGATAAAATCGGCAATGCTCTGGCTGGGAACGGCCATCACAAAACTATAGTCGGAGTAGGGCAGGCAGGCGATAAAGACCTGGCACTGGGTAATCTGTCCTGTATGCCGGTCTGTGATGGGCAGGGTGTGTCCGGCAAAGTCGATAAACAGCTTGTCTGCCGGTTGATGGGTAAGAACCATGGACGGGCGGCGGGCATTTATCAACCGGCTCAGATGATAGCAAAACTGCGAATATCCATACCCATCCGGAGTTGCCGCGCGGTATTCTTCCCATAGCAGTTTGCGGGTTACGCCCACTTTGGCCAGTTCACGGGTAAAATAGTCGAGCCGGTCGGTAAAATAGGTGAACCGCGGATCTTTCAAGGCCGGGCTGCCGGCATGCAGACGCTGGGAAAGGACCGGATCGTCCAGGCACAGCAAATCTTCGATCTGCCAGTCGGCCGCGGTGATCTTGTCCAGATACGCTTTGACCGTATTGCGGCTGATGCCAAGAGTGCGGGCAATATGTTTTTTGCCAGCTCCTTGCTGATGTAATCGTAACAGTTGTTTAATTTGACTCATAAGTTTTGGTTTTCCTGCCATAGATTCTTCCGTTTGGTGATTGATTTAAAAACCACCAAAGAAACCAAAACCAAAACAAAAGAGAATGAACAAATTCTGCGAGATGCTGCCGAACCTCAAGGGGGGGCAACATGCTCCGGAATCTATATCGATTTTCTTTACAGGGGGGTCAGCATCCGCCGGAATGTCAGCACTCCGAGCGTGTTTTTTAAGCCGGATTGAGGGGGGTCAGTATAGTCCGGAATATCCACCACTTCTTAACTTCGACTGCTTCATAATCATCGTGGTCAAATTTAAATCTAATTCCGACATCGATATCAAA
>CAYPZI010000237.1:0-2770 GCA_964415185.1 uncultured Balneolaceae bacterium | reverse complement strand
AATTTTATTTTACCGTGCTCTTTCCCAGCACCTCAAAATAAAATTGTGCCCACCTTATTTGGCTCACCAATGCAAAGTAGCTTTGTAAAAATACATTTCAATTGGAACACCACCCAACCCTCGAATTTATATGGACATATTACACCATCTAATTGCTTCCCAAATATTTATGTATCTTTAAGGCCATGTTTCCTGAACCGGTGTAATGCATATAATGATAAACCCAGGCAGATCAAAGCTCCTGATCCAAACAGGAGCCGGGCTACCGCAATATTGGCTTCATCGGGCAAAAGAGGAATGCCGCCGGAAAAGCCATCCGCATCCCCGAATATGGAAACCCATCCGCCAATACTGCCCATTAAAAGCAGCAGCAGGAATGCAAGAAATTCATTGTACCGGTTATCCATTCCAACAAATACCATCAATCCCCCGATGATAAATACAAGCCCTGACATTCCCATCACCCACCGTGGAACGTGCAGGTTTGATGAATCAAACGGAATGAGACCCGCGGCCAACCCCGCAACCCAGCCGCCGGCAAGGATAACCGGAATTCCGATCAGGTATCGCGCTTTTTGCTCTTTTCTGCGTTTGTTGTTTGTTTCGTCCACGTGACTTCTTTTTTTACATTATTCCGGATGCAATATCTCAATTACAATAAATGCTAAAATGACAAGACATCTGAAACAGTGATATGCAACATTTGCGTGATATATTGAAACATCATTGTTAGCAGTACCAGTAACCGTATAATACATTACATCCTACTAATTACGATAGCCGGAAATTTCAATGTGACAATAAAATAAAAGGGAACCAACAAAACATCTCAAGAGAGTCCGGTTATCTTAACTAAACAAATACGAGGTTTGTTATGAGGCCACAAATTAAGTTAACGGTGTCAATGTTATATGGCTTTCTGCTGATTCTTGTTCTTACATCTTGCCAGCGCACTGAAACCGGCAACGTCATCTTTTCCAATGTAAATGTAATTGACGTGGCGAATGGGAAAGTTGTCGAAGCTCAGGATGTAATCATCGAAGGCAACACCATCAAAGCAATTTTGGATTATGGCAACGCAGGCCTGCAGGCGGATCAAATTATAGATGGTACAAACAAATACCTCATTCCCGGTTTGTGGGATATGCATGCACATTACGCCAATTTCAATTACGAACAGTTCGATTTGCTGATGATTGCAAACGGAGTGGTCGGCATCAGGGATATGTGGGGAGGGAAAAACGGGCATGTAATCCGCGAAGTACGGGATGCGGTCCGCAAAGGTGAACGCCTTGCTCCGGAGATTTATACCTCCGGCAACATTATTGACGGGGCGCCGACTTTTTGGCCCGGTGCAACGGGTGTCTCTTCACCTCAGGAGGCCCGGACAGAAGCATTGCGACAAATTGAAAGCGGTGTGGATTTTATAAAAATAGTCGGCGGCCTGTCAAAAGAAAGCTTCAACGCCATAGCCGAAGTTGCCAATGAGCACCGGATTCCCTATGCCGGACACGTCCCTCAGTCCGTATCCCTTCAGGAGGCTATTGATAAGAATATGGCCAGCGCTGAACACTTTTATGGCCTTCTCAGAGCCAGCTCAACTATTGAGGACAGCATCCGGCAGAATAACATTCGGGTTAGTGATATTGTACTTATACAGCATTTCAATCAGGCGAAATTTGATTCGCTCGTCCGAATATTGGCCGGTTCTGACCTCTGGCAAACACCGACCTTTACATCCGCTCGAGGCATTGCCTATATGCGTGATTCCTCTTTTACAAGCGATCCACGCCTGGAGTATTTTTCCGATTTTCTAACGAATTCTTGGGACCCCACAACCGACTTTCGCTTCCAAAACTGGGATGAGGATCGTTTTCGTGAATTTCAACAATCATATGAATTCCAATTGGGATTAGTAAAACAAATGAGTGAAGCCGGAGTCAAATTTCTGGCCGGTTCCGACTATCCAAATCCATACACCTTCCCAGGATTTGCGATTCATGATGAGATGCAGCTGCTCGTTCAAGGAGGCATGCCGGAGCTTGAAGCTCTGAAGGCAGCGACACTTAACGCTGCCGTGTTCATGGGTAAGGAGAAGCAATACGGAAGTGTTGAAGTAGGTAAAACAGCAAACCTGGTGCTTCTTAATAAAAACCCATTGGAAGCAATAGAGCATACCCGATCCATCGAAGCAGTGGTATTGAGAGGTGAATTACTGGATAGAGAACGTTTGGATGGCTTACTCGAACAGGCAAGAACCAATGCCTCAAAAATATCTGTCGCCCAATGGCTAAAGGAAAATTTGCGTGCGGGTGCTCAGATAGAAAAAGCTTTGGATAAGATCGATGAATGTATTTCCCTTCGTCCGGAAAATTACTGGTACCCGGCAACTGAAATTAACAGGTTCGGCTATGATCAATTAAATGCCGGTGAAACTGCTACGGCCCTTGCCATCCTTAAAAAAAATGTGGAATGGCACCCGGAGTCCTATTTTGTGCATCATCATTATGCCAAAGCTTTGATAGAAGCAGGACAATATGTCCCGGCGCGTAAGCATCTGAACAAGACTTTGGCTCTTAACCCGGATAACTATGAAGCGAAGATAATGCTGGATTCGATTGAACAATACTAACTGTCATCGTAGCTGTCCAAAACGTTTTAAAATCCAAAAAAATTATTGCTCATGTAAAAATCAATAAAGATTTTCATGAATTTCAAAATCCAAACCCCTGAAAGGGGTTAAACATGAATAGCCCCGACTCAAACGAGT
>CAYPZI010000236.1:0-2803 GCA_964415185.1 uncultured Balneolaceae bacterium | reverse complement strand
GGCTATTCGCGTTCAATCCCTTCGGGATTAACTATTTGCCAAAAAAAAAGCTTAATTTAAATCCAATTTTAGGGATCCTTTAGATATTTCAATCCAACAAGCCCTGAAAGGGTTAAACCCGAATAGCCCCGGGCGGAAACTCGGGGAAAGAGAAAGGTCGCGATCACAGAGAACCCCGGAGTGGGTTCAACAACCGCGGCTTGATGGTTCAACTTAAAGCTTAAAACGAGATCGACTCGGGCCGGGGCACATCCAGCCTCGACCGCCATGAATCGGCTCCGTAATCCTCCATGATTTTTTCCTGAAACCGGATTGCCATCTCCTCAGATGCAAATCGCCCGATACGGATTCTGTACCAGATATTACCCGTATCCTCATTGCCGACTTTTACAACTTTTGCATTGTCAAAACCGCGTTCAAGCCAGAGGTCAAGTTTTTCTTCAGCTTTGTTCTCACTTCTCCAGGCTTCAACCTGAACGGTGTAATTTCCTTCCTCGTCGTAAACTATCCGCTGCTGCTCCATTACTTTTGCAATGCTGTCACGCCGGGCCTGTTCGATGCTGTCTCTTCTTATCTGTTCCTGTTGCGCCTGCCTGACCTGTTCAAGAGAATCCTGACGTGCCTGCTCCTGTTGACGTAGTTCCTCCTCGCTGGGCCCACAAGATTGAAGTAAAAATATAGCAATGCCAGCCACTGCCAAATACGAAAGCCAAAGTCTCATAGTATATTGTTTTGTTTAGGTATGCCTAAAGTTAGGATTTGTATACAATTTTACAAAAACTTAATTCGTATTGAACGTTTTTTTTGATTTCAGAATTATCTTATTTTAAGTAGACTGAATTTAAATAAGATATATCAGGCCCTGATATTAACATTTGATATATGAATGAACCGCTGCTTGTTGTAAAAAATCTCGTTAAATCTTTCGAGAAAGGGAATCCTGTAGTAGACAGGGCAGACTTCAGTGTAAATGAAAATGAAATATTTGCGCTTCTCGGCCCGAGTGGCTGTGGCAAAACCACAACTCTCCGTTGCATAGCAGGGTTTGAACATCCGGATGAAGGTGAAATTTATATCGAAGGGCATCTGTTGTCATCACCTAAAAAACACATAGCTCCACAGGAACGAGGTGTTGGTTTTGTTTTCCAGGATTATGCACTTTTTCCTCACATGTCGGTTATTGACAATGTGGCTTTCGGGCTGAAGTCACTTCCGCCTCACAAGCGAAAGGTATTTGCCGAAGAGGTGCTTTGCCGCACCGGCATGGGTGAATATAAAGACAGGCCGCCGGCCGAACTCTCGGGCGGACAACAGCAGCGGGTGGCACTGGCAAGAGCCATCGCGCCCGAGCCGAAACTTGTGTTGCTTGATGAACCCTTTTCAAACCTGGATGCCATGCTGCGCGACACAACCCGTAAGGAAGTCAGATCTATCCTGAAAAAAGCGGGAATGAGTGCCATTCTTGTTACCCACGACCAGGAAGAGGCTCTCTCTTTTGCCGACCGTATCGGTGTGATGAACAAGGGAAGAATCGAACAGATCGGCACTCCCGAAGATGTTTATTACAAGCCAAGAACCAAGTTTGTAGCTAAATTCCTTGGGCGCACAAATCTTTTCCGGGTATCGGTCGACAGCAAGGATGAGGTGGAAACATCTATCGGCAAAATAAAACTGAACAGGGTGGCTAACGGTACTATCACCTGTTCAATCAGGCCAGAACACCTGACAATTGAATCGCCGAACGGTTCAACCGAAGAAACCGGCATCATTGTGGCAAGAGAGTTTAAAGGGCATGATATCACCTACCAGGTTGATTTCCGTGGGGAACGCTTTATCGTCCATACCGACAACCGCCTGCTATTTGAACCCGATCAAGACGTAGTGCTCAAACCCCTCGAACCTGCTGTGGTTCTTGATGATGAATAGCAGAAAAGGATTCATCAGCGAAACTCAGCGTTAAATTCCGCGTAACTCAGCGAGAACAAGAAGATTCCTCCACTCCGCCCCGACAGTGTTACGCTCGTGCTATCTTACATAATTGAGTACTGTCGGGGCTGCGGAATGACAGGCTCCGCTTAATTCATGGGCGGCGTATCCAACCCACTGCTGCATTAAATTTTTGGCTCTACGCCGCCTGCCAGGATTCCTCCATCGCTCGCGGCGCGGGAAAAGCGTTGTTTTGGCATGGAACCGGCGCGCCGCGCATTGCCCAATAACGCCGTTGTCATCCCGAACGAAATGAGGAGCGGAGTGACGAATGGAGTTGAGGGATCTCCCAGATTGTGGCATCTGCCTGTTGCAGAGATTTATCCTATTCAGTTCGCGGTTGAAAATCCTGGTTAAACGGGTTTTCATCCTTTGCCACTTCCCTGATTTTTATGTAGCCATGCTCCGTAGCCTGGTGGCAATTATTACAGCTTTGAATCAGAAGAGACGCGCTTTTCCTGATCTCATCGGCAGAGCCGTCTTTCAGAGTTGTTTCGGCCTGTTCAACCACCGGCAAAAACATGGTTTCGGTCAGGCTTGATACCGGGTGACCATCATACTCTTCAATATTTTCAATAATTTCCTCACTCACCTCTTCCAGTTCATGGAGGTAAAACCCGGCAAGTTCCCGGTTATCTTCCAATACCGATAAGTTATATTTGTGCATGTAGGTCTGCATAGTTCCCATCAGTTTATGGAGGGCGGGAGTGGTGTCGTCCGATGTAGACTTGCCCGAATTAAACAGTGTAAGCAGCATGAAATTGAAAACCACAAAACCTGCAAGAATAATTACATTAAGCTTGATGTTTGAATTCAT
>CAYPZI010000235.1:0-2902 GCA_964415185.1 uncultured Balneolaceae bacterium | reverse complement strand
CGTACGGCCTGCTTGTAATCGTCCAGGGAGTGATCGCTGTTTTTGAATACGGTACCCAGGTCACTGTCCAGCTCAAACCGGCTTACCAGTGAATTGCCCTGTTTGATGTTGATGTCGATGTTGGGGAGGACTTCGAGGTGTCCGCCCTCTCCCCAACCCCTCTCCCCCGGGGAGAGGGGCGAAGGGGAGAGGGAATAGTACGCCCGTTTCAACAACTCAATCCACAACCTCAATCGACAGATTTTTACCGAATTGGGATTGATATCCACACCAAACAGGCAGTTTTCGATCAGGTGTTTCTTTTCGCGGAACAGGGTTTTCTGGATTCGCTGTTTGTCGGGGGCGATTTTTCGGCTTTTTAGTTTGTTGCCGCTCCAGGTATGGGATACATCATACTCGAACAGCCTCTCTCCATGCGTGATAATCAGTTCATCGTTTTCAACTTCCACCGTCACATCCCGGAGCACTTTACCCTCTTCGTCGCACAAAATACCCAGTTCACTTTTAATGGCCAGCAGTTCGTTCAGGCAGGAAACCAAAAAGTGGCCAGAGCCCACAGCCGGGTCACAAATAGTGATGGAGTTGATCATCTCGTTGGCTTCTGCGATCGAGATATCGCGGCCGATGCGGTTGTAGATCTCTTTAAATGTTAATTGGGAACTTGCCTCGTGCGTGGATTCGCCCTCACCCTTGGTCCCTCTCCCCGGGGGAGAGGGAAGATATGTCTGGATTTTCTCTAAAACCTGTTCAATATTGTTTAGTACCTCCTCATTCCTGAATCTTAAAATTCGGATATTCATTTCATTTAAAACTCTTTCTCTTTCCCGATCCGATATTTTTTGTTTTTCTTCTTCATGATATCCGCCATCTAACTCAATACCCAATTTGCTTTCATGAGTATAAAAGTCGATAACAAATCCCTCTTTTATCGGATGCTGCCGTCGGAATTTCGCACCCAACTGTTTATTCCGTAACAACTGCCACAGCATCTCTTCGGCCGGCGTTTGGTTTTTCCTAAGATATCTTGCGTTTTCAAGAAGCGATTCAGGAAGCTTTTCACCGGGTATCGGACCTGACATGCCACGTTCATCGCCTTTTACGCCCTCACCCCTTTGCCCCTCTCCCCCGGGGAGAGGGGTTGGGGAGAGGGCCTCACCAAACTTATCAACCACCGCCTTCCTCAATGTCTCCCGCGCCATGTACTCCGTAATAAAACCCGGCGTGTAAAACGATCCGTCTTTGTACCCGTTGATCTTCTCAAAAATCAGGCCCAGCACAGATGCGTTGATCAGGCTCTTGCTCTCATCGCGGATCTCTTCCGATCCTTCAGCCGAAAAATCGTAGGCTTCCAGGAAGCGAAACAGGTAGTCGAGCGTAGGTATTGATTTGCCCCGTTCATTTAATAAGACGCTCCGGCTGTAGACCGGCATCTCCGCATGATCATCCAGCCCGGAAATCCGCGTCGTTTGATGTTCCAGGGAAGAGACATCAAACAAAGAACTGTTCAGATAGGGAATGTGGCCAAACTTTTCATTCACATCGTCTGAGCGGTCGATTTCCTTCCGCGCCAGCACCTGGAAAAAGAGCTTATTCAGTTCATCCAGGCTGTCAATCACCTGGTAGTTCATAAACTTAAAGTTTTTGTCCTGGCGGTGGTAGCGGTAAAGCTGGGCTTCCAGGAGTTTGAGAAACAGCACCCGGTTCATCCACGTGATGGAAAGCTCCATGGCCACACTGAAGAGCTGTTCCTGTTTTGTGGACCCGTAACTGCTCAACGATTTACTTAGCGTGGAAAGATGATCCTCGGCGTCCAGAATCCGGATCGTGTTTTCTATTACGGAGCCGCGATTCCGATTTTCCTCTGGTGCCCGCCGGATATAACGAGTGCTTCCCTGCCGGGTCTCCTCAAGGCCGAGAATATAGAGCAGCTCCCGGTAGAACTCTTTGTTCAGGCTGTTGCTGTCATTGGCAAACGGCTCTTTGAGCAAATGAATGGGCGTGAACAGCTTGTAGAGAGGGATCAGCTTTTTCTCGTACTCGCTATCCCTGGCGCCTTTTAAAAACCTCCGGGTCTTATCCAGCGGCAGCCACAATCCGGTGACCGCAATATCCTGGCTGCGGATAAATTTGGAGATTTCCCCATACATGAAATCATTGTTGGAAGAGACTTTTCGATCACTTTTCCACTCTTTCCAGGTCTTTCGCAACGCAAGCGGTTTATAAAAACAGCGCTCAAATTCCTGGGCGTCGAAGATGAACCAGTCTTCCATGTTGGTAATAACCACATGCTTCAGGTCGCTGTTGCCGAGCTCAATTCGCTGTTCCAGGTAATAAAGCACCGCTTCGTGCATCGCCTTGCGGTTGATCTGGTCTTTGGTAATCATTTCCGCCGAATTGCCCGGCCTTTTGGCTTCGATGAGCACACCCACCGGATCTTTCCCTTTTTTTCCGGTATGGATGGCCATATCAATCCGGCCGCTGGTGTTGATAAAATAATCGTCAAACCCCACGTTTTTAAAAAAAGGCGCCAAAAAGTTTTTAAAATGTTCTTCGTGTTCGCTTTTTTCTTTGGCAACATCCATGGCCTCTAACAGCCGGGCAAGAGCATCCTTGAAACAGGTAAACGACCCTCTCTCCACGGGCTCTTTCAGGTAGGCTTTGTTAATCGTTTTTCGTACCGTTTTCGCCTCAAATATCATGCAGCCTTAATGTTTTAATCTGTTTTAACCCATTCATAAAAAGGATCTTCATTAAAATAAGAGATTGCAGCAAAAAGCCAACAGAATATGACATGATTAGAATTATAACTCATTAGCACTCATCTTTCACCCCAACCACTCAAACTCATGCGGCTCGCCGATCAGCACCAGGTTTTCGGAAATTTGAAATGGATTGTAGACAA
>CAYPZI010000234.1:0-2907 GCA_964415185.1 uncultured Balneolaceae bacterium | reverse complement strand
CGAACCGCCGTACGAGGTTTTGCAGACCTCTGCCTAACCACTCGGCCATGTCGCCATCAAAATATTTCAGGCATGTTTAAATTTAATCATGCACCCTGTAATGAAAATTAAAAACTCTTCACCAAATCAACAAAAAGAACTACTTGTAAAAACAATCGAGCTAAGTACGCCCGACAGGCCGAAGCACTGCTTCGGAAGAACAACGTTCAGATCAAAAATTCTGTTACCAAATCAACAAAAAGAACTACTTGTAAAAACAATCGAGCTAAGTACGCCCGACAGGACTCGAACCTGTAACCTACTGCTTAGAAGGCAGTTGCTCTATCCGGTTGAGCTACGGGCGCTTATCAAGTTTTGAAAATCTGTTTTAATCCGAAAATCCTTGCGTGCACCCGCAGTAATTCAAAATGAATATTTCAAAATTCATTATTCAATAAAGTAAATAAGGAAATTCCGATATGCATCGGGACGGCCCTTCTTAAAAAAAATGTCGGGGAGACAGGATTTGAACCTGCGGCCCTTCGCTCCCAAAGCGAATGCGCTACCGGACTGCGCCACTCCCCGGTCAATTGAAATTTTCTGAGTAATATGAGAAAGTTTCAAAGACTTTTAAGATAAGAGTAAAGAAAAAAATACGCAAAGATTTTAGGATAAAACAAGAAGGTTATTTCGAGTCACGAATGTAAATGAATGCTTCCCTGATAAATCCTTCACCGTAAGCTATAAGCTGTATGAAAGCAGCCAAAACCCCGTACAGGGCGGTAACAGGGTTTCTTAATTTGTACAGGGCATGCAGAAAAAGAACAATGGCATAGATAATAAAAAGGTCTATTGCCATGGTTGAGGGTCCGGAAGAAAAAAAGTAAGATACTGTCGATAAAATCAGTGCGATCAAAAAAAGAGATGGCATAAAGTGAATCCACTTCAGTTCTTCGGGATGATATCTTGTAATATTGATTCTGGCTCTTCCAAAAAAACGAAGCTGCTTATAAAATTCAATGAAATTTGTGCGACGTTTGTGATATACAAAGGCATCTTCAATTAAATGTGTATTAAAGCCCTGTTTTAGAATTCTTATACTGAATTCGATATCCTCGCCCATCCTGGTGATAATGTATCCGCCGGTTTCATCATAAACTTTTTTTGAAATACCCATATTAAAACTCCGCGGATGAAACTGGCCGATGTGTTTTTTATTTCCCCTGATACCCCCTGTTGTCAAAGGTGAGGTCATACTATAGCTGATGGCTTTCTGAATAAAGGAAAAAGAGGGGTGAGAACGGTCGGGCCCGCCCCAACAATCTATACCGCCTTTTTTTTCGATATAGTTTTTTACCGTTTGAAAATAGTGTTCAGGTATGATGCAGTCTGAGTCAAATACAACAAAATAGTCGCCTTCAGCTTTTTTAAACCCGAAGTTACGTGAAAAACCCTGGCCACTGTTTTCTTTGAAATAATAGCTGATGTTGAGCCGGTCATGAAAGCTCTCTGTTATTTTTTTACAGGTATTTGCGGAACCATCTTCAATGATTAGAATTTCATAGGGTGGATATGTCTGCGTGGAAAGACTTTCAAGTAATTCGTAAGCTTCATCCGGACGGTTGTAAACAGGTACTATAACAGAAAATTGCATAGGTGCATTTTGTCACGATTTTTACGTTCTTTACATCCTGCATTCTAAAAAAACAAGTTTGAATAAAAGATGATGAAATATTTCTCTGCAATGATAATAATGTTATTGTTCACAAACATTATAAATGCCCAAAACCTGGAGATTTCTGTTAAATCCGGCGGAGCGGCAGAAAGCTATGCGCTAAAAGACGGTACGGCTGTTAGAAGCGGCACAAACCTGACTATTACAGGCAAGGGTAGTAGCCGTAAAATCTTAACCAATGTGGTCACCTGGGATGTTTCACCTCTGCGAAACAGGATTGCAGTTGTTAAAACCAATGGCAAAGTGCAAATAGATCTGCTTTCTGCCCAATCCAATGGACTCTTAAGCAAGCAAATGGATTTTTTGGACGCGACTGACAGCTCATTAAAAATCTATTTATTTGATACCGGCATGTTCATAGTGAGAGATAATATTGCAAATTTTTCATTCTACACAGCAGATGGAGAGCTAAAATATTCGGTTCAAAACTTGTCGGGCAGCAGAGATGGTGAAAAAATATCAGAGCTACGAAGCAGTGACGACGGTTCAACCATTCTTATATACAACCCGGAAATTATATACGGAAACCAATCCGGATCGCGTGCCAAGATTGTTAATGCGAAAGGTGAGACTGAAACCATTTATGATTCAAGAAATAAAATAATTGTGAATGCAACCGTTTCAAAAAACGGATCTTTCATTGCATTAATTACGAGTGGCTCTGCGGATGAATCGGATGCTATTTTATTCGACAGGTTTGGTAACAGGCTTTTTGAGGTTTCAGTATCTGATGAACTTGCAGGTGTTACAGTTAGTGAAAATGCAAGTTTTCTCACTCTCTTTTCTTCAAACAGGGTTCAATTGTATAATGTGTTGTCTGGCAAGAGGGAAGCCACCAGTACAATCAGCAAAAGCATAATCCATGCACAGTATGAGCCGGCAGACAAGCAGATCCTGATTTACAGTGGCGATAAAAACAGTGACAATAGTGTGGATATATCAGAATTTTATTCAATTCATGTAGCCAGGCGGCAGATAGCCCGTTCCGAAATATCAGATCCGTTCAAAATTTTCCCTGGCAACCGATTTTCTTTTGATAGATTGGATTCCGGCCATTACAAGTTTAAGGGAGTAAACAAACCGCTCGAAATCAGGACGGCTTTTTAATTTTGGATTGTGCTTTATCTGAAACTAGTGTCATGTCAACTGTAAACCCGCAAAGTTTTATCTCAGGGTTGCTTCCATTTTCACAA
>CAYPZI010000233.1:0-2922 GCA_964415185.1 uncultured Balneolaceae bacterium | reverse complement strand
AGTTTAGGGGGTAAAAACCTGCTATACAACGCCCGGAAGGCCGGTTGGACGGAATCGGAGAAGAAAAGAATTTATAAAAATTTAGATATGATTATATGAGTAAAAATCTAAGATATGATCGAAATGAAGAGAATGAGTTATTTGGACGAAAGTTTATTATGATGAATGAAATGATCTGCATTGTTTAGGCTATTATGAACTCATCAAAAGTAGAAAGTTGGCTTTGGGCAGTTTCTCTGCTGTAAAAGTTGGTTTTTGGTATATCTTTTTGAGAGTATGGAAGGTTTTTTGTGATTTGCACAATACCCCAATGTGTGTAAACTTAATTTTGCTTAATTGTTTTCAATTACCAAAGTAATTAGCTGCTAAGATTAGACTATCAACGGCAAAGAAGATGGTAAAATAGGAGCTCATGGTATATTTTCTATCACAACTAAAAGAACAGAAGTGTCTGCACAAACCTTAGCCAATCCTGTAGCGGGTGGGCCTCCCATTCATATTATAGGCGGCACATAAATGACTATGAAGTTTGCCGCAATTAGGTATATACGTTAGTCTGAATTTATTGGATGAAAACGCTACTCATTTCCTCGCTTGATATTCAAATGTATCATAAAACAATCTCTTGTTTACAGCTTCTAAAGCTTTATCGATATCCAGTTTATCAGACATAAACCTTCTTGGGTCGAAAACTTCAATTATCAAAGAACGCAGCTTTTCACTTTCATTAAGTTGTGTAATTTTTTCCTCTGCATATTTCCATCTTGATGGAAAACCTTCTCCGTAAGTATCATCGAATCCATATTTATTGAATAGTTTAACCAACTTTGGCCCTGATAAGTATGGTGAAAGCGAACTGTCTCCAGTTACAATATCTTTTAGTACATCAATTGTGTGTGTGGAAATTTTCATTTTATCATTTAAATCAATCTTAAGCCCCCTCTATCAAAAACGTAATCTCGAACCCTTTGCACTTCCTCACTTCTTGATAGTAATCGACGATATCTAACCATCCGTTGGTTTTTTGGAAGATATCGATTCCTCTTCTTAAAAGGATCTTACAGCAATTGTTGAGAATGATGTATCAGTCGTGGAGATCTTTATAAAATACATTGCTGATATTGACAAATATCAGTACGAATAAGTCATTTCATCTGAGTGAGAAACTTTGCATAGTAAGTTGTACAATATTTTTCAGTCTCATTCCTTATTCAGGAAAATTTATTTTTCTTGCAGATCGGGCAAGTTTTCGTGGGATTTTTCTGTTGTTGGGATTAATTCCAATTACCAGGGCGTGTGCTTTATTTTTGGGGAGGGGATCATATTCACATTCTAAATCCAATTCACAAAATTTTAAAGCTTTATGAGCGAAAAGTCTAAACCTCCGTATGTTTAGAATGCATTCTTGATAAGTTGTAAGTCTTTCAATATTAACAGATAAACCACGGTCTTGTTTTTTGGGAGTATATGCGAGTGAGCTTAATGTACCGTCATCTTTTATATATTTTGGATCTTTGTATGGTACTCTTCTCAATAATGTATCGTCATCTTCAATTTCTTCGATTTTATGCTTCGTCATATTGCGAAAGACGGTTTTTAAACTCTTCGTAATTCTCTTCAAGATCCCCTTCCAATACACATTCATCATCGTCATAAATCAATATTTGATTGCCCCCATCTTCATTGAAATAAATTTCTGCTTCAAATTTATCATCCTTGAATTCAACTAATATCTCTCCATTTGGACCGGGAGCAACGAAATAGGGTTCTATACCCTCATCATCTGCCAATCTCAGAAACTCTATCGCTTTATTGATTACAATGTTCTTCGGTTTGCTTGCGCCATACCCATCCCAATTTTTTTCCAGTAAAGAGTAGGATTTAATTTTATTTATAGTTTTACGTGTTTTTAAGCTCATTTCTGAGGGGCCATCACTTGTTTTAAATATTGTACTGCTTCTTATATCCGGCGCTTCATATATTACTCCGGATATTACATGAGTTATTTCATCCCTTTCATGAGATGGTTCAGAATATCGAAATACAGCTGAGTTGGATGCTATTTCTTGTGAAAATATTTTTGGTCTATGTAAAGCTATCATAAAGATTTGATTTTACGAGTTCTTTGAATAGAGAAGATGTTCTTTTATGAGAATTGATTAACCATTTAAACAATTCCTCTTTACTGAACACATTTTGCTTGTTAATTCCAATTTGCCATACTAATAACGGTTCATTTTGTTTATTTGTTTTTCCACTCGATACGGAAATTTGTAATCTTGATTTGTCTTCAAGTTTAAAAGATTGATTTAATTGTACATCTGTTAAACCTGCATCGATATCAAAATGATTTTCAAAAGATATATTAAGATTTCTGGCGATAAACTTTTTCCAATCTCCTGTAAATCCGTATTCCTTAACCTTTATTGTATCAATATATTTTAAAGATGCATACTGATATGAAAGATTTTTTGTATATGCATTTTCCAACCACTTAATACCATTATTTATTAATGGTAAGTATAATGATTTCCAATCATAATTTTCGTCAGTATCATTAACAGTAAAAATTCCCGGTCCCAATTGTAATACTGGCCACTTATTTTCGCCGCTTCTATATTGATATACGGTTTGGAAATTTAAAAGGTTGTTGGGAATTTCCTCAGGAAATTTTCTTTTTACAATCGGGAAGTTCTTTTGAACGATCTCCGAAAACTTTCCTGCAACAAGATCGAACCCCTTGTCATAGGCTTGATTTGTCTTCTCATTTATGTCTAATGCCCATTTTACTTCAAAAATAACTTCTTGTAAAGGTGCATTTGGAAGCTTTGCCATGACTTAATAAACTGTTTTCTTATCTAAATTTAAAATTTTTCTGAACAAAATATCTACATACCCATCCTGTTCCGGAAAAAAGATATT
>CAYPZI010000232.1:0-2950 GCA_964415185.1 uncultured Balneolaceae bacterium | reverse complement strand
TAGATCAGAAAGTCATCTATAACGGTTGATGTCAGGTGCTGAATCTTCTGACAGTGATTTTGTATGGTTTTATAATTTGGCATGCATCTAAATTATGGTTTCTGTGCATCGGGATAAAGAGCGAATATCGCCTCACCGATTGGCAAAGGAAAAGTCCGAAATGTTTTTCTAAGTTATTGCTTTTTGAAGTGAAATTTTAGTATTTAAAAGCACCGTTTTAGAGTAGAGACGTTTTATGTTATATCTGTCCAAAACGTTTGAAAAAAGTAGTCAGAGAAAGCCCCGATGCCGGGGCTTTGTTCTTTAGGACTTCCTCAAAAGGTCACGCCAAAGCGGGCGGCGAAGGCAGAAAGGTTTAATTCAAATAGGGTAGCCGTAATCCAGGTCTCGGATGTATCGTGGAGTTGGCAAAGATTCGAAAAATACTCAAATTGAGTCTGATACTGAAATGTATAAATTATCATGTGCAAGATTATTTGCTAAAAGGATACAAAAAACTTGCATTAAAAACTCTAAAATTAACATATAACCTATTGAAATTAAATAATTTAGATTTTGTATGAGGAAGCCCTATTTAAGATCAATTTAAAGATCTGTTAGTCATACTCACCTTTTCATGTGTTTATTAAATGTAGAAATAGATAAGCAGTTATGTCCGCTGATGTTTTTTTAAATTTAACAAATCAAATAATCGATTCCGATGAGAAAGCATTTGAAAAGCTTTTTCGTCTACTGTATGCACATTTAGTAAAATTTTCAAACAAATATGTGAAAAATAAATCGGCTGCAAGTGATATTGTGCAGGAAGCATTTATCAATGTTTGGCAAATCAGGAATGATCTGTCACGTGATCAGTCAATAAAAACGTACTTGTTTAGAGCTGTTCGGAATTTGTCTTTAAATCATGTCAGGGACGAATCACGAATGCTGATCGGACTTGATTCAAAAAACCTTATTGAAGATGAAAAAACCGTTATTGATCAATCCGATAATACAACTGAAGATGAACAGATTACCATGATGAAAAACTGGATTCGAAAATTACCGGAAAGGCAAAGACAGGTACTGAACATGAGCCGTTTTGAAGGATTGAGCCATGAAGAAATTGCAGAAATTCTGGATATATCGAAAAGAACAGTGAACAACCATATTGTTCAGGCAATGAAAAATTTAAAGCATTATCATGATGAATATTCTCAAATGAATATGTGATACTATGAATGAAAATTTATCAAATCATCATCTAAACAAAAGAAAAGAGCTGAAAAAGCTCTTTGAAGAACTATCTGATAACGATCTCGATTTTAAAAAGTTAAGTGATGATACCAATCGCTCGGAAACAGAAGAAATTACGGTGACAAAATCCGAAACAGAAATGGTGCTCGATTCTGTAAAAAATAAGCTTGGATTTGACAAAAATGAAACTCGGGCAGGCATTCTATTTAAAGATAATGCCAAATCAACGTTCAGGCGATATTTTCGGTATTACATGGTTGCGGCCGTCATTATTATTGCTGTGGGAATCGGTTACTTGCTGATGCCTGTTACAAACATTGTTCCATATGGTGAAACTGCAACTATTAAGCTGCCGGACGGAAGCAGTGTTGTAATGAATAGCGGCACGGAAATTAAATACAATCGTTTATTCGGAACATTAAACAGACATATTCAGTTAAATGGTGAAGCTTATTTTGAGGTTCAACCTTCCGATAATGTGTTTACGGTGAAAGCAAACGGAGCCATTGTTGAAGTGACAGGAACAGAATTTAATGTACGTGCATGGCGCAAAGATCCTGCTCCTGCAGTCGTGGTAACAGTGGCATCCGGCACGGTATATTTTTACCCGGTCTCAAATAATTTAGAAAGAGTAAGATTGACGGAAGGATTAACGAGTAAATGGCAGTATGGCGAAAATAAGCCCACAAATCCGGATATTGTTGATTTGAAAGATGTGATTGCATGGAAAGATAATAATCTCTCATTTATCGGTCAGCCACTGCGGTTAATTTTCAATGAGATCGAAAGGAAATTTGATGTAAATATTGAAATAAGTGATAAACAAATCGGCAATGAGAAACTGACAACGTTTTACACCAATCCACAAAGTGTAGAAATGCTACTGGAAGATATTACCACAGTAAAAGGGCTGAATTACAGAGAATCAGCAAATGGTTATGTCGTATTTAACGAAAACAGCAACCGCTAAAGATCTGCCTGCATCTGATGAGAAAAGCATATACTCGAGTGATCTTGTTTTTGGTAGCCGGATTAGTGTACCAGTCCGCACTCTATGCCCAGGATCCTGCCCCGGAAAGGTTTTCTTTCGAATTTTCGGGGACTGAATTATTCGATGCATTAAAAACAATTGCCAACTCAACCGAAGCCGATATTATATTTGATCCTGTAATTCTCGATGATTTTAATATTTATAAGCGAATACGGAATAAAACAGTTGATGAAATCTTATCCAACATACTGAATGGAAGCGGGTTAGATTATCTTGTTCTATCATCCGGCACATATGTTATCATAAAATCTACCAAGCGGTCGCCTGAGTATGGAACATTTGCCGGTAAAATTTTTGACGCACAAACCGGCGAGGCACTACCGGGAGCTTCCATAATGCTGGCCGATGCCAGCGGGGGTACGAGCAGCAATAAGAGTGGTTATTTCAGTTTAGGTAAATTAAAATCGGGTACATATGATATTATTTTCTCTTATACGGGCTACCAACCGGTAAA
Source organism: uncultured Balneolaceae bacterium (assembly GCA_964415185.1). Taxonomy (GTDB): domain Bacteria; phylum Bacteroidota; class Rhodothermia; order Balneolales; family Balneolaceae; genus CAYVBJ01. The sequence goes on along the minus strand of CAYPZI010000232.1, from coordinate 209 downwards.
AAAAACCATCAAGATTTCACCTGGTGAAGATCAGCCGGAACAGGTAGCCCTTCACTCAAAAAGAGTAGATATTTCTCCGATCGTGATTTCCGCGCACCAGCCGCTGATGCCCATAAACCATAACAATGAACTTACCGGACAAATGCAGACTGATTGGGGAGCCGGATCCGTATCTCAAGATGCTATTCACGCACTAAATCTTTTTAGTG
>CAYPZI010000231.1:0-2994 GCA_964415185.1 uncultured Balneolaceae bacterium | reverse complement strand
TTACGCCACCCAGAAATCCCCCAAATGTTTGAGCGATAATATAGGGCACTACCATTACCCAGTCGAACAAGCCTGCGGCTGCAAGCCCGATTGTAACGGCCGGATTAATATGGGCTCCGCTGAACTGGCCAACGGTAAATACGGCAACAAAAACGCCCATTCCCCATCCCCAGGTGATAACAATCCAGCCGCTGTCATGGCCCTTGGTTTTTTTGAGAACAACATTTGCAACAACGCCACCCCCGAATATGATCAGGATGGCGGTGCCAATGATTTCAGCTATAAAAGGATGCATATTATTACATATTAGAAGTTTTTGATTTCAAATTTTAAACAGACTAGTGTCATGTCAACTGTAAACCCGCAAAGTTTTATCTCAGAGTTGTTTCCATTTTCTCAACATACTGCCATTTCAGAAAAGAAACTTTGCGGGTTTTTACCCGATATTTTATCATTGACACGAAACTAATCACAATATATATTTTTTTGCCAGAGACCGGTAATGCTCAACCTGTTGATCTTGCCAGGCTTTATCATGTCCTGCTTCTTCAGCCATTAACCTGGCAACTTCAGGGGCCATTTCCACACTGGCTTTGGCATCCAGAAGCAATGCCCGTGTTCGCCTTGCAAGCACATCCTCGGCAGTAACAGCAAGTTCGCCGCGGGCCGCCCAAACAACCTGTGCCTTGATATAAGGCAGGCGCTCATGAAGTTTCTCACCCAGTTCCGGTTTTTCATCAATCAGTTTTTTGATTGAAACGCTGTCAGAACCGTAATAATAAAGATGATCCGATTTATCTATATTTTTAAGCCATCCATGGATTCTGAGATTTTCTGTCACACATTCCTTGATATTAAGCCCGGCAATTGTGGCTGCCTGGTCAATGGTATCCTGCGCCATCTTTCTGTAGGTTGTCCATTTGCCGCCGGTGATGGTTACCAAACCTGAATCCGAGACTATGAGTGTATGGTCGCGCGAAAGCGAGGCGGTGTTTTTGGAATCACCAGCTTTTACGAGAGGGCGCAATCCGGCAAACACGCTGCGAACGTCGCTGCGTTTGGGATTGCCGATCAGGTATTGAGAGGCATGTTTTAATATAAATTCGATCTCCTCTTCCTGTGCCTCAGGTTCAAGTGAGGGATCATTGACAGGAGTGTCGGTTGTACCGAGTACTACCTTATCATGCCATGGCACAGCAAACAGAACGCGCCCGTCATCGGTATGGGGTACCATAATGGCGCTGTTGCCCGGCAAAAACTCTTTGTCAATGATGATATGAACCCCCTGGCTTGGAGCAATTATTTTCTCATTTTCGGGATCATCCATTTTAAGGATGGTGTCGGTAAACACACCGGTTGCGTTTATCACCACACGCCCGTTAATTTCAAATTCCTCACCGGTAATCTCATCCCTGGCAGTAACTCCGTTAATTGTTTTGTTGGATTTAAGCAAACCGGTTACTTTCGTATAGTTCAGGATGGTGGCATCATGGTCGAGCGCTGTCTGAACCAGGTTGATAGCAAGCCTGGAGTCGTCAAACTGCCCGTCGTAATAAATCACGCCGCCTTTTAACCCTTCGGACTCAAGTGTCGGTATATATTCCAGTGTTTTTTCACGAGAGAGGTTCTTTGATGGCCCCAGACCAAGCTTCCCGGCAAGCATATCGTATACTTTCATCCCAATACCGTAAAACGGGCCTTCCCACCAGTCGTAATTGGGAACGATAAATGACTGGTTTCTGACCAGATGAGGCGCATTTTGGATTAAAAGGCCCCGCTCTCGTAAGGCTTCGAGAACAAGCGATACATTTCCTTGCTGAAGATACCTTACTCCGCCGTGTACCAGTTTTGTTGAACGGCTTGATGTACCTTTTGAAAAGTCGTGCTGCTCGAGAAGCAATGTGTTGTATCCGCGTGACGCTGAATCGACAGCAGCTCCAAGCCCGGTAGCTCCGCCTCCGATGATAATAACATCCCAGTAATTGGTAGCAGACTTCACGCGCTTTAGCATATCTTGCCTGTTATTTTTCATAATAATATTCCTGTGTTTTACGATTTATTTAAAAAGTCATGATTTACCCTTAGACCAAACATTTGCAGCGTTCAAAGCGCGATTCCATCCATCTATCAAAACTTTTGAACGTTCTTTGTCCATTTCAGGATGAAACTGTTGGTCTTCCTGCCACTGTTCGTTTATTTCATTATGGTCTGCCCAATAACCGACCGCAAGGCCTGCCAGGTAGGCGGCACCGAGTGCCGTGGTTTCTAATACTTTCGGCCGGATGACAGGTGCCTGCAGGATGTCGGACTGAAACTGCATCAGGAGGTTATTGGCAGCCGCCCCGCCATCGACCCGGAGTTCGCGGATATCGATGCCTGAGTCGGCCTGCATGGCGTTCAGCACATCCATCGCCTGGTAGGTAATTCCTTCAAGTGCGGCACGGGCGATATGTCCTGCGTTCGAGCCTCTCGATAATCCCACGATTGTCCCGCGTGCATGCTGATTCCAGTGAGGTGCTCCAAGCCCGGCAAAAGCAGGTACCAGGTATACACCGTCGTTGTCGGGAACGGTTTTTGCCAGGGCTTCCACATCGGATGAGTTTCGAATGATTCCAAGTTCATCCCGCAGCCACTGTACAACGGCTCCCGCTATAAAGATACTTCCCTCCAGTGCATACTCAACTTTTCCGTTCACTTCCCATGCTATGGTAGTAAGCAGGTTGTTTTTGGATTCAATCGGTTTATCGCCGGTATTCATCACCATAAAGCAACCGGTGCCATAGGTGTTTTTTACCATGCCCGATTTAATACAACGCTGGCCAAATAGTGCGGCCTGCTGATCACCGGCAATACCGGCGATAGGTACCTTCGAAGCAAAAATGGTGGTTTTGGTTCTGCCGTACATCTCACTTGAGGGTTTTACATCCGGTAAAAGATTTTCGGGGATGTCGAGAATTTTGAGAATTTCCTGATCCCATTCGCCATCATGGATGT
>CAYPZI010000230.1:0-3006 GCA_964415185.1 uncultured Balneolaceae bacterium | reverse complement strand
TCCAGGTTTAAATCAGCATAAACCCTTCTTAATTCATTGACGGGATCTGCCATAAATTTTTCGAACCGTATTTCTGTAAGCTGACCCCGGGGAACTTCCGGCCGCTGTTGAAGATAATGGCACATCAATTTTCTATAGCTGTATATTATTTCCTGCTCTATCTCAGCCTCAGTAAAATCCTGAAGGGCCAGATTATCCAGAAGGGTATTCCAGAGTTTCTTGCTGGAATAAAACACATCGTAGGGATTGCGATGAATAAATATAAAACGGGCATTCGGGTAGATTTCCAACAGTTTTTCTATCCGGCTGGTGTTGCCGGGGCTTTTGATAAGTACCTGTTGCCCGTGGTTCTTGAGAGAAATTTTTTTAATGAGGTGTTGATAGGATGATTTCCAGAGTTCTACTTCTTCTTCATCAATGTCTTCAAAGAATAGAAATTTATCAAAGAACTCCCGGACATTTTCAGGGAAGATATGTCCCCAGTGCAGGCTTGTAGGTGACATAATTGTAGTAAGCGCAATTTCAATTTCGCTGGGGCTGTCCAGCTCAAGATTAATTGACATATTCCGGGCATCGCGGGTGAAATTAAACGTTTTGGGTATTGCCTTAATCAGTGGTTTTAGCAACTTTTCGGAGTTGAGAAAAATATCAGGAAATACAACCTGGAATTTATTCATATAACAAAACTGCGGATCCTTGCCCAAAAGATATTGCAAAAAGCTCGTACCGCTTCGCCAATGTCCGATAATAAACACCGGGTCTTTTAAAAGTTCGTGCTTTTGAATCTTGTCGGAATAGTTGATTTTTTCCATAATTCGAAAAGGCTCTTGTAAAATCAACTTTAGATAGAATACAGTAATTCTGGACAGGTTTCTTCGTGAATCGATATCGTGCCGCTTAAGAAGGGTTGTCAGGTTGCGAATAGGGTGCTGTTGGAAATTCATAAAGAATATTTAAAATGTGCCGTTCATTTGTTTAACAGATTTCTTGTTGTTTTAGTTACATTCCTAAAATACGCAAGAGTAATTATAAGAAATTGATTTTAAAATAAAATGAGTCATCCCGAAAGCGTTCGTGGCTTGCGGTTATTGGGTACAGCTCTCTTCTTGATTGCAATTTACACACTCGCATAATGGGATTAAAAATTTTCTATTATGGATTTTTGTCAACAACTTTTTGGGGTTTTGATAGATGCATGTTACGACTAATACATGACGCTTCATAATCTGTTCTTCCATATTACGGATTTGGCGGGGTTTTATAATGGTGGTTCAATTTATTGCTTGGTATAGGAAAACCTAATTGCTACATTCATGCTTTATTTTGAAATAGCCCCACATAATTCAGGATGTCACAAATAAGCAGTACAGATAAGAAATGGGCCCTGGCAGCTACGATCATTGGCTCGGGTATGGCTTTTATTAACGGGTCGGTCGTAAATGTGGCACTGCCTGCCATACAGTCATCGCTGGATTCAACTGTAGCCGATATGCAGTGGGTCATCAGTATCTATACCTTTATGCTTGGAACATTGATTCTTACGGGAGGTTCCGCAGGTGACTACTACGGCAGAAAACGGGTCTTTGGAATTGGTGTTTTCCTGTTTCTGATATCCAGCATCTGGTGTGGACTGGTTCCCGATGTGCAGCAATTGATCATTGCACGTGGCGGCCAGGCTATCGGAGGGGCCATGATGATACCGGGAAGTTTGGCTATCATTACCGATCTCTATGAAAAGGAAGAACGCGGCAAAGCCATAGGCACCTGGTCGGGAATTACGGCTTTATTAACAGCGACTGGCCCGTTGCTGGGTGGAATCCTGATCGATCAATTCTCATGGCGCTTTATTTTTCTAATCAACATTCCTATGGCGTTAATTACGCTTTTGATTTTGTTTTTACATGTGCCTGAAAGTAAGGCTCCCGGAAAAAACGGGTCTCCTGACTGGTATGGAGCATTGCTGGCAACGCTTGGTTTGGGCCTGATCTGTTACAGTTTAATTAATGCCTCCGAATCGGGAATTACAGATCCTCTAATCCTGACTACTTTTATAGCCGGCATACTTGTTTTTATCTGTTTTATTTGGGTAGAACGTACTGTAAATAATCCTATGATGAATCTTGGTTTATTTAATTCCAGAAGCTTTACCGGGGCGAACCTGGTAAGCTTGTTTTTATATCTCTCCCTGGCCGTAGTATTTTTCCTTTTACCTTTTAATTTGATACAGATACAGGGATATTCAGCCACCGCGGCGGGCGCTGCATTTATACCTTTTCCTCTGTTGGTAGGTGTACTTTCCCGGTGGTCGGGCGGAATGATTGTGCGTTTCGGAGCAAAACCATTGCTAATGACAGGGCCTGCACTTACCGGCGTGGGATTTCTATTATTGGGATTTTACGGAACCGTGAGCAACTACTGGTCCGGTTTTTTTCCTGGAATATTTTTTATGGGACTGGGTGTAGCATTGAGTTTTGCACCGATGAAAACAACAGTAATGAGTTCTGTCCCCCCTAAAGATACAGGCACTGCCTCAGGTATTAACAAAGCTATTACGAGGCTGTCCGGGATGCTTTCTGTAGCGCTTCTTGGCGCACTGGCCATTATACTTTTCGGATATGAATTGCTGGAAATGATGAATCAGAGTAATATTCCACAAGACATACAACATCAGCTTTTAAATGAAAAGTCAAATCTTGCGAAGGTGACTATTCCCGAAACTGTTTCAGCCGAGATACGCACTGTTTTAGAACGCTCGGTACGTGAATCATTTTTGGTTAGTTTTCAGAAAGTGATGTTTGTGTCGGCAGGTTTGGTAATGCTGGGCGCCCTGAGTGCCGCTCTTCTTGTAAACTTCAAGCCCGTTAAAAGCGATATTGAAAAATAATATTGAAAAAAATGGATTTGAATCGAATTCACTGAAATTAAGTTCAGATGATCTTCCCGCAACCATTGCAAAGAAATGAGCATTTTAAATTGATGAAATAGAAAAAAAAGATTAATATGATT
>CAYPZI010000229.1:0-3039 GCA_964415185.1 uncultured Balneolaceae bacterium | reverse complement strand
GTTGCAGAATCATTTGTTACCGATGGTGAAACCGGGACGTTTGCATTAAATCCTACAGCCAACGTGGTCGATGTGAAGAGTGCCGGTAAGTTAAGTGGACAGGTATACAATAGCAGTGAAACAGGAAGCCAGGAACAGCCTTTAAATGGGGTTCGTATCTGGTTAAGTGAAAACGGCCGCACTCTAACCGGTTCAAACACAAATGATGTAAACACATTTTCTCTTAACGGATTAAGTGAAGGATCTTACGTGCTTCACGCGTCCAAGCCCGGATTTGATACCGCAACTATTGAGAACCTGTCAATTGTCTCCGGCAAGGAAATCAACCGTGAGATCATTCTTGAAAAATCAGAAAGCGCAGAGAACAACCAAAATATGGGCATTCGAATCAATGAAGTAGGAACCACCATCGATTTTCAGGGAACTACCAAATGGATTGAATTTCATAATACCGGAGATTCAGCCGTTGATTTGAGTCAATACTGGGTATGTATAGAACCGAATTATATTCAGGTCGGTTCTCTGGAAGTTCTTGATGGCGATTTAACCATACCGGCAGGAGAGTTTCTTGTGGTACAGTGGACCGGCCTTGGAACTACGGAAGGAGAGCTTGCACTGTATAAGGAGGGAGCAGCCGGATCCGGCGATTTCGGTTTTTTCGGAAATCCCGACAATATTGTCGACTACATGCAGTATGGAGCCGATGGCAATGGTCGGGATGATGTTGCTGACCAGGCTGGTATTTGGGTTGAGGATGAATTTATACCCACGGTAGCTACGAATGAAACATACTCCTTTTTCGAAGAGGATGCTTCTACTTCACCGGTCGAAAATTGGTGGCCCGGTATTCCCACTCCAGGCGAAGCAAATAGAGAGGAATAATTGTGGTTGCACAGTAAACAACTGATAATTGGGGCTAATTCATTAATTCTTTTGGAGAATATTCAGAAGTAAGTTATTTATTTCGAATGGATTAGCCCTCATTTCTCACCAAGAAATTTGGTCGTAAGAAATGCAGTTTAGCTGCGATTATAAAGAAATCTGTGTGATTCAATGAAAGAAGATCAAATGGATGTAATCCTGACACTTTTAACATATATTGATTATTTTCATTACTGTATCTACAATTATAATCCAATTCAATTATGTATCCGGCTCTCTTCCGTTTAAGTTTTGGTTTATTGTTACTTTTTGCATTCTCGTGTGAAAGTAATGTGATTGAACCCGCCCCGCTGGATTTTGATACCGACGAAGAACTCATTATTTATTCCAAAACCATCCAGCCCATATTTAATCAACACTGCTCGGGGAGTGGATGTCACATCGGGGAACGCACTTCCGGGGCAGAATACACCACATACGAGTCGGCCATACATAGTGTTGGTGATCAGTATGAGACTTTTGTAATTGCACCGGGAAAACCGGAACCTGAAAACAGTCCTGTTATTGATAAATTGATTTCAAGAGACCCAAGATTTGGACAGCAAATGCCACTGGACAATCCGGGAAGCTTGACAGATGAGGAATTGCAGGCGTTGATAACATGGATCGATCAGGGAGCCAGAAATATTCCTGAAAACCCTTAATCTCATTAAGTCCATGAATTTTTTTAACCTGTTTATTTTTTTGGTTCTGATACATAGCCTGCCTGTAGCTGCATATGCTCAATCTTTCTATTCGGATGAAGGGTATGTGGAATTTAGTTCGTCGGTACCATTACATTCATTTAAAGGTGTTTCAAACAACCTGGTTGGCAAAATTGACTTTGATAAAAATACGGTTGATTTTTTTGTAGATCTGGCAACACTGGATACGGGTAATGAGAAGAGAGATAAAGATATGAGAGAAACCCTGGAAGTATCAGAACATCCTTTTGCCGAGTTTTTTGGCAGGCTAACCAGTGATTTCAACACAAAAAGTACAGAGCCACAAAAAGTTACAGCAAAAGGAGAGTTTAAAGTGCACGGTGTACCCAAAACAGTAGAAGTTACCGGCACACTCCGAAATACTGCTGATGGCTTGAAATTGACAGCAAGCTGGACTGTGCTTCTATCAGAACACGATATTGAGCCCCCTGGAATACTCTTTTACAAGGTAAATGACGAACAAGAAGTCTCCATCGAAATATTACTTACACCTGAAAACTAACCCGGGAATTCTTCATAATGTCAAAAAAGATCTATTTTTTCAGTATATGCTTCCTATTTACTTTTTCAACGATTTGTTCAGCACAAATGAAACGCGAGCGGGCAGTGACCAAAACAATCGAAGATGATATTTTTTGGTCAAATAGCCTTGTAACACAGTCTACTGTGAAGAACCTGGAAAAAGGAAATATGAATGTTAATATTAAACATGCTTTCGGATTTATTGATGAAGGTGCCGATGACTTGTTCGGACTTGACGAACAGGTAAATGTGAGGCTGGGCGTCGATTATGGTATAACAAATTGGCTCTCTGTCGGGTTTGGGCGTCAAAGTGAAGCTAAAGTTTTCGATTTGCGTACCAAAATAAATATTATTCAACAGTTGAGTGATAATTCTGTTCCTCTCTTTATCGCTTTGAAGGGAAGTATAGCCAAAACAACGGAAGAGAATAACCTCGGTTTTGAAGATGATTTAAGTTATTTAACATCCATTATGTTTGCCCGTAAATTTGGTGATAAAATATCTATTCAGGTAGCTCCTATGATTTCTCATTTCAATACGGTAATCCGGGAAAGACAGGGAGATGAACTTTTGGATGCCCAAAATAACCACTATGCCATCGGGCTGGGACTTCAATACAAGATAAATAAAACGTTTGCAGTGAACATAGACTACCTGCCTGTTATAGGTGAACGTACTGACAATACAAATAACGCATTCAGTGTAGGGCTCGATGTGGAGACCGGAGGGCATGTTTTTCAGATGTTTTTTGCCAGTACACGCTGGCACACTGAAGATTATGCACTTGCAAGAAATGAATCCCGCTTTTTTGAAAACAATATTCGCTTCGGTTTTAATATAAACAGGTTGTTTTGGCTGGGTAGTCGCTAAT
>CAYPZI010000228.1:0-3054 GCA_964415185.1 uncultured Balneolaceae bacterium | reverse complement strand
TTGCCGCAAAATTTTCCATTTCTTTGTTATTTACAACTATGTAACATTACATGGAATATTACACGACGCAAATTGCACGCATTCAGTCCGGTAATAACCGAAAAACGACTGCTTCTCTGCCGGGGTTATTGGACCGGACGGGACACTGCAAGGTTGTTTTGTCATTACCTTATAGTCAGACGCCCGGAGGTCCCGGCTGAAAATTCACGCACGGGACGCTACGGGGTCTTGAATTCTTGCTTGTTAATCAGACGCTTGGAGGTCATCCGGAAAAACGCCGGGTGACGCTGCAAGGTCTTTTTTTTGAGCCTTAAAGTCAGACGCTTGGAGGACCCGGAAAAGCACCGGGACTCTCCAAGGTCTTTTGTATCGAGCCTTTGAAGCCGGACGCTTGGAGGACACAATCCCGTAAAAGCTACGGGATTGTGACGCTTCAAGGTCCTTGGGTTTTTAAATAATACACCCCCGGCCCGGATTGCGTCCGGGCGGGGGGTTGAATGACATGTCACGATGATCAGGAACAGCCTGACGTGGAGCCGCAGGTAATGCATTTTAAACATGTACCGTTGCGTACCATCGTCATGCTTCCGCACTCGGGGCAAGAGTCGCCTGTATAACCAAGCTGCTTGGCCTGGTCGTAATCGCTTAACGTCTTATCTTCTTCATGCTCGCGGGCATGTGTCGTTTCTTTAACCGTTTTCTTCTGCTTTTCCTGCACCCGCTTGCTTACCTCTTCGGCAAGCTCGTCTTCTTCGGAGGGACGCAGTTTGCGTGTCATAATCTCTTCGGTGGGCACGTGGGCCAGGTCATCCCGCTCGAGGTAGGTAACCGCCAGCTCCCGGAAGATGTAATCGATCACCGAGGTGGTCATCTTGATATGCGGGCTACCGGATACCGTGCCGCTTGGCTCGAACTTGGTGAACACAAAGGCATCCACAAACTCCTCGAGCGGTACACCGTGCTGCAATCCAAGCGAGATGGCAATGGCAAAGCAGTTCATCAGGCTCCGGAAAGCCGCGCCTTCACGGTGCATGTCAATGAAGATCTCGCCAAGCTGGCCGTTTTCGTACTCGCCGGTGCGCAGATAAACACTCTGTCCGCCAATCTTCACCTTCTGGGTGTAACCGCTGCGGCGGAACGGCAGACGCTTGCGCCGTGCCACATACTTGTGAATGATCCGCTCGGCCGTTTCGATTACCGCATCCTGTTCGGCTTTTGAGAGTTCTTCATCGTCAAAATCTTCTTCCTCAAGCTCCTCGAACACATCGTTCAGAGAGTTGAGCGGCTGACTCAGTTTCGATCCGTCGCGGTACAACGCATTGGCTTTCAGCATCATCTTCCACGATTCCATGTAGGCATCCTTGAGGTCATCCACCGTCGCCTCGTTCGGCAGGTTGATGGTTTTCGAGATGGCGCCCGAGATAAACGGCTGCGCGGCGGCCATCATGTAAATGTGGCCCTTCGCCGAAATAAACCGTTTGCCGGTGCGTCCGCATTTGTTGGCACAGTCGAATACGGGCAGGTGCTCGTCTTTGAGGTGAGGTGCACCCTCTACGGTCATGGTGCCGCAGACGTAGTCGTTGGCTTCCCGGATCTCGTGAGAGGTGAAGCCGAGATGGCGCAGGATATCAAAATTGTGGTTTGAAAGCTGTTCTTCGGTAATACCGAGAACCTCCTTGCAGAAATCCTCGCCGAGAGTCCACTGGTTGAAGGCAAATTTGATGTCGAACGTGCCAGGCAGGGCTTCTTCAATGGCATCCAGCTTCTGGCCGGTAAACCCTTTCTCAATCAGCGACTCGCGGTTGATGTGCGGGCATCCGTCCAGCGTTCCGTGGCCTTTCGCATATTTGATGATCTGATCGATCTCTTTCTTCTTGTAACCCAGGTTCTGCAGGGCTTTCGGCACGCACTGGTTGATGATCTTGAAGTAACCGCCGCCTGCCAGTTTCTTGAATTTCACGAGTGCAAAATCGGGCTCGATGCCGGTGGTATCGCAGTCCATTACCAGGCCGATGGTACCCGTGGGAGCAATCACCGTCACCTGCGCATTGCGGTAACCGTGCTTTTCGCCCAGGTCTACCGCCCTGTCGGAATCTTCGCGGGCCGCCTTCAGAAGGTAACCGGGACAGAAATTATCATCGATACCCATCGGTTTGATCGTCAGTTTTTCATACTCCTTCTCATCCGCATTGTACGCGGCACGCTTGTGATTGCGCAGCACGCGAAGCATATGCTCCCTGTTGCGTTCGTAGCCTTCAAACGGGCCGAGTTCGCCGGCCATCTCCGCACTGGTGGCATAGGCCGACATGTGAATGATGGAAGTAAGTGATCCGGCAATGGCAAAGCCCTCGTTGCTGTTGTAGGGAACGCCCTGCACCATCAGCGCGGCACCGAGATTGGCATAGCCCAGTCCCAGCGTGCGGAAGATGTAGGAAAGGTCAGCAATCTCTTTGGATGGAAACTGTGCCATCAAAACCGAGATTTCCAATACTACCGTCCATATCCGCGAAGCGTAGCGGATTGACTCCACATCGAATTCGCTGCATGTCTCATCCTTAAAATATTTCATCAGGTTCAGCGATGCCAGGTTGCACGCCGTGTTGTCGAGGAACATGTACTCCGAGCAGGGATTGCTTGCCTTGATCGGGCCGTCTTCGGGACAGGTGTGCCACTCGTTGATCGTATCGTGGTACTGTGTTCCGGGATCGGCACACGACCATGCCGCGTAGCCGATCTGGTCCCAGAGATCCCGGGCGCGCAGGGTTTTCATCGGTTCGGGCTCCCTGCCCTCTTCGGCTGCTTTCCGTCTTTCAATCCGCCCGTACAGGTTCCAGTCCTCATCGTCAATCACTGCCCGCATAAACGAGTTGGGGATTCTGACGGAATTATTGGAATTCTGTCCGCTCACGGTCATGTAGGCTTCCGAGTTCCAGTCCGTGTCGTACGTATCGAATTCAATATCGGTAAAGCCCTGTCCGGCCAGTTGTATCACCCGTTCGATGTAATTCAGCGGCACCTGGTCACGCTTGGCCTGCTTAATCTCTTTGCCAAGCT
>CAYPZI010000227.1:0-3076 GCA_964415185.1 uncultured Balneolaceae bacterium | reverse complement strand
TTTTCCCCGGAATTTATTATTGTGTAGTGTAAAGCAGAAAAGGTGCAAGCTATATAATTGTTAACCGAAAATGCTGAATGAGTTGAAGAAGAGTGTTTGGTCCGTCAAACAGGGACTCTTAAATATGCCTGTGCCTCTTCATGAATGGTACAAAACAGGTGAAAACTAAAAACGAAGGTAAATAACAATGAATAAAATAATATCAAATGTAGAAGTATTAAGCCGTAGTGAGATGAAAAAAATAAAAGGCGGGCTTCAATGTTCATGTACATATGGAGACTGTGACGCTTTTTTGGTGCAAGGCGTGACCTTTTGGACATTAAGTTTGGATTGTGGGGGTGAATTATACAATTACGATGGAATCGGCGATTATGGAGGCACGGTATGTGGTGGAGAATGCCCTGATTGGATCACCCAAAACTAACTGTAGCTAAAAACGATTACAATAGCGCTGGTTAAAGGTGCAGCGCTTTTATAATTAACAATATAAAATAATGAAATCACTGATTTTAATATCTTTTGTTTCCTTTATTTTTGTGGGGTGCACTTATGAAACAGATAAAAAGATACCTCACACACCATCTCTAATACTGAATGAATTTGTGGAATCTTCTTCGATTCAACATTTGGACTTGGACAATTCTCCTGTTAAACATGTCCAACTAAATAATAATAACATTATCTACAGCACTTACGATGAAACGATAAATCAGACTTCAAAAATTAGTCGCATTTGGGATTTTGTTTATTTTAATGAACGATTTTATATATACGATAATATTAACTCTTCAGTTTTTCAAATATTGAAAAATGGCAATATTGAAGGACCTCTAACATCAAAGGGGAAGGGCCCGGGTGAACATCTTTTAGTAACGTCACTTCGTAGTAATAATAAATATATTTATTTGCCTGACTGGAACAATGCACGCATCAATATTTATAATGAAAATATGGTTTTGGAGCGTGAGATTGGGAACTTTAAAGGAGTTTACAAAACCAAATATATCGATTTGAATGACCAGATAATGTTATTTTCTAACCCTAAAAAAGCAGGTTTTATTTCTGAAGCTCCTGACGAAGGGCTTATTACAGTATCCCATATCAATGATCCGGTTGATACTATTACTACTATTTTACCACAAATCATTCCGGATGGCTACCAGCCACAGGTATATAACACGCCAAATTTTTCCATTAATAGGAAAAATGAAATTGCTGCGTCTTATGCTCCACTTCCATGGATTTTTTTATTTGATGATACATTCGATCTTAAATTAACTTTAGTGCTAAGTTATTCAGGTTTTGAAGAGATGAATATTCCCGCCATGGATTTTTTTAAACCAATTGGTAACGAAGGGTATGGCGGAGCTATGCCGATAAGACAATTTAAACTTATGGATAATGGTGATTTATTTATTTCTGTTCGAAAAGAGCTCATTCGTCTTTCTCTTGACTCCAATGGGAGTTATCAAACCGTTGGTAGATACCAGTTTTATGTACTAAACGAAGAAAGTCCTATTTGGATATCAGATCTTTTTTTATCAAAGACAACCGGAAAATTTTTCGCCGGAAATTGGGACTATTTATTCCATTTTGACTTGCCAGAGTAAAAAATCATTGTGGTTTAAAAATGCAAAATAGATGAAACTTTTCCGATACTTACGTCAATACGACCAAATGAACTGCAGTGCGGCCCCACCCTCCGTCGTTATAATTATGAAGCGCATCTGTTTTAAAATAATATCTTTATTTCTGTTTCTGCCGTATTGCAGTATTTATCTGCATGCACAAAACGGTGTGCCTATTGAAGTCGACAGTCTTAAACTTATTGAAGTTCATGTTATAATGGAAACCGGTGAAAGTGACGGATATATCCCGGGGATGTTTGGTGACCTGATAGTGGCTGAGGGCGGGTCATTGATTGTATCAGACCGCCAAAACGTTTCCATTGAACAATACCAATCGGATGGAACGTACAAAGGAACGGTGGCAAGAGAAGGTAACGGGCCGGGAGAGGTTCCATTTACTTTTTCCCTGATTGATGCAGGAAGTAACGGGTTTCTTGTGTGGAAAGATCAATCCCTGATGTTTGATTTTTTTAAAAAAGATGAGGACGGGAACTACAATTACAAGTACTCAAAAACTCCGGAATTGAAAAGAAACCAGAGAGTTGACCTGATTGGGTATCTGAGAAACGTGGGTTACCTTGCATTTGTCAGATCATGGAGAGACGAGGTAAAAATCAATTTACCGGAGTATAAAGAGGATGTCGTTGTACTTATGGATGAACATCTGAACCTGGTGCAGGATTCACTGCATATCATTAAAACTCCCAATCATATTTTTAAAGATCCGGCCAGGTTTTCAACACGCATCACAATGGACGGGCTGGCATACCTGGGACTTCCTCCATTTCGTTTTCAGGATCAGATAAGGATATTGAATAATAATCACTATGCCATAGCGCGTCCCGGCAGTGCATTAATACAGGTGTATAACAGCAATCATAAACTACTAAGAGAAATAAATCTAAACATACAAGTGCGTAAGATTCGAACATCCGATTTGAACAGCGCATTTGAAAATCATCCTGTTGCCAATAACAACATCCGCATTCGAAATGAACTGAAAACGTATGTGGGGGAGTTCAAGCCGCCATTTTTGGATGTCTGGATATCCGATGACCAAATTCTGCTGTACACAGAAGATAAAGCCGATGGAAAAGAGATGGTACTGCTTGCCATGGACGGGAAACAACTTGGGAAATTTTATTTGCCGCAGTTTGACGAAGTACGGTATCTCAGGGAAGGAAAGATCTATTCGATACACAAGAACCCTTTGGAAGGACATAGTATCCGGGTATATGAGGTTCGGGAGTAAAGAGAGCGCTGTAAATTAAAATCAAGCCCCGGGGGATTCACGCTGAGGGCGCAAAGCAGGCGCAAAGTTCGCAGAAAGAAATTGCGCTCTTTGCGTGTTCTCGGCGTTCTTCGCGTGAAATAATGTGGCAGGATTTTGGTGTTTCAGCCCCGGTTTGTCACGAGGGCACGAAGGATGCTGAAAGCTGGCCGCTTGA
>CAYPZI010000226.1:0-3077 GCA_964415185.1 uncultured Balneolaceae bacterium | reverse complement strand
AATTAACGAAATTCGGCCAGAAGTTAGCATCAGAATTTTATGTACTGCCATTTATTTTTGGAATAATCCATCATTTTTTTACGCCTTACTAATAAAGAGAAGTTATATCGGTAACTGTGATATTTCTCTTAACCATACAAAATATGCGATGAACATATATTCCAACTGGAAAGAACTTAGCATGCTGATCGACAAGGCTCTTGAGCTTGCCGAAGAAGAGCGGAATGCTTTTCTTGAAACCGAATGCAGCGGCCGGCCCGAACTCCTCGCCGATGCCCGGGAGTACCTCCGCTCTATCGAAAAGGCAGAGAAAGAAGACTTTTTAGAGGATTCTATCTCCGCACAAGCCGAGTTTATCCGGAAAATCCGTGAGGAGAGCCTTTATCGTGATCATCATCCCGCAACGATTTTGGGCCGGCAGATCGGCCACTACAAAATCACAAAAGAGCTGGGTGAAGGCGGCATGGGCTCTGTGTACCTGGCCGAACGGGCCGACGGAGAGTTCGAGCAGCAGGTGGCTATCAAATTCCTGCGTGGCTACTACTCCCCTTCCATGCGCAACCGGTTTCGCCGTGAGAAACAGATCCTGGCCCGGCTGAACCATCCCAACATTGCGGGCCTGCTCGACGGCGGCATTACCGATGAAGGCACTCCCTACATGATTATGGAATATGTGGAAGGCTTGCCGGTTGACAGCTATTGCCGGAATCATTCGCTGAAACTCAAAGAGAGGCTCGGCCTGTTTCTGCAAATCTGCCGCGCCGTTCAGCACGCCCACTCCAAACTGGTGATTCACCGCGATCTGAAACCGCAGAATATTTTTGTAACTGAAGATGGCCGGATAAAGGTAATGGACTTCGGCATCGGTAAATTCCTCGACGGCGGTCCGGATGATGAGTCCGTTGCGCAGACCCGCGAGGGCCATCATGTGGCCAGCGTGGAGTTTGCCGCACCCGAGCAGTTCCAGCCGGGCGATCCAACCACCGCCACCGATGTGTACGGCCTCGGCGTGCTGCTCTACCTGCTTCTGACCGGCGAAAAGCCGTTTGTGTTCAAGGGAAAATCACTCACCGAGATTGAAAAAGCGGTCCAAAGCGAACCGCCTCCCCATCCCTCACGCCATACAAACCCTGCCATCGGTCCGATTCCGCACGACCTGGAAAGCATCATCCTGAAAGCTTTGCGGAAAGAACCGGAAGAACGCTACGAATCGGTTTTGAGCCTTCGTGAAGATATAGATCGATATCAAAAAGGATTTCCTGTACAAGCCCGGGTAGGCACATTACGCTATAAAACAGGCAAATTTTTCAGGCGAAATAAATCAGCTATAACAGCTGCGGCACTCTTTCTCGTCACAATTGTTGGATTTACCGCCTATCACATTCACGAATTAACGCATGAAAAAAGTATTTCACAGGCTGAGGCCGAAAAAGCACGGGCCGTTACGGGGTATCTGACAAGCATATTTGAACAAGCCAGCCCTTACAATCAACCCAACGCTGAAATTACTGCCCGTGAAATTCTCGATCTTGGTACCGGATTCATTCAAAACGAAGTAAGAGATCAACCCGAAATACGATCATCACTCTTAGCCACTGTCGGTGGTATTTATCAAGTATTAGGTATCCTTGACAAATCTGAAACACTATTAGCTGAAGCGTTAGAGCTTGAAAAATCATTACTTGAAGATGGGCAGGGTGATGGCTACGGACTGGGTGTTGTTTATCACAAACTGGGAGACCTGAAAATATCCCTGGGTGATTATTATGCGGCGATTGAACACTACAATGCCTCAACAACAATATTTGACGAATTGAACTTACCAGATTTAAAAGCGGGTAGCCTTTTAGGCCGTGGATGGAGTGAGTACCGGTTAGCCAATTTTGAACAGGCCGATTCATTGTACCAACTGGCCCTGTCTCTAAATCGTGAACTGCATGGAGAAAACAGTATTCAAACCGCTGAAATTTTACAGCCTATCGCATGGCTGAAGCATGATCACGGAAATTATCAACAATCAGACAGCCTATTCACCCACATATTGACAATTCGCCGTAATCATTACAATGAGGATCATCCCGACATTGCTACAACCCTGCACAGCCTCGGCTGGATTAAATATCAACTTCGGGAATATGACGATGCCGTTTATCTCTATGAAGAGGCCATTGCCATGAGAAGAAGGCTTTTTGATGAGCCTCACGCTGATTTGGCGTGGTCACTGAATAACCTGGGAATGGTCAGGCAGGCTGAAGATAGTTATGATGAAGCAGAAGTTCTGTTTAGAGATGCACTGCAAATGAGACGAGACGTTTTACCGGCTGAACACCCTCATATTTTACAGAGTCTCGGAAATCTGGGGTCCATCTATTTTTACAAAGAAAACTATGATCAGGCTATATCCATTTTTCATGAAGTTGCAGATATGCAAAGGGATATTCTTGGCACGGATCATCCCGATCTTGCGATGTATATCAATAACCTGGCTACGGTATTATCAAAAGCCGGCCGGCCTGATCAATCCATTCCCTACTATAAAGAAGCTATTGATATCCAGGAACATTATTTTTCAAGGACTCATCCTTCAACTTTACGAATGAGATCAAATTTGGCTGATGCCTATGAAAAACTAAGCAGATATAGTGAAGCAGAAGCCGTTCGAATCGAGAATTTTGAAGCTCTTAGAAATGAGAAAGACCTTAATGATTCTCAGACACAACGTGTTCTTGAACAACTAATTCAGCTCTATGAAAAATGGGGTCTCGATGAAAAACAGGAGAAGTATCGAAGTTTGATTGCCAACATACCTGCAAATTAAATAAATAATTTTATTTGATCAGGGCCATCCCTCACTGGATTTTACCTCGGATTGAATGTAACCCAACCACCCCGGGATAAATCCGCGGGGCTACAGTCGGGCGTCCCTCACGGGACTTGGGTTTATTATTTGGTCGATTTGATGCGTCTTTAAATCCGATTGATTAATGATTATCCAAAAACATCGATAACGCCGCTTTAAACATCCCGATTTTATCTCACCACGCACGAAATATCCCGTCAGGGATAACTGATTGTAG
>CAYPZI010000225.1:0-3083 GCA_964415185.1 uncultured Balneolaceae bacterium | reverse complement strand
AATGGTATGGGACGTCATGGGTGAAATATATCCTTGATTTTCTTTTTTATATAAGTCGCGAAGTCACGAAGCAACACGAAGAACTCCGATAGATCTATTTAAAATTAAACTAAAAAATTAAAGTCAGGCTTCGATTAATTATACTTTTTAGACAGCCTCTGTGTTGAATTATACCCGAGAGGGATTTTTTGTTTTGAAATTTGATATTGGTATGAGTTACGCAATGAAATCATTTTGAGGGCGGACAAGCTGTTTATCATAAGATTGGACTGCGTCATGACGCATAGCCCTGTTAGCGAACAGGGCGGCAGACCATAGACCGGGAATTTATTCCCGGGTGCAGCAAATAACGCAGAGCCGATCCCGACACCTGTCGGGATGGCACACCTGAATTTTTTAAAGGGCAACAAATAGGACTTCAGCTCTCCCTTTCAACATTGCCGGGGTATGTGTTTATGTTCAGCATTTTGTAAACCGGGCACCATGAAACGGATCCCGAAAATACCAGGATAATGCCGAGAAGCATGAGCCAGCTTTCGAAATAGATGCCTGCTGCCAGTAAAATTGCCCCGGTAAATACTCTGAGAATGGAATCCAAATTTCCTACATTCTTTTTCATCTTAAGCCTCATGATCTAAATTGACGATTAAATAAGGTAATAAAGCAATTATAACATTCTCTTAAATTTGGGGATAGAGGTTTTTTAATATCATGTGTGTAATGAATTACATTACAAAACCGGGACGGAGTGGATAGATCTTCTGCGAAACTCAGCGCATAACACTGCGAAAATCTGCGAGAACAAAAATCGGAGTGTTATTTCTCGCAGAGTTCCGCCGATGGTGGCGCTGATTTCCGCAGAGTATCTGCACCAAACAGCCTCTGCGTTTGAGTCATCGCGGTTTCAAAAAAAAGTACCATATCACGAAGCCGCAAAAATCTTAGGTTAAGACCTCCAGGGTTTTTAGTATGTGTTTAGCGACCTGACAGCGTGGCCCGGCGCTTTTCTCCCGACGCGTCGGGATTGGTGCTGTCAGATTGTTGGATTCGAACCGCTAAACAGGTACGGTTTTTAAAACCTTGGAGGTCTACATTCACTTATTTGCGTTCAAGAATCTTGTTCTTCTTCAAGAATTTCCATTGTTTCCACGGCATGACGAAGGTGGGGAATGACAATAGAACCGCCGACTACGAGCGCCACATTAAGTGCATCAACAATTTCATTTTTTGTAAGCCCGTTTTTAATACACCGTTCAAGATGATAATCGATACAATCATTACAGCGAAGAACAGTAGAAGCTACAAGGCCAAGAAGTTCCTTGGTAGGGGTGGGGAGAGATCCCTCTTTGTAGGTATTTGAATCGAGATTAAAGAATCGTTTTATTCCCAGATGGCCGAGCCCGAAAATTTTCTCATTCATTTCAGTTCTCTGTTCTCGAAAATTTTCAAGCCGATTTGTTTGTGATTTCATATACTTTTGTGATTAAAAATAAAATCTTCTGGTTATTTTGAATACTGTGAAGATGAAATAAAAGGTAATAAAATAGTGAGCATGCTGCTCAAAAGGAATTCGTACAAATACAAACTGGCGGCACTGGGCGACAGTATGACCCTTGGCTTCAAAAACGGCGGTATATATCGCACTGACCTTAATTTTCCCAATATTTTAGCCAGTTGTTTTGATCCCCCGGTTCCATTTGAACAGCCTTCATTTACCGGCCAGGCAGGAATCCCGATTAATATGGAGGTATTGGTTCGCGGTCTGCAGGAAGAAATCGGTGAAGATCTGAGCTGGGACAAATACCTCGCCGCGGGAACACATATATACAAGACACTCCGGCGAATAAAGAATTATTGGGAAGGAAATAAAATTAATCTGTGCAAAAACAGGCCGGAGCCATGGCACAATCAATCGGTCTGGGGGTTTGCTGCAAACGACAGTTGGCTGATGACGGAAAAAAAATGCCGTGAATTTTTGTGTGAAAACGAACCCCGGTATACGGTTTTCAGTGTTCTTCCGGATAACGCTATGTATATCACCGGACGGATGGTATTGAACCCGAGTTTTGAAACTCCTTTTGAAAACAATAACATGATCGATAATATTTCCCATCTTCACGAAAACGGGGGAATTGAAAACCTGATTCTCTGCATAGGCCATAATAATATTGTAGGGGGGGTCACAAATCTTGAAATTATTTATTCGGAGAAAAGTGACCTTGAAGCTTTTTATGCAGACAGACAATGTACTGTGTACAGGCCTGAACATTTCGAGAAGGAGATGAGAACCCTGTATGAGCGGATAGCAAAGCTTAAAATTCCCCGTGTTTTTGTACCGACTTTGCCTTACCTGACCATTCCGCCGGCCATTCGGGGAGTCAATGCTGACAAGACACATTCTCCAGGCTATTTCGACTATTATACACGTTTCTGGATCTGGGATGAAGATTTTGATCCGGGTAAACACCCGCATCTTTCAAAATCCGAAGCCATCGAGCTGGATCAGAATGTGGACCAGTATAATCAAATAATACGGGAACTTGCCGGTGAATATGATTTTCATGTAGTTCCGGTTCATAAGTATGTCAGTGCCGTTGCCCGGCGCCGGCGTGGCTTTGAAGATATCAGGGCTTTTCCTGATCCATTTCTGGAAGCAATCAAAAAGAAACCTGAAACTTCATATTTGATTGGCACGAATCATGATATCAGGATATCGACCGATTACCTGCGGTTGTGTGATGAATCGGGTAAAATTGACAGGGGTGGAATATTCAGCCTGGATGGCCTTCATCCGACAACCGTAGGGTATGGGCTGATTGCCAATATTTACTATATGGTGATGAAAAAAGAGGGAGTTAAATTCCAAAAAGAGATTGATTGGGATTTTGTGATTGAGAATGAACCACTTATTGTAGACCCGCCGATTTTATTAAAAGATCTTCGATTGTTACTCCGGTTCCTCTCTTTGGGAAGGCAGGAACGTTTCACGATGTTCGGTAAAAACATGTTGCAACAGTTGATGGAAATGTTCTCATTCAGAAAAAAAGAACCGGATAGTGTGATTTGAAATCATCCCTCGTGGG
>CAYPZI010000224.1:0-3134 GCA_964415185.1 uncultured Balneolaceae bacterium | reverse complement strand
GCGATTTGCGATTGATATGATAGCCTCTAAAAAGAAACAGATCGACTATCGAAAACCGCATATCAAATATCGCATATCCAATTCAACGAGTACAGTCCCGGCGGCTGGAACCACATACGTAGGCGATGCGAGAGGATAAGTCTGCCAAACAAGGTAAAGCCCAATAGTTATACGGGATCTTGCGGGCATAATTGTGGCGGATAGATGGAACAACAGGTTCTGCCATTACCCGTGGTGATCTGACCGTTTTTGGTCAGAAGTCAGCCGAGATCATAGTATCCTGACGTATCGTTGGGAGAAGGACTAAACATTGCATACTAACGAGTCGTATTGGTCATTTAGCAGGTATGAAGACAGCCAATCCCGATATTAAATTATTGGGACTGATTCGGTGAGAATAGGATGGAATCTGAAGGTAACCGGACAAAGTCGAGCAGATATGTGCATCATACGAAACCGAAGTAGTAAAGTAGTGAACCGCCGTATACCAGACCGGTACGTACGGTGGTGTGAGAGGACAGATAGGGAATTAATCCCTATCTTCATATTCGATTAAGCACTAATTATTTTCAAAAACTATTGACACTGTTTGTTTTTTTTAGTTTCTCTTTGATCTAAATCTAACATATATATCAATATAAAGGTGAGGATCTAATTAACAACTCAAAAAGGTGACAAAATGAAAAAAGATAAGCAGAATATTAGTGCTGACATTATTTAGTGCGTTGATTGCAATAAATGTGACATCCAATATAGAGATTAACATTGGAGGAGAAGAGGTGAAAGCCAGCGATGGTGACTCAATACCTTGCTGGTCGGCTTTCGGTAATGGGGAGTTTGGCGATCGTTTTATATATTGCCTGACTTGTAAAGAAAAACCAGGCAGGGAGAGAAATACTTCTGGTACCTGTTCTCCTGGGGATATTGTTGTAAATTAAGTATTAAAAAGGCTGCATTAAGCAGCCTTTTTTAATTGATAAAATGAATTCATTAACCGTTTGTATTCTGGCGTTGATTTTTCTTTATAGCTGTTCATCCCCTATAGATGAATACAAAATAAAGGAACAAAAAGTTGAATTTATATCTGAATTTCCGGAGCCTATCACCTTAACCGGAATAAAGATTGAAACTGAAAATTATGGGCTCTATAAGTTATACTATCTTGATTTCATTGATTCATTATTAGTTTTAAGTACTAACACGGATGGAAAGCTTGTTGCTGTTTATGACCGGAATGGGAAGTATCTGTCAGGGTTTGGAAAAATAGCCCAAGGGCCCAACGAACTTAATGAAGCTCCTTTAATATACAATCATCAAAAAATAAATAATCAATCTTTTGTCACAACGTTTGATATAAATTTATTAACTCTGGACAAAATTAATCTTACCCGGTCAATTATTGAAAATCATTTGATTATTGAAAACACTTATGAATTTCCTAAGGAATCAAGGCGTATTTCTACGGCTTTTTACGTGGACAGCACTAAAATAATGGGAGTATATGAAGGACAGTTTTATAAAAATCTAGACCAAAGGACCGGGCTTTATACCTTTAATCCGGCAACAGGTGATTTTATAACCGAACGATTGCCAAACATTGAATTTAAATCGAGTAACCCATCAAATGTAACGTATGGCCACTACATTACCCGATTAAATGCACGTCGTTCTGATTTATCTCCATCCAATACATATTTTACAACAATTATGAGGTATATTCCTTTGCTACAAATTTTTAAGGTTGGAAAGAGTTCTTTTGAGCACGTTGGAAGTTATTATTTGGACAATGAAATCAGAAATCATCATTACGAAATGGACCTGTTTGAGAAGGATTATTACAATAGCTACTATTTAGATTTATCGGTTAGTGATAAGTATATCTATCTACTCAAAAATTCCAATAAGGCTATTGGTGATGAAGCCAGGGAAGTAAATATAGAAGTGATAAATTGGGAGGGAGTCCCCCAGGCAGTTTATAGAATTCCGTCGAAATTTGATATAAATGTAATCACTGTAAATGAAAAAGATTCCACTATCTATGGAATCAGTTATACTCAGGATGCTTTGTACAATTTCCATTATAATAAATTACAATGAAGATAAAAAAAGGAGAATTAGTCATAATTACGGGTGTTATGATCGTGCTTAATATCTGGTTGCTTTATAGTATTAACCAAAAAAACAGAGTTATTGAAGAGTTTGAGAATAGGAAAGACTTAAATAACTGGAAGTTTGAGACTGTTGACAGTACATTATTATACCTTTCCCATCATGATGTAGTATTAAGTAATGATCCGCTTAGGTTGAATGTATTTTTTTCCGATCAAGGTTGCCAGTCATGTATAGAAGATGAGGTAAATTTGATTAATAAGTTTAATGCTGAACACCCAAATTTATTAAACGTTTACTTACTTACTGCAAAGGCACCGACTTATTTGTCCCGTATGTTTGAGGCTAATTTTGATTATAAGGTAATAGATCCAAGAATAAACGTTTTTGATGGTGATTTTGAATTTGTGAACCCAATTGCTGTATTAGTCGATTCTTTAGGTTTGGTACATCGTCTTCATAAGGCTGAAGTAGCTAATAGTAGCAAAAGTGAGGAATTTTACAGGCAAATGAGAAAGTTTTTTTCTGATTGCAATTCCCATCCCGAACACGGCCGTTAAGCTCCGCAGCGCCGATGGTACTCCAACCGGGGTAGAGTAGGTCGCCGCCTTGTCTTCCATTACAGGCCCCTGATCGCTTCGCGACAGGGGCTTTTTTTATGTTTGTCTTGATATGCGATATCTGATATTCGATATGCGATTTGCGATTGATATGATAGCCTCTAAAAAGAAACAGATCGACTATCGAAAATCGAATATCGACTTTCGCATATCCAATTCAACGAGTACAGTCCCGGCAGCGGCGCGGTATCTCGTTACCCCCGGGCCGGGTTTAAATACCAAATAGTGATGCGGGCACCGGAGTGTCATCCCGACACGAGTGTGACGGGATTTGCTCTTCTTTCTTTGTACATGCCCGGGAATAAATTCCCGGTCTGTGGTATGCCGCCCCGACACGTCCGTGTCGGGACTGTGCGGTATATCGCAGATCAATCCATGATAAAACACCTCTCCCTCTTGCAAAAT
>CAYPZI010000223.1:0-3150 GCA_964415185.1 uncultured Balneolaceae bacterium | reverse complement strand
AATTGGAATAGAAAATTTTAGAAACCAGTTGAGTGGGTATAACGGTTTGGCAAATAAGCGGCACGGCTAAGTACTTGAATGTAAGCAACAAAACGCAATCGTGTCCGCTTGATTTGCTTTGTTATAGAGCGCCTTATTCGTTTAGATTGTGCTGTAATACTTTTAGCATTGGTGCTCCGTCTTCATTTTCAGTACTCACGAAAATTCTGCCATTTTGAATACGGACAATGTGCCCATCGAAATTCTCATTATAAGTGGCAATCAAGTCACCACTTTCAGTAAAAATTAACCAGTCGGACTCAACAGAATCTATAATATTTAACCAAATATGTCCTTTGAAATCGTCAAATTTTAACATTCTCACTTTGCCTTTTGTATCAGGCATTTCTGATACCAGATTCTGTTTTTGATCTTTTCCTGCACCTACTCTTTCTACCAAAACATCAACAAAACTTCTCCTTTCTTCGGATGACAATGTCTGATCAGGACGATTCAAGGAAGTTTCAGCTATTTTTTCACCTGTTATTAAATCAAATATTTTAAATCCAATTTCATCTGACCGATTATAAACAAGTTTATCATTAGAAAAGCTTATCAGATTTTTGGAATGGTGTGGTGAAGATGTTGTCATCAACGGTTGGTCTGCTTCATTATAAATTACCAACTGTTCATTAGGCTCAAATTGTATCAACGCCTCGTTGACGATTTCACCATTTAAGTTTGCAACCACTATTCGATCATTAGGATCATCATCTGGCCTGAATGAAGGTGTAACATAAAGGATTAAATTATCTTCACTGGTTATGTGAAAATCTCTTGGAAATGGATCAAGATTGATATCTCTGATCACGTTTAGATTATCATCGTTTAGTTCGTAGAGGGAAACTCTACGTAATGCTGAGTCATACAACAGAACGTTGACGTCATCCGTGATGCTGATATTACCGGCCATTCGTTGCACCTCTCCAGGACCACGCCCTTCAGACAAGTAACTTCCAACAAATTCACCATCTTCTTTAAAATGATGAAGTTTTTTTCTTGTGATGTCAGCGATTAAAATATCTCTCTTTGAAGTCATGAGAACGTCAGATATCCATCCAAATAACATTTCGTCACTATCCTCAATTTCAAAGAGAAGCTCAGTCTCAGTTAATGGAGCATCGATGCTATCATATTGTTCATCACTTGAGGTGCAAGATGTTGAAATGATGAGTACTATTACGGTTACTAAAAAAGATTTAAGACTATTAACCATACCTTTTGATTGTTTAAGAGTTCTTTAAGCTCTATAACGGCCCAGCGTTTAAGCGGTTTTAACACGATGATATTTACCAACGGCAATAACGTCCAAAAACTTCTAAGTGGCAACTAACGCTGCGTTAAAATCCGTTTGAAACGTCTTGTTATGTTTTGAATTTAGTGGATTTCGAGCTTTACTTTCTTGCCCAACGCTTTCGCATATTTGGTAAGCGTAGAAAGCTTAATATCTTCAGCATGGTTTTCCATTCGGGAAATGACTGATTTTGTCGTATTCAGCTTTTCAGCAACATCAGCCTGAGTTGCCCCCATATTTTCCCGGGCCTGACGAAGAATCACTCCGATTTTAAAATTCAGATATCCTTCCTCAAAATTCTCAGCAAACTCAGGACTTTCCGCTTTCTTTTGATCGATAAAAATTTCTAAATCATCTTTACTCATTGTTTTTTCCTCCGGTAATAATCACGTTTACGTTCTTCGGCCGTTTCAATTTCCTGTTTTGGAACCTTGTTTGTTTTTTTGGCAAACCCACTGGTCAATACGATTAGTTTTGGACCGTCAAAGAAGCCCAGCAACCGAAACGTATTATTTCCTAAAGTTGCCCGGACTTCCCAAATATCATCGGTGCTTTTGAGCTTCTTCAAATATTGAGTGGGAACCTGTTCTAAATCACGAACCACACGCAGGGTCCAGGCTACTTTCTTGGATTGCTTATCGGGAAGACTTTGCAAGAAATCTTCCACCGGGCAATTCCCGGTTTCTGTTCGGTAAAATGTAATAACGCGCATATTCTAAAGTTAGCATATATGCGAACATTATCAAATGAAATTTTGAAGAGTAAAATTGTAGAAATGACAAAAAAGAGAAGGGAAGTAAATGAGAAACATAACGGTTTGGCGTTTCTGCTGCCAGTCTACCAACTTTGTAGTTCAGAAAGAGACCTGAACTGGTCAGCAGGAAACACATTGTTAGCCAACCAGTCCGGGAATTAAGTAAACCTTTATTAAGGTTAAATTAAATTTTTTGAAAAATAAAACTTGTGTTATAACCGTGTTGTAAGTAGTTTTGTGTGGGAATACCCACAATCCCACTTATGTTCGTTGCATTATATTACATATAATGTTTATAAAAAAATATATAGATAAGAATAAAAAAAAGATAAGGAGCATGATATGGCACCAGCAATTAGGGAATACGATGCAAAGTTGGATTCCAAAAAACGAATAACAATTCGAGGAGCAAGGACTAAATTCTATCACGTTTCTGAAAAAAAAGATGGAACAATTGAATTGAGTCCTCGCGAACTGGTTCATCCAGACAAGATTTCTGAGAAGACCTTACATATGATAGATAAAGCTGTAAAGAAATTTAAAGAAGGTGAAGTTTCAGAACCTATTGACTTGGAAGAATTGGAGCAGCTCCTTGACTAAATTAGGAGCTGAATATGTTTAAAATTCGAATGGGAATTCCTGAAATGAAAGAATTTTGGGATGATCTACTTGCAAAGAGAAAAAATAACAATTTAAATGTAGATGAGAAGGATTTATTTAAACGACTGTCAAAATCTATAAAATTCCTAAGTGTTGATCCTAAACATGCCAGCCTGCAAACGCATGAGATAGATGAGCTGAGTAAAAAATATAAAATGAAAATATGGCAATCTTATCTTGATCAGGGAAAAACGGCCCGCAGGATTTTTTGGACATACGGGCCAAATCGAAAAGAGATAACTATTTTGGGTATGGAACCTCATCCCGAAGATAAGAAGAGAGGTGCATATAAAAGGATTAAATTATCTGATTTACCTTCTTGAAACATTAAGGCTTAACTTGGTTGGCTAACGGTTTGGCAATTCTGCTGCGGGACGATCAACTTTATAGTCGAGCAACCAAC
>CAYPZI010000222.1:0-3174 GCA_964415185.1 uncultured Balneolaceae bacterium | reverse complement strand
AACGCTGACAGATCCGGTTGGTGCTGTCAGGTTGTTTGATTCGAACCGCTAAACACAAACCCGAAAGCATTCGGGACGAGGGTTCGAGTCCCTGTTAGAAAGCAGGGTGTTTTGATTTACTGAATAAAAACCTGTTATTGGTAAAGACTCAATTCAACAAGGTTTATAAGAAAAACCATAAGGCGTGGTAGCTCAGCTGGTAAGAGCGTCGGATTCATATCCGCCAGCTGGCGGACGAGGGTTCGAGTCCTATAGATATATAAATAAATTGATTTATTAGAAAAACTTAAATTGATAGACACTCAATTAAATAAGGTTTTGAAAACCATAAGGCGTGGTAGCTCAGCTGGTAAGAGCGTCGGATTCATAACCCGGAGGCCGAGGGTTCGAGTCCCTCCCACGCTACAATACAGAGTTGAAACTTAGGCCTTGTGCCTTGTTACGATTCTGAACTGTCCTTACTGCCAGGGACGAGAAGCCTGTCCCGCCGAACGCAGTGAGAGGAACGCAAAGCGTCGGGAAGTCCCTTCCGCCGAATGTAGCAAAGACCGGTAAATCTGCAATCTCCAAACAACCGCCGGACTCTATGCCCTGCTCGGTTAAAAGCCTTGTTAAGGTACGGTATCTTCAACAGGTATCGGCCATAACCAACAACTAATTCTACAACACCAACGAATCCTGGTGCCAACGGGCAGACACAGTAAACCCTAATCTACCGACAGTATGCTCATAGAATGCCGGTTCAGGATGCCCTAAGAAAAACCGTCTATCTGAAATCTCAAAAGACGGGCTTATCCCTGTTCTAAGAAAGACGAAAGAATTTATTCAAAAAGTAAATTTAGTTGGCCTTAGCAGGATTTAAATTATTTAGTTTAATCCCACATATCATTGGTAATAACATTCAGGGTATGCTGTGGATTAAAGACAAGAAGCATGGAATCCTCACACCGGAAAAAGATGTGACGGGTTTCCTCTTTCATGACAATTACAGTTTATTTAAAATCTCGGATGGTTTTTATTATCGAATAAATAAAACGGCTTGTTAAATGAACGGCTGAGATGCAATTCAAAAGTTCAGCTGAAAATGCAAAACCGTCTGCTCGATTTGCCTTCTCAGACACGATTATTCCTTAAAAAGATGGCTGCGGATAAGACTAGACCAGCCAATGACGTAAACATCAAGATTGGGTAAATAAGCAGCAAGTCAATTCGAATATTGCATTCACCGGAACATAAAATACGAAGTTTCATTCCGTACTCGTAGACTAAATACCCCATCCAAAGAAGTCCCAAAGCTAAAATGTAACGGTTTTTCGATTTTTTGTATAAAGTAGCGAACACCAGAGCTGGCACAAGTGCCAGGAAAGGATACTCCACGAGTATGTCCATTGTACGAAGAATGTCCATGTAGCTGCCTTACGTTTTGGCGTTTAACCGTTTTTGCTATTTTTGGCTACTAAAGTGATAAAAAGCAAAATATACTGCAACTCTGAAAATTTTTATTGCCAGCTAAGAGCAAACAAGTCCGGTTGATTTGCTTTGTTTTAGCATAGT
The DNA here is from genome assembly GCA_964415185.1 of uncultured Balneolaceae bacterium. Lineage (GTDB taxonomy): Bacteria > Bacteroidota > Rhodothermia > Balneolales > Balneolaceae > CAYVBJ01. The sequence goes on along the minus strand of CAYPZI010000222.1, from coordinate 1,620 downwards.
TTAATTCCGATCAAAAACATATATACGAGCTTTATTAACGACAACTGGAAAGAGAGAAAACCGCATTACAAAACCAGCCGGTATATACGTATACTATCTCCTGCATCCGGATCTTTGTGAATCGTGTATATACGCTTATCACTGATGTGCTGGATTTCATCTATATCCGGTAGCAGGAATTTTCCAAGAATTTCTCCTTCGAAATTCAGCAAAACGAACTCCTTGTCTTCTTCATCACTATCGGTATGCAGCATGATCTTTTCTTTTGAAAGCCATACATTGAGAAAAGGCGGTTTTACATCCGGGGCCAATTGACGAAAACTTTGCTCATACATTTCCAGATCGCTCCGTTCAACCGGTCTGGGTGTTACATTCAGATGTATACTTTGTTCAAGTTCATTTTTGCTGTTATAGATAAAAAAAGCACTGCTATCAACCCGGGCAATCATGTAATACCCGTCTTTCATCACAAGGAAACGATCCTGAGACCGGTATGGAAATGGTGGATTGGAAAAAATATCTATGCTCCTGATCGCACCATCCATCTTAGTGACCTGAATATATGGACTCGGGGTTTTGAACATATGGAGAGAATCCCTTAGAATATGGCCTTGTTCATCTGTGATCACCAGAAACTCGTTGTAATACTCTTCATAATCACTCGTTAGGTTTGACGTAAAACCCGGATCGGGAGTTATTGCAAAATATTCTGAACCACTTCTTCTCCCGGCTACAGAAAACTGGCGCTGGCCGGGTTCCGTAATTACCCCACGGGTATGGGCAAACAAACCGTCTTTTCCTCTCACATAATAATCTTTTCGTCCTCCCTGGTGAATCACCAACAACGTATCAAGCCCGAAACCCATTATAGAGAAGGAAGCAGGAAGCTCACCCGGCCCGCCACCCTCCCTGGCTACGTTTCCGACATATTCCCCTTCAGCGGTGAAGTGTTCAATAGCCACGCGGGACTGATCACTGACAAGCATTGTGCCGTCCGGGAATACAACCAGATCTTTGAGCCGCCCCGGAATGAACTGTTCGCTTTCACCGATCTCCAGGTCAAGCTCAACATCGATTATATTCAGCTCGGCATAGTCAATAAAACCTGTATCATCATTGTCAGCGGTACAAGCGAATCCAAACCATATACAACACAATACCATTACCCATATTCTGCTCATCACATTAATAATAAGTTTACTTTTTGATTAGGAATGTTTTCATGCAGTTGCTATAACGGCATTTAGTATATCCTGATCGGATATTACCATTTAAATTATCTTCAATAGAAAGAGTAGCTAAAAAACCAAAAACAGGCAATCCATCTCTGAGGCCGGTCCGTTTGAAGTGCCTGGTTCGGCAAACGAAATAATGGGTGTATTCAGATACATAAATGTAAGGGCAGAAGCCAGAGCAGTGCGTTTATTTTCGTCGACAAAAGGATGAAGCATTGCTAAACTTTGAGAAGTTTCAAGAGAGGCTTTTCAAGAAGAATGCCCCGACTGTTTCCGATATTTTGAAGTTTCTTAATCATAGTGGGTGGAAATATGTTCTTACTTTGTTATTACCCAATATCCGCAAGTCATCGGATGACTTGTTGATTTCTAAGCACTTAAATGA
>CAYPZI010000221.1:0-3185 GCA_964415185.1 uncultured Balneolaceae bacterium | reverse complement strand
AAGATCACCGGCGGCATGATCGCCCAGGTCGGTTCAGGCGACCTCGGGCTGAAGGAACTAGGCCAACGGTTTCATATCCGCCTGCTGCTGCCGGATGCCAAGGCGGCCAATGATGCGCAGGCGGCCATCGACACAGCCGGCTTGCAGGGGCGATTCACGGCGTCAATGTGGGATGGCATAAGCCTGCCTTTCGCCGACCGCACCCTCAATGCCTTGGTCGTGGCCGGCCAGGTCAAAATCGACGATTCCGAGGTAACACGAGTTTTAAAGCCGGGCGGCTTGCTCATCGCCGACGGAAAAACAACAAGCATGCCCTGGCCCGAGACCATCGATGGCGGTTGGTCGCATTACCTCTACGATGGCGCCGGCAACGCGGTGTCGAAAGATCGCGAGGTCGCGCCGCCGCGCTCCTTCCGCTGGTGGGCCGAGCCTTTGCATCTGCGCAGTCACAATTACGGCGCCAGTTTCACCGGTCTGGTAAGCGACAATGGACGGGTCTTTCACTTTCTCGACGAAGGCACGATGCTTTTCGATAAGGACGGCGCGACGCCGCGCTGGTCGCTGATCGCCCGCGATGCCTTTAACGGCGCCCTGCTGTGGAAAATTCCTCTGCAAGGCTATGGCCAGCCGTATTTCGAGGATGTCGCCGGGCAGGCCGTGCCGGATAATATCTGGCGCTCGCCGCTCAGCCTCAACCGGCGCATGGTCGCGCAGGCCGACAAGGTGTATGCCGCGCTCGCTTATCGCCAAGGACCGCTGTCCGTGATCGACGCCGCCAGCGGCGAGATTCTCCATGAAGTTGAAGTCGGCGGCATCGTCGACGAGATCGTCGCCGACGGCGACCTGGTCATCTGCCGGGTGCGTACCGAAATACCCATGCCGGAAAACGACACTCCGACATACCAGCGGAAGTACAAGAAGCTCAAAGACGAGGGCTTGAACCACGAAGAGGCGCGCAGTGAAATCAATGCCCTGCTGTTCGACTCCTTGCGTGAGCAAGCGCTCGAACGGATCGTCGCGGTCGACGCCTCGACCGGCAAGGTCTTGTGGCGGAAGGACGCGCCGCATGTCGGAACGCAAACCCTGGCTTTGGCCAACGGCAAGGCGCTGTTCCACAACTACGAGCAACTCGTCTGCCTCAACGCGCAAACCGGCAAGCAGGTATGGCAATACGATAATCCGACCGAAAACCGCAGGCGCATCGGATCTCGGAACTTGCTCGGTCACCTGATGGTCGTCGATGGGCGAGTGCTTTGGTCCAGCAGCGCCGCGGGCGGCGGGGTCTGCCTCGATATCGAGGACGGGCGTCTGCTTTGGGAAAACAAGCGTATGGGGAACAACGGCGGCTTCGGCGCGCCGACCGCTCTGCGAGTGGTGAACGGCATAATTTACAACGACTACCCTGGCCCCTATAGGATTTATCGCCTTGCCGACGGGAATCCGGCCGAGCAGACTCCCGACATCGGTGACATGCTCAAGCGCGGCCATCATATCCGCTGTCACATGGGCAAAGCGACGGAACGCTACCTTTTGTTGCCCCACCGCGGGGCCGAGTATGTCGACCTGGAAGGCGACAATCACATGGTGTGCGATTGGTTCCGCGGTGCCTGTTCGTACGGTCTGATGCCTGCCAACGGGCTGACCTATGTAACCCCCGATCCGTGCAGTTGCTACGCCGGAGCGCGAATCATCGGTTTCTTCGCCTTGGCCGCCAATACGCCGGAAGGACTGGATCAAGCGCCCGCGCCCGCCGCGCCGGAACGCCTGGCCAAGGGCCCCGCCTATCAGAGAAGTCAGAAGTCAGAAGACAGAAGGAACGAAGCAGCAGGAGGGCGGTTGGCCGTGCTACATGGCCGATGCCCGCCGCCGCAGTTTCGCGACCACACCTCTGTCGGCAAAGTTCGATGACGCCTGGAGCAAAGACCTCGGCGGCGATCTGACTCAGGCCACTATCCGTGATGGTCTGGCCTATCTTGTTCGTAAGGATCAATACCGTCTGCTTTGCCTCAATATGGCCGATGGCGCTGTCGTGTGGGAGCGATCCTTTGCCGCCGGCCTGGACGGCCCACCGACCGTCGTCGGCGACAACCTGTTTATCGGCAGTCGCGACGGCTCGGTTCACTGCCTGCGGGCCAAGGACGGCGAAAGGGCCTGGCGTTATCGGGCCGCCCCCCTCGAAAGGCTGACGCTCGACGGCGACCGTCTGGCGGGCCTCTGGCCGGTTTCTTCGAGCGTCCTCTATGAAAACGGCTTGATCTATGCCGTCGCCGGACGCAACAGCTATCTCGATGGCGGCATCCGCCTGGTCGCCCTTGATCCGGCTAGCGGCGAAGTCAAACACAGCGCGGTCCTGGAAGGTCCCTGGCCGGACCGGGAATCCTTGAAAACCGCCGTGGTCACCGAGAGGGACCGTAGAAATGCAAAAGGAAAAGATTCGAATGTCTTGAAGGAAGTCGATGAAAAAATCAGCCGGCAATGGGCTACCGGCTACCATGTCGAGGGCGGCGAAGCCGATCTGCTGGTCAGCGACGGCGCCGACCTCTACATGGCCCAGAGCAAGTTCAACGCGAAGCTGGAACAGGTTCCTCTCGAACGGATATGGATTTCCGGTTGGACGCCGATGGGCAAAAAACACCTGCTGGCCAACTTTGGTCTGCTCAACGACACCATGTTCCATCGCCAGTCCCGCGCCTTCGATGACCACTGGCCGTCCTACGGCAGTGGCCCGGGAAGCGGCGCCCGTTACGGCACGCTGGTCGTAGTCGGCGATGACCGCACCTACGCCGCTCAGCATTTCATTGGCGGTCACTTCGGCGCCCAGGGCGGCTATGCCACCCATCAGCCCGGAGAAGGCAATCGCATCGTCGCCGACGGCCTCGATACCGGAAACCTGCCCGGCAGCATGATGGACAAGAAACTGCGCGATAAGATAAGGATCAATGTCGTTGGCAACAAAGGCATTTCGCGCACGGACGCTCCGATCTGGCAGAGCGACACCCCGATTGTCGTTCGGGCTCTGCTCGGAGCAAAAGACAGCCAAGGCCACGACTTGATCTTCGCCGCCGGCATCGTCAAGGGCAAGACCGTCGAGGAATGGGACAAATCCACCTATTACGAAGGCCCCGGTAAACTCCAGGTCTTCAGCGGCGCCGAGGGCAAGCTCCTGGCCGAATACGAGCTGCCGG
>CAYPZI010000220.1:0-3211 GCA_964415185.1 uncultured Balneolaceae bacterium | reverse complement strand
CGATTTGATAATATGTGGCAAACAAAAATGAACCCGGCAGACAACATGAAAAAATTTTTCACCTTCGCAACGTTGGCAATTGCATTATTGATGGGTTGTGACAATCCTCAATCAGAAACAGAATCCGTACAATTTGAATTTGAAACGATGGCACCTGAACGCGCAGGTTTGTCGCCCGATACCCTGCAGGCTGTTACCGGTTTTTTGCAGAAGGCGGTGGAGGATGAGATGATTCCGGGAGCCGTGGCTGTCATTACAAAAGACGACAAAATCGTGTACAAAGAGGCGGTGGGATATGCAGATATCGAAAACGAAATTGAACTTGAGGAGGATCATATCTTCCGGCTGGCTTCCATGACCAAGGCGGTTACATCTCTTGCCGTTTTACAGCTTGCCGACCGCGGCCTGCTCTCATTTGACGATCCGGTTGCGAAGTATATTCCGGAGTTCTCGGAGCCCCGGGTGATCGAATCATTAAACTGGAGCGATACAACCTGGACGGCAGCTCCCGCCGAACGGGAGGTGACCATTGATGACCTGCTGACCCATACTTCGGGGATTGCATACGGTTTTATCGATTCAACCATGAATGCAATCTATAATAAAGCGGGTGTGCCCGATGGAATTGTGATGGACGACCGGACCATAGCCGAAACCATGCAGGTTCTCGGAACATTACCACTGAAGCACCAGCCGGGAGCTGCTTTTACTTACGGCTTGAACACGGACGTTCTGGGAAGGGTGATCGAGGTGGCCTCGGAAATGACACTGGCCGAATATTTCAGGGAAAATATTTTCGATCCCCTGGGGATGGATGATACCTATTTTTATTTACCGGAAGAGCACCAGGACAGGCTGGTGCCGCTCTACAGAAACCCGGAGCAGAATGAACTTGTAAAAATGGAACGTGATCCCGAATCCGGGGCAGCGGCTGACTTTCCGCTCAGGCAAAACGGTACCTATTATTCCGGCGGGGCAGGACTGTCAGGCACGGCAACCGATTACCTTCGATTGCTGAATGCCGTGATGAATAAGGGAAAAATGGGTGAAACCAATATTTTAAGTGAGGAAATGGCGGAATATTTTTTTGAAAACCAGGCCGGGGATATCCGGGTCGGGCAGGATGGGTTTTCATACGGTTTTTTGGTCACACTTGAAGACGGCCGGCTTGACTTCGGGCGTAATCCCGGGCGGCTTTCATGGGGCGGGCTCTTTCAAACCAGTTACTGGATGGACCCGGGTTTGGACATGGCTGTTGTGCTGATGACACAGGTCTATCCGTCCGCCCACCAGCAGGAACTCTACCAGACATTTGAAACCAAAGTGAATACCTCGGTTGTGAAAGGAAACTGAAAGTGGGTATTCAGCCCGTTGATACTATCGGCTGCTCAAAGCTCATATTTCTCTGCTCAATCGTTTATGATTTTCTCTGCGCCGGAATGGCCACAACTTTATTGATTAAATTCTGATCTGTGGTAGCTATCTGCCGCCGGCAGAGGTACACACCGTCTTCGTTCATGTATCCAATCATATCGGTCTTGCTATGTAGGTCTACTGCAATGTATACTTGATTCAAATTATCCTTGTTTAAATCAACTTAAAATGAGCGACAAAAAAAATCACGTTGAAACTTCAGCCATTCACGGCGGAACCGATCATAAACCGGATAAAAAGAACAGGCCGGTGGTTCCGCCCATGATAAACAGCACCGTTTTTTATGATACACCCGATCGTGATGATGATCAGTATCATTACACTCGCTCGGCAAATCCCAACAGGGATCAGCTTGAAAATGTGTTATGCACCCTTGAGGGAGGCGCGGAATGTGCTGCATTTTCTTCGGGGATGGCAGCTTCGGCCGCCGTGTTCGATATATTTGAACCCGGTTCTCATGTAATCCTGCCTCAGGATGTGTATCATGGTACAAGGCACTACCTGAAACAAGTACTCGTGCCGAAAGGAATCCAATTGAGTGAAGCTGATATGACATCATCGGATTCAATCCGCCAAAGTATACGGCGCGAAACCCGCATGATCTGGATCGAAACCCCGTCAAACCCGATGCTGCATATTACGGACATCGAGAAGGTAATATCAATTGCTGATGATCATCAGGTATTGACAGTTGTCGATAATACCTGGCCTACGCCGGTTAATCTGAGTCCCTTTGATTTCGGAGTCGATTTCATTGTACACTCAGCTACCAAGTATCTCGGGGGACATAGCGATATTCTTGCAGGGGCTGTGATTACAAGAGAAGCCAACGGGTATTTTGAAAAGATCCGGAATATCCAGGTATCCGGCGGCGCGGTACCGTCGCCGTTTGACTGCTGGCTGCTGGTCAGGAGTATTAAAACATTGCCGGCACGAATGAGGATTCACAATGATAACGGAATGCAGATTGCCGGGTTCTTATCTGAACACCCTGCCGTAGAAGCAGTACATTATCCGGGCCTTTCAGAACATCCCGGACATGAGATTGCCACCCGGCAGATGAAAGGCTTCGGCGGAATGATCTCATTTCAGGTGAAGGGCGAAAAAAAAGCAGCGAGAAAAGTAGTTTTTTCATCCGAACTGATAGCGCAGGCAACAAGCCTCGGCGGTGTAGAAAGTACATGGGAACACAGGCGCAGCAGTGAGGGCCCGGAATCGAAAACGCCTGAAAACCTGATTCGCCTCAGTATTGGAATCGAACATCACCTGGACTTGATCAGGGATATTGAAAGAGCACTGTGTCAATTATAATTCTGTTCAGGCATTTGATCTATAAATAGAATGCCCTTGCAGGAAAAAAGATAGGTCAAGGATGTCCTGTATGTCAGAATTCCTGTCTCTATATAATAATATCAAGGGGTTACAGGGATTGTATCGTAAAACAGGAAGCCGTTTTTGTTGGTTGTTCGTTGTCAGTTGTCGGTTGATTACAAAGCAACCACGAACAACGAACCACAAACAACGTACGACGAATTAGCGAATCCGGTACAAATCTGATGCAACTACAAAATCGCGACTTGAACTTTTACGGTAAGTCAGGAGTTCTGGAATTAATAAACCAAACCGGACACAGCAAAGTCAAAGTGGATACAGCGAGATTAATTGTAACGGTCTACACGCCGTGTCCGCTGTGAAATCGTTGTGACCGCCGTGGTTAAGTACTCCCCAATATCCGCAAGTCATCGGATGACTTGTTGATTTCTAAGTACTTAAATAA
>CAYPZI010000219.1:0-3232 GCA_964415185.1 uncultured Balneolaceae bacterium | reverse complement strand
GCTTCAAAGCTGATTTTCAGGCTCAGCTCCGGAAGCTTCTGAATGATGTCAATCCAGCACTCCTGGGCAAGATCCTCGGCAGGTATTCTTGAATTTGTGTAGTAATGAATCATCGAAATAAATTTAGAGTGAAACCTCTTAATCAGCAGTTTCAAAGCATCCCTGTTACCTTTCTGGTACTGGGCAACCAACGAATTATTGCTGATATTTTTTTGGATTTTATCCATGTTTCGATGTAAGAGTCGCTTAAAATTTCAAAAGGTTCAAAAGAATATTCCTGTTACAAGAGCTGCTGCCAATATAGCTTTGCAATTTCGGATTTTTGTTTCTGACATTATATACTGTTTCAGATTTCAATTTCTTGTTACGGCTAAATCAATTAAAATGTGAATTATGCCGGATTGCATGGTAAATCTAATTCAGTTACAGAGTCGTACAAACATCAATAAGGTTCAATTTCCCGATAAATAATTTTTGGATTGCTTCGTGTTAATAGGTCTTACCGGTAAATAAAACCGGATGGTTATTTTCGCGATGACAAATACACATAATGATCCCTGTTGTTGCCAAAGCTTTATAAATCAGATACTTCTTGTTGGTCAGCGAAATCCTAAAAAACATACCTGGGATACGTTTTTTTCGCTTTTTCTGCTTCAGACAAGTCCAGGATTTTTGTGATGAAAGGATTTTCCGTTGTAGTGACCCCAAGAACTTGTCCGTCCGGGCCTGCAATCCAGCCTTTTCCGCCGAATTCAAATGAGCCGGTTTGGTCAGGCCCGCTGCGGTTGGATGAGATATGCCACGCTCCCGCACTGATGGCGCAGACGCGTCCGCCTGCAAGCCATTTACCGGCCGTTGCCAGCTCGGTGGCTCTTGGGGTTGCGATCAGATGAACTCCCTGTTTACCATATTCAACGGCCCTGTTCATTACCCACTGTTCCGTGCAGATCAAAAACCCTGCTTTTGCTTCCCCGGCCTTGTGAAGCGAGAAATTATCAACACCCCGCTGATACCAGGATGCCTCCCAAAACCATTTTTCCTGAGGCAGGTAGTATTTGTGATGAGTTGCTGTGTATGATCCGTCCGGACCTGCAATAAAACCCTCGTTGAAATGCCTGCCATTCCGGATCACCGGCCGTGAACCGAGTACCGTTGCGGGCGCAAGGTCAGTAAATCGTTCCTGCCACCGGTCGTGTGCCTCTACCGCTTTTTTCCAGGTCTCCGGGTTTCCCTTTTTCGATTGCGCAACCCACGGATAGAAAGGCATTTCGGGCAGAAGCACCAGCTCACTGCGTTCCTTTTGGACATGTCCGGCAAGACGCTTCCATGCTTCTTTAAACTCTTTGGGATCATCAGGCAGCTGGCAGACTGTTGTTTTCATGGAATATTATTTTTAGTGAGTACCTAAAATCCGCAAGAGTAATTATAAAAGATTGATTTTAAAATAAATGAGTCATCGGATGACTTGCAAGCAAGGATTCATTTAAATGATTAGAAATCAACAAGTCATCCGATGACTTGCGGTTATTGGGGAGTATTTGATCATAATAGTATAAACAACTAATCAAGATCAATTTGTTCAAAAATAATACGAATCCGTCTCTACCGAATATCCGTATAATCCGAGTTATCCGTCAAATCCGCGATTCCCCTCTGCCTGATCATCAAAAATCTCCTCTATCGGTTGTCTGAAAAGTCTTGATATTTTAAACGCCAGAGGCAGGCTTGGGTCGTATTTACCCGATTCAATTGCATGGACCGTCTGACGCGATACATCCAGTTTTTTTGCCAGGTCGGCCTGCGTAAGATTGTATTCTGCGCGGAGTACTTTTAACCTGTTTTTCATTGGTATTTCCTGTACCCTGTAATTGCTGCTATTATGTAGCTTAAACCCATAATGATGATCAACAGAGAAATTTCTGCATCCTGTGCAATCACGTTAGCAGTGTCTAAAAGTGAGTAGCTGATTCCCGCTACCAAAGTAATGCCAAGTGTTATCCCCATCGCCTCAAGCTGAATTTTTTGCATCATTTCATCAAGCGATGTAATATGGTTGATGTTGGCGAAAATCATGCCGATGCCAATGAGCAGGTTTAATCCAATGAAGAGAGCAGAGAGTGTTGTATTGCCATCCCATATAAATGTTGGCCCGAAAGCGGCCAGGGCTGTTGACAGAATCCATGCCGCTGTCCAGATTGCGAGTTTATAGACAGATCTTTTAACGGTTTTATTCATCTTTATTGATCCCATTGTTTTAAAACTTGAATTATAAGTAAAGTAAACTTTACATAAAGTAGATGTTGCAGATATAAATGTCAAGGTTACTTTACAATAAATTCAAAAATTTTTCCGGTTGTTTGAAATTGCTATAAGCACTGGAATTAATTTTATGCTAATAAAGAAGGTGAGTATTACCTCGATCGGCCCGACCCGGCTTTCGAAATAATCATTTCGGAAGAAATAGCTCCGTAAAGTGGAATAATTTGGTATAAACAATACCTAAAAAAAGAAACCGAAATAGTCCAATTCGGGTACTCAGGTTCTGTTCTTATTTCTTCGGCACCGTTCACTGCAGTATTTTACACTTTCCCAATTGCGTTCCCATTTTTTACGCCATTCAAACGGGCGCCTGCAAACGGGACAAACTTTGGCTGGCAGATTCTTTTTAGACATGTTTTCTATCTTCGGTTCTTAACATGTTTCTTTAAAATCCATTTGTTCTCTTTTTTTACATCAGGACTCGCCTTTTTACTCCACAATACTGAGCTTGCATGTTTGTAGCTCTCTTTGATATCTCTGATGATGGGAGCAGGATAGTCTTTTCCAATTCTGCAATTATACATACCCTGTTCCATATTACTCATTTTCCAGGGTTCATGAGTGAATTCTTTTGGTACATCTTTTAATTCGTCTACCCACTCACGGATAAATTCTCCGTCCGGATCATGGTCATACCCCTGCTTTACAGGGTTATAAATTCTGATGGTATTGACCCCCATTGTACCTGCCTGCATCTGAAACTGGGAGTAATGGATTCCCGGTTCAAAATCCAGGAACTGCCTGCCCAAGTGAAGTGCTCCTTTTGGCCAGTCCAGCCAAAGGTGATGAGTTAAAAATGAAACCAGCATTGCACGCATTCTGAAATTCAGATATCCTGTTTTAATTACGCTCCGCATGCAGGCATCAACCATGGGAAACCCGGTTCTTCCCTCTTTCCAGGCACTGAAATTTT
>CAYPZI010000218.1:0-3268 GCA_964415185.1 uncultured Balneolaceae bacterium | reverse complement strand
CCTGAAAGGGGTTAAACTTGAATAGCCCCCACGTCGCTAAAGCTTTGAGGGACAGCCCCGACTCAAACGAGTCGGGGTTTGATTGCGGCGTATCACTCTACAACCCCGGAGTGGGTTGAACGATCAAGCCCGGGTTGTTGAACCCCATTCAGGGTTCAGTGTAGCAAAAATCCCAATTTATACCCCGGGTTTCACCCGGAGCTATTCATGTTTAACCCCTACTCGGGGTTTTTTTAGTCAGATTTCTTAGTCCGGCAACAGATCAATCAAACTCGCATGTATGTTCATCCGTAAACCGGCTCATGAGAAATTTCATCATGGATATATGAGATACCAATTAATTACCGAGGTCAACTGAAAATCAACTATTCTTTCATCATATTAGAATTTATTACCCTCACAAATCGAAATAGAGCACTAAAATATTTATGAAAAAAAAGGATTAAGTTTTCCTTCAGGACTACGATAACTATTCAATAGAACAACGATTAATTTGAGAAATATGGACAGAGATAAAATTTCTGCGGTATCTGAAACCAGGCTTTCAACTGATCTTCCGGAAGCAAGTATTACCACAAAAACCGTGGCTTCGGAAGCGGTACATAAATTCAAGGCTCTATTCCGTGAGGAACTTGAGAAGAATAAAGATGAGCATCTGCCCGGCACCGGCCTTTTGTCAGATCCCGATTACCAGGAATTTTTTGAGGAATTTTTCGACTATCTTGTCAATTCATCAGGCAAAGCCCTGATGCTTCTGAAAAATTTCGGGTATGGAGAAGCACTTTTTTATATCATCCAAAAAGCCCGCGGCAATACTTCTGAACCCGGCTCGCCTGCTATTCAAAAAGCAGGAAATTTGCCTGTTTATCAACTCAAATTATCAGACGAAACATACTCGCTAAACCAGGTCAAGTACAGGGATCCTGCGGGCGGGCAATATAACGATACGATCTGAAATGAGATATTTTTGCAGGCCCGGCTCTAAAAATTCAGATTCGTAAAGGATCGGCAACCGGCAAGATGATGGAAAAGTTGCTGCCCTTTCCCGGTTCACTCTCAAGCTCAAGCCTGCCATTCATCTGCTGCACAAAGTTAGAGACAATGTATAATCCCAAACCTACGGAACTCGGATCCTTTTTGTGGGTTTCTTCTGATACCTGGAAAAAAGGTTTGAAAACTTCCTTCTGCTTTTCCTTTCGAATGCCAATCCCCTGGTCAATAACCCGGATAACAGCTTCTGACCCGGAGATTTCTGACTCTACACGCACTTCTCCTTTTTTGTCGGAGTATTTAATGGCATTTGTTACCAGGTTTACAACCGAACGCTTCAATCTCGTTACATCAGCTTTTATGTAGACGGGTTGATCGGTAGTATGGCAGACCATCGCCAAATTCCTGGATTTGGCTTTCCCGGTGAAAAAGTCTGCAATTTCCTGTAGCATCCAATTCACATTGACTACCAATTCATTTGATGAATCCCCGTTGTCTTTGATCGATGTAATATCTTCAAACTGAGAAAGGATTGCAGAAATATCACTGATTCCCGATGTAATCCTGCGATGGTATTTCCTGATATCCTGCAAGTCTTCATTCTTGCTCAGGCAGTTGTCTATCATTTCAAGATATCCGTGAATGGCATTTAGCGGTGATGACATATCATGCGCTGCCATTCTCATTACTACACTGGTATGTTCTTCACTGCTGATCGTCTCTTTTTTCTGCCTCTTCAGCCGTGATGAATATTGCCTGATTGTAAGCCGGTTAAGGCCAAGCTCAAAGTCTTTTGAAATCAATTTTGCATTAGCTTCAACAATAACTGTCAGAAGTTTGTCAAAATTATATGATCGAAATTCGACATACAGATATCCTATTATGTGGTCTCTGTAAAATAAAGGCTCAAATAATCCGGATTCTTTAAGCACCCTCTTACCGGAAAATAACTTGATTTCATCTGCACTGTTTAATGAAACATCCTGATTCAGGTTTCCCGAAACAGCCATTTTTTTATCTGATATTGTACTTAAAAAAACAGCTGAGCCGGTTAGATCCAAACGGCTGTTCAATAACTCAAGCTGGGATTCAAGGTTTTCAGAAACATAAGGCCCGGCCTCTCTGATTAGCCTTACAACTGAAATTCTTTCTTTGTCCTCCCTGCCTGTTTTAAAGCCAATTCGTTTTCCAGAAATTTGTTTTTCCTTTCCCGCCAGGGATTTCCCAAATGTACCCGCTGTTAGCTGCATGTCTGTAAATCGATAATATTAGAAATCTCTAATAAATCTACATTTTTTAAACCAAAAACAAAACCGTTCAAACAAAAAAAGTTGTGTCTTCGAAGATAAAATTTCGTATCTCCATATTTGACAATACCTTATAGATAGAAAAAAAATTAAAAAAAAATTTAAGAATCTGAATTGCCTCTACGATAACTGAATCAAATGCGTGCAAGCCATGCGTAATCAAAATCAAACGAGGTAACTCATTATGTCTAACATTAGTCAAATTAACACCAACCTGCAGGCGTTGCAGGGACAGAGCTCGCTGAACAAAATCAACAACCAGCTCGGCGACACCCAACTCAAGCTTTCCACCGGTTTGAGAATCAACAAGGCCGAAGATGATGCGGCCGGTTTTTCCATCGCTTCCAAGCTTACCAGCCGGATAGAGGGCCTCGATCAGGCTTCCCGGAATATCGGTGATGCCAAATCCGTACTCGACATTGCCGAAACCGGACTGAATTCCGTTATGGATATCCTGGTAGACATGAAAGCCAAAGCCGTTCAGGGTGCCAATGATACTTTGGGCGACAAAGAACGGGAATTTATTGGAAGCCAAATTGAATCTCTGGCTAACGAAATAAATAGTATCGCCGAAAGAACTACTTTCCAGGGTATTGAACTTCTTGGCGGTGATGATGGCGGTGGAGCACTGGTTGATACAGACCTAACCTTTCAAGTAGGAGAATCTTCCGGAGATACTCTTGATGTAACTCTCACTGCCGTATCCGTAAATACACTTTTCGGAGATAGTTTAGCAGTAAGTGACGGGGCAGCCACCCCGACTGATGTAATCACTACAACAGCGGCAGCCAATGCTCCAAGAGATGGATTGACTGTAGATGAAGCAAATATCACTTCCACTGCATTCAATTCGTTTATCGATACTATAGATTCAGCCATTGAAACCCTGGCCGGACAGTTCAACCAGGTTGGTATCGATCAGACCAAACTTTCCATCCGGGAAGAAAACGTTGACCAGGCGATCAACAGTA
>CAYPZI010000217.1:0-3279 GCA_964415185.1 uncultured Balneolaceae bacterium | reverse complement strand
AGCCGGTTCTGTATAAGAAACGCTACTGTTATGTCAAGCATGAAATGTCGGTCAAATCATCGGACCGTGTCCGGCCTTTGACGGATGAGTCAACCCTTGAATCTTCGTAAACATATAAATATGCTTGTTTTTTCGAAAAAACTCATCCGATGACTTTTTTCCAACAACCGTACTATTAAAATTGACAGGACACTAGTGTTATGTCAACTCTTATTTATCGGGTTAAACCGGCTCTGTCACACTCTTGTTCTGCTCTTGAAACAGTGATTCATAGCACTCAAAAAGCATTTTAAAATGATCGTCTACCGATTTGATCTTTTTTTCTGCTGCTTTCATAGCATTTTTGGCAAGTTCATTGCGATCCCTCTTAAGAATCTCGGTTAGTGCATTGCTGAGGTGTGTACTGCTTCCGGTTTTATAGGATACTGCATAAGCCGGATCCGAAAGGTCAACTGCACCGCCGGTTTTTGGTACTACAACCGGCAGGCCGCTGCAGATAGCTTCAGCAACCACCAGGCCAAAAGTTTCAGCCGAAGATCCGTGCACAAAATAATCGGAGCTGGCCATGATGTCCGCCAGTTCATCACGGTCGGAAGTAAAACCCATCAATTTGAGGTGATCTACATTTTTTGCTTTTTTTTGAATCCACTTTCGCAAGGGCCCATCCCCATAAATCATGAGTCCCGCTTTGTGTGTTTTGGATATTTTTTTAAATCCGTCAATAATCGTACTCAGTCTTTTTTCGGGGTGATATCGGCTCACACATAAGAAGAGGCTGGCATCAGGTTGAAGTCCCAGTTGCTTCAAACAATCATTCCTTATTTTTTCACTCCTCCTCTCGGCAGAAAAGAAATGCTTGTCGATCCCGAAAGGGACACTTATCGGGTTATGAACATCAAATGATTCCAGCCGGTCGGCAAGCCAATTGCCGCTCACTATGGTTGCATCAAATCTGCGGCTGAGATTTCTGATGTATTTCCAGAAAAATCCAAACAGGAAATCAATTCTTCTGAATGAAAAGAAGTCACTCAAAAACGTCTGCGGATACACCGCAACGGGATCAACATGAAAGATAAATGTTTTAATGGCATCTCCTTTCCATTTGCTAACAAAATTTCCGCCTGTCCACGGGGACGAACCTTCAACAATATCGGGGTTTTCCCTGTCAAGGATTTTGTGGACTTCTTTTTTTCTCCACAAAAAATAATACCGGTTATCGAAAGGCAAAGGAGGGCTTTTTATCCATACAACCCGTCCGCCTCTTCTCTTTTCTTCAAAAGACTTTTTGCCGGGTGCAATAATTACGACTTCATGGCCGTATCTATCCCCTGCTTCCAGCTTCGAGTTAATATACGTCTTGACTCCCCCGCCCTGGTCCGTATAAAATTCGGCGACATCTACAATTTTCATATTGCTACAATCATCATCTGAACAGCTGATCTTTTCAAATGGATGTAATGCTCCATTTTAAATTATTATTTTTTTTTAAAATATAAATTTAACTTTTTGGGGCATAAACATCAATTAGCCGACAAATTGGCCTCTGCATCCTTTTTCAATATCATGATGTCATCGAAATCATTTTTTGCCCATGTCTGCGTACTGCTTGCATCACTGAACAGCAGGATTGCAAGCGGTTTTTCCGGGGGCTCTTCCCCAAAATATTTCCGATAATCTTCTACAATATTTCTTTCAAACGTGTGCCATTCACCCAGGCCTTCTTCCCCGCTGCGGATTACAACTATTTGCTGGTGTCCAAAAAGATTGCTGGGATTGGCCCCGACCTCGAGAGTAGAGCTCCAGGTATACCGGACAGATCTCGGAACCTTCTTAAAAAGTATTTTTTTCCATTCCCAAACCACGTAGATACTGGCTACAGAATCATTTTTTGAATCCTTGTCTTCACGAGCGCCTTCCGGCAGCACGTGCGGCCTCCATTTCCAGCTTAGAATTGGATACTCATAAGTGTTAAGTCCTTCAACTTCCCCAAGAGGAAAATTGAGATGCTGAGGAACATTGCCTTCGTACCTGAGAAACTTGTTGCCGTTTTCTTCAAGAACTTTGTACTTGAATTTCTCCTTAACTTCTTCCGAAAACTCCGGTACCCGCCGGTTTACTTTTTGATCAAACCATTTGCCGGGTAAAGTTCCTACTCCATCATCTTCAAAATTGTCAATCAGCAATACGCCGTCAGCTACCTTGGGAAGGGAATCCGGTAGATCCTGGGCAAAAATATTGCTATCAATTAAAAAACCTGCCGCAAATACAAGGGTAATAAAAATTCTTAAGATCATGAGTAGTCATTAAAATTTTAAAGCATTCATTATTATAACAATAACAAAACAAAATAGTTTCACACGCAAAAACCGGCGACTGAAAAATCTATCATATTTTGAACGATAAGCTAACGGGATGATATTCATTCTATTTTTAAATTTAAATAATGTTGGTTCATTGCTTACCTTTTGCCAAAGCAAAAATCATCAAAATTCATGAAAATTTAATGAAAATTATTCCGGCTATCGATTTATTGGACGGGCAGGCGGTCCGTCTCGAAAAAGGTGATTATTCAAAGAAAACCATTTACAGCGATAACCCCGTGGAATTGTCTCTTGAATTTAAAAATGCCGGTTTCAATCATATTCATGTGGTTGACCTGAACGGGGCAAAGTCCGGAAAGTTCGAAAATATCGGTATTATCAAAACGATAATAGACAAACATAAAATTTCAGTTCAGACCGGAGGCGGTGTCCGTTCGGGAGCCGATTTTGAACAATTAATCCGGGCCGGCATTACGGGGGTGATCTGTTCCTCTTTTGCCGTAAAGAAACCTGATGAGTGGACACAATGCATCCGTGATTATCCCGGACAAGCCATTTTGGGGCTCGATCTTAAAAACGGCAAGCTGGCTTACGGCGGATGGCTGGAAACCTCCGACAAGCCCCTTAGCCACTTTCTCGGCCCGATGATTGAAGCAGGCCTCCAAACCGTGCTTTCCACAGATATTTCAAGAGACGGCATGCTGACCGGGCCTAATTTTGACATGTACAGGAATCTGCAAAACGAATTTCCGGAACTGAACTGGATTGCATCCGGCGGTGTCTCTTCCATTGAGGATCTAAAAAAACTAAAGAAAGAAAATGTATATGGCGTAGTGGTTGGAAAGGCATATTACGAGGGGAAGATTACGTTAGGTGAAATGGCTGCCTCGTCTGACGACTAAGGGGCAGGATTATGCAAAAGGCATTAAGCGTTTAAGTCGTCTGACGAGTTTCAACG
>CAYPZI010000216.1:0-3312 GCA_964415185.1 uncultured Balneolaceae bacterium | reverse complement strand
TTTGTAACATTTCATAACTTTAAAACTCCTTTATTAGTAAACTTTCTAATCATAACTTATTAAGATGAAAAGAGGCCTTACACTTTTAATAACCTATTCTGCGGGAGTTGCCGCTATTTTTCTTACCGGTTATTTTTCTGATTTTATAGACCTTTGGCAATCCTTTTTTGCAGCACTTGTGATCGCCGTCATATTTGTACTGCATCTTTACAAAACACAGGTACCGAAAAAAACCACCGGCAAAAAAAAGCTGGCCCTCGTTTCCGCCCTGGTCATTTTATTCTCACTGCAAGCTGTAGCTTCCTACATTCTCTATGAAAAATCCGTTTATCATAAGGAATTGCTGAGAGATATCAGGAGCCGCATTTCGGAATCACTGTTAAAAATGGAAATGGAAAGGGCCCTGCAGCATACACTTCGCACCTACTACTTGTCTGAAAATAATAAAACCGAATCCCTTGAATCTACCTTCAGGAACCTGATGAATGACCGCCTTGTAAATGACAATATGTTTTCGGCAACATTGCCCGGTAACAATGAGGATTTTTCTATCTATTACGATTTTGCTTCGCCCGACTCCCTTATTCTCACAGCAGTTGCCAAAGTTGCTTACGGTACGGATCCTGAATTTGATAACCTGGATGATAAAACAGGGATGCTCCAGGCAAAAAGCACTCTAACAAAAAACGGATGGACCTATGCCAGAGAAAACTGACAAAAAATTTACGATACCTGTACTGCTCCTTATTACGATTCTGGCAGGAACCCTTCTGGTCTTTCTGGGAAGCCACCTGAGGGATAAGAGTTATGGCCAGCAGATTATACGGGTTACAAATTCAATATCCATCCCTGGCAAGGAAGTTGAGTTGATGAATGTTTTGAACAACATCTCCGAATTCGGAGGAGATGAAATTGACCGGGAAAGAAAAGTTTTCAGCTATGCAGCGGCAGCATCCGGAGTGCTGATTTTATTTGTGATTTCACCGTTTCTGCTGATCAGCAGTTATTCAAACCCGGATAAAAGAGGAACGTTTGGCTGGTATGCCGGAGCTGTGATTCTGTTGCTTGGCGTATTTGCCTCTACATCAGTGATTGTAAACACACTCAAGGAAGAAACAGAAAATGCTGAAATTATCAGTAAAAGCCGTGAAAAAGACCGACTGCGGATGGAGCTTATGAACCTTGCATTTGAAGCGGCTGAGGCTGCTGTTTTGCCGGGCGAATTTGGCGGTGGCAGCGGCAGCTTTAAAAACTTTCCGGACATGAATGCCGCTGGGCCGAGGGAAATACGGCTAACCGACCTCTCCTCATTTCAGCCTGCCGGCCGTTCATTTCATTTTGAAATTGCCGACCAGGTTACCGATTCTGCAATTGTCATCTCCGGCAGTTTTGCTCAGTCAATCTCGGACATTCCCGACACACTGGCCGTTAAAGTGACACCGCATGAGCCTGATGTATTTCAGTTTCTCAGAAACTGAGCCGGTCAGTTCTTTACCAGGGCTACCGATTCTTTTCCCACAATTCCGCGAAGCCCCTGCAGCAATTCGTTGCTTGGTTCGACGACAAATTTCCTCACATTCATCGACATACCGTTTTTGGCTTCAGGACTTTTTATGTAGAACTTCACGGAAGTTTTTCCTTTGTGAAGGCTGAAAAGAGTAGCTATATTTTTCAATTCGTCACCGGATAGTTCACCCGTATTCAGCTCAAGCTGCAGGCTGAGCTTCTCCTGGTATTTCTCTCTCAGGCTCTCCACCCGTTCCATCGATTTGGCTATTATTTTAGGCTGTTCATCCCGGCGGTTAATCTGCCCGTCAACCATCACAATGGTATCGGTTTGAATCAGCCCCATATGCCTGTCATACACATCACTGAAAGCAATCACTTCGATGTTGCCGCTCAGATCTTCAAGCTGAAGGAATGCAAACGGCCGGCCTTTCCGGTCGGTTACATTTTTGACGCTTGTGATAATCCCGATAGCACGGATTGAAGTCCCCCCGTCAAGCGCTGCAAGCTCTTCGGACGAAAGGGAATGGGATGCAAAAAGCCGTATATCATCCGCATATTTATTCAGCGGATGGCCGCTCAGGTAAAACCCGATAAGCTCACGTTCACGGTTCAGTTTTTCAATATTGCTCCATGGCGGGCATTCACGCAGCTTCGGCTCATCCATTCCGGGACTGCCTGAAGTGCCTCCAAACAGGTTTGCCTGGTTTAGCCGGGCCTCTTCCTGCTTTCGTGATGCATAAGAGAGTATATCCTCCAGGCTTGCCATGAGCTGTGCACGATTGCTGTAAAGCTCATCAAATGCGCCGGCCTGTACCAGGCTTTCCATCACCCTGCGGTTGCAGTTTCTGGTATCAATCCTCGAAGCAAAATCAAAGACCGACCTGAACATCCCGTTTTCTTCACGTTCTTTCGTAATCGATTCAATCGCCGATGAACCCACACCCTTTATAGCCGACATTCCATACTGTATACGTCCCTCTTTGGCCGAAAACTTACCTTTCGCGGTGTTGATATTGGGTGCATCCACAGGGATATCCATACGCTGACACTCTTCAATAAAAAACGATACCTTTTTGATATCGCTCATATTGTGGCTCAATACGGCCGCCATATAATCGGCCGGGTAGTTCGCCTTGAAGTACATCGTGTGGTAAGCCACAACCGAGTAGGCTGCCGAGTGAGACTTGTTAAAGCCGTAACTGGCAAACATCGCCATCTTGTCGAATACATTTTTTGCCGTTTTCTCATCGTACCCTTTTTCCACTGCCCGCTTCATAAACTTCCCTTCTTCGGGCGGGAGCAGCTCGGCTTTCTTTTTCCCCATGATCCTTCTCAGGATATCCGCTTCTCCCAGCGAATAGTCGGCCATCTTCTGGGCAACCATCATGATCTGCTCCTGGTAAATCATGATTCCGAATGTGGGTTCGAGAATCTCCCGCAGGTCTTCATGAGGATAGTCAACCTTCTCTTTTCCGTGTTTGCGGTTGATGTAATCAGGTATAAACTGCATCGGCCCCGGCCGGTAAAGCGCGTTCATGGCGATCAGGTCATTGATGGAAGTCGGTTTGAGCTGCTTCAGGTATTTGCGCATGCCGTCCGACTCAAACTGGAACGTGCCAATGGTTTGCCCATGCTGGTAAAGTTTGAATGTGTTCTCATCATCCAGCGGAATGTCATCCAGGTTGTAAGATTTTCCGTGGTTTTCTTCCACATAGCGAATGGTAGTCTTCAGGATGGAGAGGGTTTTAAGGCCGAGGAAGTCCATCTTCAGCATGCCGGCATTTTCAATCACTTTGCCGTCGA
>CAYPZI010000215.1:0-3318 GCA_964415185.1 uncultured Balneolaceae bacterium | reverse complement strand
TAGCGGGAAGCTGTTCAGGCAACGAATGTACAAACTGTTTGATCTGCTGGAATGAAAGTGGGGGATCTGAAATCGTGCCTCAAGAATTTAATGAGGAAGACCCTAATCAAGCATGTAGAAGATATGGGCCATATGACAGTGGTTCATGGGGTCAGTGTTTTTAATTATGAATGAATAACTTTCTTTGCAGAAGAGGGGGATTTTTCACTCTCTTCTGCAATAAATTTGAAATAGCCCAACCTCAATGCCTACGACTCTGTCACTGTTTTTAGTTTTGATTCTTGTGACGGGATGCACATCCGGAAAGGAGAAGAGACTGTCTGTACCTGTACAAAAAGTTGAGAATCTTACGGTATACCCGCCGGAAGTGGAGCCTGTTTTTGAACTCTCCCTGGAACGTGAACGGTCCTTTGGGGATGCTGCGGATGTGTTGATTGGGCGCGTGGGGAGTGTTGCAGTTGATGAAAATGGCCGGATTTTTATTGGAGATGGTTCACGATATCGCATTCATATATTTGGCCCGGATGGCAGCTATTTGACCCATATTGGGAGGGAAGGGTCTGGCCCGGGTGAATTCCAAAGGGTGGGGCCAATATCGATCCACTCAAATCTGCTGTCAGTTTATGACGGAGGACAGCTCAAGCTCAATGTTTTTGAACTGGACTCGCTCAAATACTCACATACCATCAGTCTGAATCCTGTTAATCAACAAAGCTTTGAAGAGCTAAAAGGATTATATCCCGGTAACTTTCGTTTCAGAAGTGATCAGCGATATCTGATGGGATTTAAACCTTTTCTTCGGCCAGACCCCTCACACCCTGAATATAATTTGCAAACATCCACGGTGCAATACTATCTGATGGATAAGAGCGGCAGGATTATCTCCGGTTTAATTTTGGAGCAGGAAAATTACCGGGCTTTAACGGCAACGGTTCAAGGAGAGCTCAGGTTTACACTATTTGAATTTCTTGGAGTTGAGTTGATTGCCCTGTCGGAAGGCAACGATATGTACACTGCCAGGTCAGAAGAATTTTTGATCCGGGTCTACGATTCATGCGGGGAATACCTGCGAGCTTTCTACCACCCCTTTCAAAAAAAAGAGTTTACACGGGAGGATGCCATCCGCCAGCAGGAACTCGAGTATGAAGAAGGAGTTGTTGAATGGCGTACAAGTGTGATACGCCAAGCCCCGGAAGAAGATATTCCCGAATCCTGGCCGGCATTGAACGATATGCTCATTGATGATGAGAGCAGGCTGTGGGTTTCCACGATTGTTGAGGATTTCGAGGTATACCAGTGGTGGGTGCTCAAAAACACCGGCGAGCTGATGGCCCGGTACACCTGGCCGCGAAACCGGCAAATCGAAGTAGTAAAAAACGGAAAAGTTTATACCCGTGAAACCGATCCCGAAACCGGTTTGCAGCAGGTGGTGCGGTATGGGTTTGAGCTTGTGGAACGATAACCTTGTTTATTTATCCTGCCCTGTTATTTCACGCGGAGGTCACGAAGGTTTCGCGAAGGCCGCGAAATGGATTGCGCTCTTAGCGAATTCTTGGCGTTCTTAGCGTGAAACCCCGGCTTTTTATATTCAGTTTCCTGAGATCGGGGAGTTGGGAGAGAGCTAAGGTAAATTCAGCCAGCAAGGCAACATAATAAAAATATTTTAAAGTTGTTCCCCCCAAAATAACAGGGGATCATGTTATGCTGGAATTTATTATTGTGTGAGTGGTAAACAGAAAAAGAACAAGTAATGCACAGATTGTAAACCTAAATAAGAAACGAGTTGAAGAAGAATGTTTGATTCCTCAAACGGAGGTTCTTAAATAAGCCTGTGCCTCGTCCCGGCCGGATAAAAACAGGTAAAAACTCAAAACGAAGGTAAATAGCAATGAATACAGTAATATCAAATGCCGAAGTGTTAAGCCGAAATGAGATGAGGTATTTAATGGCTGGAAATGTTCCCGTTAGTGATGATGGTGATTGCTATTCTGGAAGTTCATGTGAGGAAATGCATGCTGAAACAGGTTGTTATCCAACTTTTGATGATCCAGATTCATTGTATGTTCTCAGATAATACATTAAAACTAAAAGCATGACTTTAAATCGGGTTATTTGCTGTTTAATCCTGTTTATTTCTGTAACAGGTTGTTCCCCTCAATCTTTTGATGATGTGCCGGAGCATATTCGGAAAATCGAAAATCTTAAGGCCTACCGGCAAGATATAAATCCCGTGTACCGGGCAAAACTGATTAAAGAACAAGCTTTTGGTGATACAGATAATATTTATATCCAGCGGTTTGCAGATTTTGATGTTGACGATTCTGGCCGCGTATTTATTGCTGATAACGGTGAGAATAATATTAAGATTTTTAAACCCGATGGAAAATATCTGGCCCGGCTTGGACGTCGCGGACAAGGGCCCGGTGAATTTGGCGGGCTTTCAAATCTGCATGTAACATCAAATTATCTTTTTGCTCATGATCCTTCTCAGCATAGAGCTATTATCTTCAATACGGATTCACTTTTGTATGCCTATTCCATTAACCTGAGAGACGAAAGGGAAGATCGGAAAAAAATCTCCTATAGTTTTCCGAACGGTTTTTATGTTAAGAATAATGAAACACTGCTTGTAAAGTATACTAAGGCACATCATGGAGAACACAATACAAATTGGGATAAAGTTGAGGTAACAGAGGCATATTACATAATCAATTCAGAGGGAGAGATCACCTCGGATAAGTTTTATGAAATGAGGTCGTCTACACGTGTAATAGTTCCGGCAGGTGGGTACAGTGTGGATAGGCGAACAGGATTGTATGCAAGGCAGTTGAAAGCTTTATCGGCTGATGATCATTTTTATTCGTCCTGGTCAGAGGATTTTTTAATAAATGTGTATGACCCGGATGGCAAGCATAGTCACAGTTTTTATTATCCGTATGAGAGAGTTTCCCTGACGTTGGAATCTGCCAAAAAAGCCGGAATCCCCGAGTTTATTTTGGATGGATTTCAACTGATGGATCTTCCGAAGTCATGGCCTGTTTTAAACTCTATTCTAATAGATGATGAAAAGCAGTTGTGGATTTCATCTATTGTTGAGGATTTTGAGGTATACCAGTGGTGGATTTTGAAAGAAACGGGAGAATTACTGGCCCGGTACACCTGGCCGCGAAACCGGCAGATCGAAGTGGTAAAAAACGGAAAAGTTTATACCAGGGAAACCGATCCCGAAACCGGCTTGCAGCAGGTGGTGCGGTATGGGTTTAAGCTTGTGGAACGATAACCTTGTTTATTTATCCTGCCCTGTTATTTCACGCGGAG
>CAYPZI010000214.1:0-3322 GCA_964415185.1 uncultured Balneolaceae bacterium | reverse complement strand
GAAGCTCCGTTTTTTGGAGCGTAGAAGGGCGGAGGTGGAGGGATTCGAACCCCCGGTTCGTCAGAAGACGAACAACGGTTTTCGAGACCGCCCCATTCGACCGCTCTGGCACACCTCCTGTAAAGAATTTCGGCTTGTTATCAGCTTTAAAATAGGGTATATTATAAAGCTTATTATCTTTTATCAACCCTAAAATTTCCAGGCAAGTAAAGACCGCATTTAAACATGAAACTTACGGATTTTAAATTTGAAACCGAAGAACTAAACGTTCCAGAAAGACCGCTTGAACCAAGAGACTCTGCTAAGTTAATGATTGTGAACAGAGAAGATCAGTCAATTAAACATGAAAAGTTTTCTGATATTCACAAATATGTAAATGAGGGAGATGTTATCATTTACAATAATACGAAAGTTTTCCCAGCCAGGCTGAAAGGAAAGAAAGAAAAAACCGAAGCCGACATCGAGGTATTCCTGCTTAGGGAATTACAGCCCGAAAATATGCTATGGGATGTTCTTGTGGAACCGGCACGTAAAATCAGGATCGGAAATAAACTCTATTTTGGTGAGGAGCTGATGGCCGAAGTGGTTGATAATACTACTTCCCGTGGACGCACCATTCGCTTTTTATATGAAGGCCCGAATCATGAACTCTATGAAAAACTGGATAAAATCGGCGAAATGCCGTTGCCTCCCTACATCGAAAGAGAGCCCGAAGAAAGTGACAAGGAGAAGTATCAAACTATTTTTGCAAAAGAGAGGGGAGCTGTGGCAGCACCTACCGCTGCAATGCACTTCACGCCTGAACTTGTTGAAAAAATAGAAAAGAAAGGCGTGGAATTTCTTCCCGTAACTTTGCATATCGGCTGGGGAACTTTCCGGCCTGTTGAGGTGGAAGACCTGACCAAGCACCGGATGGATTCGGAAAATTATTTAATCACGCCTGAAACCTCAGAGAAGATCAACAAGGCATTGAAAAATAAGAAGTCCAGGGTTATTGCCGGTGGTACATCGGCAACCCGTGTTATTGAGACCAGCGTGATGGCTAGTGGAATGTCGAAACCCAATACCGGCTGGACCGATAAATTTATCTATCCGCCTTACGATTTTAAAATTACCCAGGGACTTATTACCAATTTTCACCGGCCGGAATCTACTAAAATAATGCTTGGTGCTGCTTTTGCAGGTTATGACCTTTTGATGAAAGCTTTTGAGGAGGCCAAAAATAACGATTATCGTTTCTTTGCTTTCGGTGACTCACTAATGATAATATAACCGGAAACAGTGAAGCAGGCAGCACTCATTATTCCGGCTGCGGGCACCGGTTCAAGGATGAACAGGGATCTCCCGAAACCATATATTGAGATTGCCGGAAAATCCATTCTCTGGCATACTCTGAAATGTTTCGTGAACGTTAAAAACATTTCTAAAGTGGTTTTAGCTGTATCGGATGAATACCATGACAGAGCTAAGCAGATTGCGTCTGAACTTTTTCCTGCAGAAAACGTATTTGTAGTCAGCGGTGGAACTGAGCGGCAAGATTCAATCAGAAATGCATTGCTAAAGCTTGACGAAACTATTGAGCTTGTGATTATTCATGATGCTGTACGGCCTTTTATAAAATGTGATATTATCGAAACTTGCATGGAGAAAGCTTTGGAAAAAGGTGCGTCTATTGTAGCAGTACCTGCAAAGGATACGATAAAGAAAGTGGATCAAACAGGCCTGATAGATTCTACTCCTGAACGCAACCAATTGTGGCAGGCTCAAACCCCGCAGGTTTTTATGAAAGATATAATAATGAAAGCCTACAGACATGCAGAAGAAATTGGCTATACCGGAACAGACGACTCATCACTTGTTGAAAAAGCCGGAGGCGAGGTTTCCGTGGTGAAGGGTGACCGGGAAAATTTCAAGATAACCTATCCTGTTGATATGAAACTTGCTGAATTGTTAATTGGAAAGGAAATTTAAAAATGGGCTTCAGGATAGGATTCGGCTATGACCTGCACAGATTGACAGATGACAGGCCGCTGATTCTCGGCGGGATTCAAATACCTTATGAAAAAGGCCTGGAAGGCCATTCGGATGCCGATGTCCTGTTGCATGCGATTACTGATGCAATGCTCGGTGCCCTTGCTTTGGGAGATATCGGAAAATTTTACCCGGATACTGATCCTGGAAATAAGAATATTGACAGTAAAGTAATACTTGCGGATATCGATAATATTGTAAAAAAGAAGGGTTATATAATTGTAAATGTGGACACGACTGTGATTGCCGAAGTTCCCAAATTGTTGCCATATATCCTTGAAATCAGGAAGTCAATTTCCCGCATCCTGAAAATCGATACCGAAAAAATATCGGTAAAGGCAACGACAAACGAAGGAATGGGCTACCTTGGAGAGAAAAAAGCAATTGCCGTGCATGCAGTTGTTTTATTGACCGGAAATGAAGGTGATTAGATGGAATTCCTTGCAGAATTGCAAACTGAAAATTTTATTGAATGGATCCGGGTTTTGTCTCCGCTCAAAATTTATATCGTCTTTTTCCTGATTGCATATGTAGAAAATATTCTGCCTCCTATTCCCGGAGATATTTTCGTTGCTTTTGGCGGGTATCTTGCTGCACTTCAGATTATCGATGTCTCCTGGCTTTTAATTTTGACAGTTGTAGCTTCGGTGATCGGGTTTATGTCGATGTACTGGATTGGTAGTTATTGGGGAAGCATAATAGAAGAGAAGAAGCACCGCTTCTGGATGATGCGCTTTATTGATTTTAAATACTATGCCAAAGCCAAAAGATGGATGCAGAAATGGGGACAGGGCGTGATACTGGCCAATCGGTTTTTAGCGGGCACCCGTTCTGTCATTTCAATTACCGCAGGGATTACAAGGGTGAAAGTTCTCCCGACGATCCTGAGCTCGACTATCAGCTCGCTGCTTTGGAATTCAATTTTAATTGGCGCAGGCTGGATTGTCCATGAAAACTGGCAGGTAATCGGACGATATCTGAATATCTATGGCTGGATTATAATGGCCATCCTTGTAGTGTTGCTTATAGCCCGTGTCATTTATGTGAGGCGAAGGAAGAAAAAACTGATGCAAAAACTTGAAGAAAGAGAATAAAAAAGAAAGTATTCTGATGTTGACAATCGATGTTGTTGTGCTTATTTTGAAAGTCTTTCAAAAGTAGAAAATCACTCCTGAAATCATTCTTTGGCAGGAGAGGTTTGTCACTTAAAGTTATTTGACATATTGAATGCCGAATTCGGATTCACTATTAAGCCAGTGTAGCTCAGTGGTAGAGCAGCGGTTTTGTAAAC
>CAYPZI010000213.1:0-3459 GCA_964415185.1 uncultured Balneolaceae bacterium | reverse complement strand
GCCCGGGATCAGCGGCAGATCCACTCGTCAGTCGAGATTACCCAAGCCTACAACCTCTTAATCCTGATATTCCTGAACTTCACCACGTTGCCGTGATCCTGCAGGCCGATGTGCCCGTTTCTAACGTTACCGAATTCGTTGTGGCATTCGAATTTGCTGTTTCTGATCATTTCAAACCATCCCGGTGTCCAGCGTTCAAACTCTACAACCTTTTCACCGTTTTGCCAGTGTTCAACGTTGGCTCCGTCTACAATGATTTCAACCTGATTCCATTCACCGTGCGGATTTGTGTTTTGCGGGTTTGCCGGAATCAGGTCATAGAGTGAGCCTGCCTTTCGGTTTCCGTCTACCCCCTGGTCGGCATCAGGATGATTGATATTATCCAGAACCTGCATTTCCAAACCTGACCAAAAGATAGCCTGGTTGGGTTGTTCCAACACTCCGTAAAAAATCCCGCTATTGCCACCCTCCGAAATCTGCCATTCGAGCTGAAGGTGAAAGTTTTCATACGTTTCTTTGGTTATGATATCCAGATGGGAAGTCCACTCTTCCGTTTGGGGCGGTTCAAAAACCAGCATCTCCCCATCTATTTTCCAGCCTGTGTCCGGGAAGGAGTCGCCATTATATACCCGCCAGTGTTCAGTTGAAGATCCGTCAAAAAGCACCTCCCAATCGCTTCCTGATTCCTGATGTGCATTTCCGTTGCTGCATGCCATGATAGTAGAAATTGAAATTAGGATTAAAAGTATTTGTTTCATTTTTTATCATTTTGTTTTAAAGTGAAAGGTGAAAAGTGAAAACGCAAAAGTTTTATATCTTGTTAATTAGTTGGAACAAATAAAAAAGCGTTGCGCATCAAGTATTCCACTTTCAGCCCTCGCATAAGTTGTTGTCATTGTAAGATAAGGTTTATGCCAATCAGCCATTGATCAACATTTAACATTCAACTTTTAACCTCCATCTTCTCCGGATCCCATTCTACCGCACGTTTTTCAAAGTGGCTGATATTAGAAGCAAGAGCCGGGCCTGCTGCCCGAAGGCCAAAAGTGCCGTCTTCAACAATCTCCTTCCCTTCCCGTATGGCATCAAAGAAATTGACGAAATGATCATAGCGGTCATTGTATCCGTCAGGTGCCCGATAAACCAGTTCTCTGGGTTCAATAATCTGAGCCCGTTTTTCGGGATATTTTTCCTTGTAATACACTTCATATTCTTTCTGTACTATCTCATCGAAATCCCTGATCGACATACCCGGTGCTTCCGGCATTTTTGATTTGCGCAAAATCACACTGTTTCCTGCAATTTCGAGTTCACCTTCCGAACCGATAAGCCGGATTTTGTGTCCGCCTCCGGAACCGTCAGCAAAATTGACTCGCAATGCCAGGTTAAATGCGGGATGAGTTTCCGTTTCGGCATAGTCAAAAATACCAAGCATCACATCTGGAACATCACGTCCGTCGTGCCAAAATCTTAATCCACCCGTAGCCATAATTCGCTCGGGACCCAAAGAACCGGTCATCAGGTGCAACCCGGAAAAGAGATGCACAAAAAGGTCACCGGCCACCCCGGTTCCAAAATCCTGGTAATTACGCCACCTGAAAAACTTTTTTGCATCAAACGGAATTTTGGGAAGATCTTTCAGATAGGTATCCCATGCAACATTTTCGGTTGAGGCACTTGGGGGAATTGAGTACTGCCATGCCCCGATGGCCGACTGGCGGTCCCAGTAACCTTCTACAAAATTGAGTTCCCCGATTTCACCGGCCTGAAGCAGGTCTCTCGTTTTTTCATAAACGATTGAACTCACACGCTGGCTGCCTATAATAAGTGGCACACCGGTATCTTTTTCAACTTTAATCAGGCGGTGGCCCTCATCAATATGTTGAACCATCGGTTTTTCGAGGTAAACCGGTATTCCGGCTTTCAGGGCATCAGCCGTAATCTGTTCGTGCCAATGATCGGTGGTTCCGTTAATTACAGCATCCACATCATCCCTTTCCAGAATTTCACGATAATCCATAGTTGTAAAGGTATCATCGCCAAAACGCTCCTTGCATCTGCGAAGGCGGCTTTCGTAGAGGTCACAAGCTGCAATAATTTTCACTCCGTCAACCTGCCGCGCGGTTTCGGCATCCCCCTGCCCCATATCACCGGCACCGATCAATGCGACCTGGAGATGGTTATTTGCCGAATAATTTCTTTTCTCAATTTTCCTCGGCGGGATTTCAAAAATGTCCTTTCTTCCGCTTCCTATCAAAAACGGAACACTAAGCAATCCGGCAGCTGATGCACCGGCCTTTTGGATAAATGATTTTCGGGTAAGCCCCTTTTTGTTTTTGCTCATTTTGTTAATGGATTGTTAGTTGTTTGTTCTTTTAACCTGCAACCTTCAACTTATAACTTTCAACTGCTTATTGCTTTTATGCATTCTTAAATTCATCATGAATTGCAAGAAGGAGCTGTTTTGTCGCTATGATTCCTTCTTCTTCCGAATGATTATCTCCCTCATACTCAATACCAACATATCCGTCATAACCGGCATCCGCAACAATTTTCATCAGCTTCCTGAAGTCCCGGTTTGATTCATTACCATTCTTATCAAAATCATGACTTTTGGCGCTAACTCCTTTCGCAAAGGGCATCAGCAGCTCGGTGCCTCTGTACGGGTCGAACTCTTCGGTTTCAGAAATTCGGAAATTACCAAAATCGGGCAGGGTTCCGCACCGGGGATGATCAGCCATCTCCATTACGCCTGCCAGCCATTCGGCATTGCTCGAGAGGCCGCCGTGATTTTCAACAATAATATTGATTTCATGCCGATCACCAAATTCCGCTAGGCTGCGGAGTCCATCTGCTGCAAGCTTCATCTGTTCATCGTATGAGCCGCTGCTTTGTGCATTTACGCGGATGGAATGACAACCCAAAAATTTCGCTGCCTCTACCCATTTATAGTGGTTTTCAACTGCCTGTTGCCGGGCATCACTGTCGGGATCACCCAAAGCGCCTTCGGCATCGCACATTATCAACACGCTTCGAACGCCTTCGTCATCGGCAACCTGTTTCAAATCATTTAAATAAGACTGATTAGTGGCTTTGTCAAAATAAAATGTATTGACGTACTCAACAGCGTCAATTCCGTATTTCTGTTTGGCCAGGCGGGCAAAATAGAGCGGGTCTTCGCTTCCTTGTAAAAGTGCAGAGGGATCGGATTGCAGCGTCCGGCCAAAATATTCCCAGCCTGCCTGCATGGTTTCCTCACCAAAATAAGTTTTGTGTAATGACCATTGGGCGAGTGAGAGCTTGAATAAAGGTGAGCTGTTTTCATCTTTCTTTTCAACCGAACAGCCTGAAGCAAAAGGTAAAATAGAGAAAGCTGACAATCCGGCAACCGAAACGCCGGCCTGTTTGAGAAATTCTTTTCTGTTCATATTCATACGGGAGAGTTAATTATGGGATTTT
>CAYPZI010000212.1:0-3469 GCA_964415185.1 uncultured Balneolaceae bacterium | reverse complement strand
TCCCCTCTCGCCTGCCCCGTACACGATTTTAAGAGTGTCGGGGAGAGGGGACAGACTCTTTCAAAACGGCGAAGGCGATTTTGAAAAGGCAGGGGTGTGTACATGCGCTGCCTGTAGCCCCTCACTGCACCTTATTCGCAAGCGTATCATGATGTCTCAGCAACAACGATCTCAGGTAACTGCCAATAAAATTTACACCCTCAAAACCGGCTTCAATAGCTGCACGGTTCTCTTCTTCAAAGCTGTGGTCGGTTCCGGCAGCAAAATCCTGTAGACTCTTGTAAGCGCCGATCGTAAAGATATCCCACGAAGGGCCAAATACACGGGTAAAAATAAAATTTGGCTTCATTTCAAGATTTTCATAAAACCGGTTCTCATCCTGGCGTTGTTTCAACAATTCCGCCTGCTTGCCGGCAAGTGCAGTGAAGATTTCAATATGAAAAAAACTGTAGGTTTCAAACCAATCCTCAAACCGTTTCAAATCCGGACCGGCAACGAATGCCTCTTCCTGGAAACTGACGAGATCGAAAAAGGAATCACCGTACGATTTTTCGATTGAATTTGACGGCCCTCTCTTTTTCATGCTTTCATCCGAAAAATAAACGCCCGGCCTGTCCACCGGGTATATCATCATCAAATCCCAATGATCACCCTGGCTGTGCCTGAGCAGATAGGGTTTTTGAATGCCAAGTGACTCATGATTTTCGATATCGTCTTTCAAAACGTCAATCAATTCAAGCAAATCACCCGGATTGGCCCTCAGCAGGGTTACCTTGTAGTGTTGATCCTGAGCCTGCACTGCCGCAGAAATCAGAATCAAAAGAAAAAAAGCAAATACAGATTTTTTGGAATTCATTTGAGTTATTTGAAATATTGGTTGTTATTGTCCGAATACAAGCTGGTCTACACTGCCCCGGCTTGCGAAAAAATAATCCTGGATCCCGTCACCGTTGAAATCGGCTTCAACAATGTCAAACCCGCGTCCATTGATCGATTCCGGAAATATGGATGCCGTATCTTCCGTAAAATCGCCGCTGCCGTTGTTCAGGTAAACCCTGTAAGGGGTGTTTCCGCCAAAGTTTTGCCCGTTTACATTTCCGGTGATGATGTCAAGATCTCCGTCACGATCTACATCTGTAAAGAGAGCGGTAAACGAGCGGTCTTCATCTTCAGGCAATTGCGCTTCGGTAACATCCGTAAATACACCGCTGCCGTCATTCACCAGCAGGCGGTTTTGTCGCACGGCGTCAGGGTTGAATCCCCTGATGTTGGCAAAGAAAATATCGAGGTCTCCGTCGCCATCGATATCACCCAGCTTGGCTTCACGTGTTTCTTCTTCGGTTTCGCGCAGTGGGAGGCGTGAATTGGATTGATCTTCAAAAACACCATTTCCATCATTAATCAAGATACGGTTTGCATCTTCATTTCCGACAAGGATATCCAGGCCGCCATCCCCATCGATATCCCCGACCTCCACATCCTGTGTGATGTCTTCAATTTCCGGAAGACGATCTGCAGTCTCATCCCTGAATCCGCCATCGCCGTCATTGATCAGAATCGCATTTTGGCCATTGTTTCCGATCAGGATATCGGGAAGTCCGTCCAGGTTGATGTCGAAAACCTCCACCGCATTTGAAACACCTTCCACGGAAATCCGGCTGCTTTCGTCACTGAACTCGCCCGAACCTGAATTGAAATAGAGTTCATTGATTTCATCATCCTCACTAACAATCACTATATCGGGATCACCATCTGAATCGAAGTCGGCAATGCCGATATCCTCACTGTCGCGCGAGGAATCGGGAAACCGGCTGCTTGCATTGGTAAATACGCCGTTTCCATCATTCAACAAAAGAATATTGCGGCCAAATTCATTGGCAATAACAATATCCGGGTCACCATCCAGGTCAAGATCAGCCAAAGCCGCATCCATACTCAGCCCTTCGAGATCGCCACCCGGAAGATTTTCGGATGTAACATCACGATATGGCAAATTTTGATTATCAGATTGTTCAGCATTGCCATTGTCATTACTGCAAGCGGAGGCTATCAAAAGGATTAAAGGATAAATTAAAATAGAGAACCTTATTCGAACCGGTGCGTTTATTGTTTTCATAATTATAAAGATTCCGATGGGATTAGGTGGTGTATTATTATTATTTTCAACATTGTAAATAACCTGTTTTGCAGGCTTTATCACAAACAATATCCGAAGAAACCCGGAAAATTACATTAAACCGAATAAATGTATGAATCCGGTGTATGATAATAAAACACCCACAAGTTTCATCAAACTAAAATACCTGTCCATTTATGAAATCAAAAAAAGTAGAATTTAAAGGAGCACTGGGCGACAAACTTTCAGGAAGGGTTGATATGCCGGAAGGCGAAATCAAAACCTGTGCCCTGTTTGCCCACTGTTTCACCTGTTCCAAAAACCTGAAAGTGGTTGGCCATATCACCTCCGAGCTTGCCAAAAGAAATGTGGCTACACTGCGTTTTGACTTTACCGGCCTCGGACAGAGTGAAGGCGATTTTGCCAATACCAATTTTTCATCCAACGTAGACGACCTTGTGGCAGCCACTGAATTTATGGAAAATGAGATGAGCGGGCCTGCCATCCTGATTGGCCACTCACTTGGAGGGGCTGCTGTTTTACAGGCGGCACATAAAATACCCTCGGCCAAAGCCGTTGTAACCATCGGGGCACCCTGTGAACCCCAGCATGTGAAGCACCACTTTGATGCACACATGGATGAGATTGAAGAGACCGGCGAGGCTGAAGTTACCCTTGCCGGACGAACATTTAAAATAAAAAAACAATTTGTGGATGATTTAAAAGCGGCAAAAATGAATGATTTCATCCGGAATCTGGACAGGGCCCTGTTGGTGATGCACTCACCTGTTGACCGCACCGTAGGCGTTGAGAATGCGGCGCATATTTATTCAACCGCAAAACATCCCAAAAGCTATATTTCACTAAATAAAGCCGACCACCTGCTTACGAATGAAAAGTACAGCAAGTATGCCGGATCCCTGATTGCCCCATGGGCATCCTTGTATTTATGATAAAACCACAATACTATGAAAACTCAGTCATCTTCTTTTTTACTAACAATTTTTTTTCTGCTGATTATAGTTGTTCCGGCACAAAGCCAGGACGCAGAAATGTGGACCGGCTACTGGAAAGGAGAAATTGAGCTGCCCGCCAACCGGCTGCCGTTCGAGATGACGATAAGATTTGATGAAAATGAAACCTTGTCGGGCACTCTCGATATCCCGGTTCAAAATGCCTACGAACTGAAATTGAACGAACTCACGGTTGCCGGCGATTCAATTTCGTTCAGCATTGATACCGGCGGTGCCCCGGCAGCATTCAGCGGTAAAATCAGTGAAAACCGCAACGAAATTAACGGTACGTTTTCTCAAATGGGAATGAATTTCAGTTTTCTGTTGGAAAAATCTGATA
>CAYPZI010000211.1:0-3470 GCA_964415185.1 uncultured Balneolaceae bacterium | reverse complement strand
CGCGCCTGACGGGCCTTAACATATAATTATACTATCCAGACTAAATTGGATAGTCACTTCCGATATTAATTAAAATCGGTTGTGCGCGCAAATAAAACTAAAAATAGTTCCGATAAAGGAATTGAGGTTTCCGATAACGGGTTCCGGTAAAAGCTCCGGATAAAAATTTTACCGGGTGTAAGGATGGGGTCATTTTTTGTTCTTACAAAGAAAAGACTATGAATAAGAAAAAACTGATCCCTCAGCTAAAAGATGAAATCCGGCGAAGAAATTTTAGCTATAGCACCGAAAAGTCATATTCATCATGGGTGATCCGGTACGTCCGCTTTCATAAAATGACCCATCCGTCTGAACTTAATGAAATACATATTACTTCTTTTTTAAATCACCTGGCCAATGATCTGAATGTTGCCGCATCAACACAAAATCAAGCCCTCTCAGCTCTTGTATTTCTCTACGAACATATTTTGAAAAACCCGGTTAAAAATCTCAAAAACTTAAAAAGAGCTAAGAAACCGAAGCAACTTCCGGTGGTACTTACAGAAAAAGAAGTGGATTCAATCATCCGGCAGTTGGAAGGATTGAATAAGGTAATCATCAGCCTGATTTATGGTTCCGGTCTTCGCATTTCGGAAGCGTTACGGCTTCGTGTTCTGGATATCGATTTTGATTACAAACAAATTACAGTCCGGAATGGCAAGGGTAAAAAAGACAGGATAACAATCTTGCCGGAATCGTTAATCCCAAACCTTCAATTACAAATAAAGAAAGTTGAAAGGCTTCATGAACAGGACCTCATAAAAGGCTTTGGTAAAACCATTCTTCCCAAAGCACTTGCAAAAAAATATCCGCAGGCTGCCGCACAATTGAAATGGCAATATGTTTTCCCCTCAAAACAGCGAAATATAGATCCCCGTTCGGGTATTTTACATCGCTATCACATCTCACCAAGATATATCCGAATGGAACTGCAGAAAGCTGTGGTTAAATGCAAAATTCAAAAACATGTTACCCCACATACCTTCCGGCATTCGTTTGCTACTCATCTTTTAAAAAACGGTTACGATATCAGAACAGTCCAGGATTTGCTGGGACACAAATCCCTGAAAACAACTTCTGTGTATTTGCACGTCCTGAACAGGGGAGGACATGGCGTAAAAAGCCCGCTCGATAATTTCTGATTGCTATTCGTAACCGCTTTTATTAACATGTGAATATATATGTGCAATTTATGTAAAAAGATATGAGTACACCCATCCGCGGAAGGGGAGCTTCGCGCAACCCTCGTAACCGGTTTACCGATACGGATCTTGAATACTTTCCGGATATCTTCGCCGATAAACAATCATCCGAAAAAACCTCTTTTCTCAGGGACTATTCGGATTCGGTGATTTCACACAACAACAGCCCGGATATCCCTTTCGAAGTGAGCCTGAATCCATACAGGGGATGTGAGCATGGCTGTGTCTACTGCTACGCCCGGCCCACTCACGAATTTCTCGGGTTTTCTGCCGGACTCGATTTCGAATCAAAAATTATGGTAAAGCATAATGCACCCGCTATCCTGAAGGAAACACTGTCAAAACCTTCCTGGAAACCACAGACACTGGTCATGAGCGGCGTAACCGATCCTTATCAGCCAGCCGAAAGGGAACTCGAAATTACAAGAGGCTGCATCGGCGTGCTGGCCGGGTGTAAACATCCTCTTGCCATTATCACCAAAAACCACCTGGTCATACGTGATATTGATCTGCTGAAAAAGCTTGCCGGGGTGAACGCCGTACACGTCACACTTTCAATTACCACTCTCGACAATCACCTGGCCGGTGTGATGGAACCGCGTACCTCAAGGCCCCGTGCAAGGCTGAATGCAATTCGTGAACTTACGGATGCCGGTATTCCTGCCGGTGTCAATATCGCACCGGTTATTCCGGGGCTGACCGATCATGAGATGGTTCGTATTCTTGAAGAATCGAAAAAAGCAGGAGCGGTACAGGCCGGCTATCAACTGCTTCGATTGCCTTACGGTGTAAAAAACCTCTTCCTGGATTGGCTGGAAGAGCACTTTCCGGATCGCAGGGATAAAGTGGTCAACAGAATCCTGGACTACCGGGAGGGACGCCTGAACCGGTCGGAATTCGGTGAACGGTTCCAAGGCAAAGGCCATTTTGCCGATCACATCCGGAAAACATTTCAAATTCATACCGGCAGGCTGGGCTTTGAACAGCAAAAGCAACCGTTGAACAGATCTGCTTTCAAACGCCCGGCAATAAACGGCCAGTTTGGCTTGTTTCAAACGTAACATGAAGAATGAAGGCTATGTTAACTGTAAACCCGCAAAGTTTTACCTAAAGATTGCTTTCCTTTTCCCAACATACTGCAATTTCATAAGATATCTTTGCGGGTTTTTACCCGATGTTTTATCAATTTCATGACACCCGGCAGACAATTATTCAATTTCTGTTGCTTGATTGAATCTTTATTATTATTCTTATCATAATTAACAAATCAAGATGTAATCATATGAAATTCCGATACAGTTTTTCTCTCCATATTCTGATTGTTTTTTCTCTCATCCTTATGGCAAGCGCTTGCTCGGACGATCCGGCGGGGAACCGGGATATTCCGGAAACACCCGATTTTCCAACTTTTGAAGCGGCAGACCTGACCTCTGAGTCGCTTCAAATTTCAGGAACACCGGCTGATACAACTCAAAACCAAACGGCTTTTGCGGATGCCCGGCCGTTTATGGATCAGACCATGATATTTTTCACCTCTTTGTCTGGTAACCGTGTTTTGTTTGAACTGGCAGCCGAAACGGAAGCCGAATTTGAAGACGACTCGTTTATCTGGACGGTTGAAGTAAACTCCTTCAGTGAAATTTTTGGCACTTCATTTAACTATAACGTAATCGCAGATCTTTCGGGTGATCAGATTGAATGGAGAGTGGAGAGCGGACTTTCAGGATTGTTGCCGCCGGAACTGATTACAAATGATGCGGCCGCCCAAAAATTTGAATGGATTCGCGGTTTTACATCGGATGATGGCGCAACAGGCGAATGGAACATTTTCGGGCCTTTTGCCGGCACCGCAGCTTTTACCGGCTCCGGCTTTTTTAACTTATTTGGATCTTCTTTGAATGATTTCCTCGATCAGCGGTCGGAGAGGCTGAGTGAATTTCTGGAAGATGAGTCATTTGATGAAAACCTGTTTACATTGTTTGAAGATGCCCGGTTTGCCTGGGAAAAAATTTCGGATACGGAAAAATCCATTACGTTTACGGCTGTTAATGCCGTGGATGGATCGGAAATCACCTGGATGTTTGAAAGAACCGGAACAACCCTGCGGTTCGAGCTTCAAAATACGGTTGGAGAAGGCAATAACATCATCATTGTGCTGGATCTTGAGTCAGGTGAAGGCTTTATCGAGAAAAACGGAGACAGAAAATGCTGGGACGAAAACCGCGAAAA
>CAYPZI010000210.1:0-3545 GCA_964415185.1 uncultured Balneolaceae bacterium | reverse complement strand
ATTACTTCATGGGAAGTGGATGTTTTGAAAGACAAACTTGCCGACGTCTCCGATGGCAAGGCTTTTATGCTTCAGGGCGGTGACTGTGCAGAAACGTTTGATGCCTGCCGGGCACCAAAAATTGTAAACCTGCTGAAGGTTTTGCTTCAGATGAGCTTTATCATGATTCACGAGATGAGCATACCCGTAGTGCGGGTAGGACGAATTGCCGGCCAGTATGCCAAGCCACGATCCAGGAATTACGAGGAGGTAAACGGAGAAAAGATCCTCAATTATCGCGGCGACCTGATGAACAGTTATAAAGCTGAAAAAATGGCGCGTGAGCCCAATCCCGGACGAATGATCGAGGCTTACAACAAGTCTGCCCTGACGCTTAATTTTCTGCGTGCGCTTGCAGATGAAGGTTTTGCCGATCTTCATCATCCGGAGCAATGGGAGCTCGAATTCATGAGGAATAATGAGTATTACAAAGATTATGAGACGATGGTAAACTCGATCCATAAAGCTGTAAACTTTATGGAATCCATCATGCCCAACCAGTTTAATACGCTGCACAAAATCGATCTTTATACCTCTCACGAAGCGCTGAATCTTTATTACGAATCAGCGCAAACACGCCAGGTGCCGCGTAAAACCGGATGGTTTAACCTTTCGGCCCACATGGTATGGCTTGGCAACCGTACACGTGATCTTGATGGTGCTCATGTGGAATACCTGCGGGGAATCAAAAACCCTGTCGGAATCAAAGTAGGGCCGCCTTTCGATGTTGACGATACCCTCCGGTTGATTGAAAAACTGAACCCCGGACATGAGGCAGGTAAAATAGTGCTGATCAGCCGGTTCGGCGCCGGACGTGTTGGCGACGAACTTCCGGGCTTTATCAGGGCCGTCAAGCGGGAAGGATTCCCGGTTGTATGGAGCTGCGACCCGATGCACGGCAATACCTTTACCACGGAAAACAATGTAAAATCCCGGCGGTTTGATGATATCCTGAATGAAATCCGGGAAACATTCGCCATTCACCGGGCCGAAGCAAGTTACCTCGGAGGCGTACACCTCGAAATGACGGGTGATAATGTCACCGAATGCGTAGGCGGGGCCAACGGCCTGAACGAAGCCGGCCTGGGCCACAATTATGAAACCTATTGCGACCCCCGCCTGAATTACGAACAGAGCCTTGAAATGGCCTTTTTGGTAGCAAAAGAGTGGAATAAGAGCTACGGTAAATGAGCATCCGTTTTCCCAATTCGCAGGCGCTGGTTGACCTGGATGCACTCGATCACAACCTTGCATTTCTGAAACAGCTTGCCGGTGCAGGGAAAAAAGTGATGGCCGTGGTGAAAGCCGGCGCCTATCGCCATGGTTCCGTCCGTATTGCACAACATCTTGAAAACCGGGCAGACTGGTTTGCCGTTGCAAATCCGGACGAAGCGATTGAACTGCGTGAAGCCGGTATCAGGGCTCCCATTCTTGTATTTGGGATCCCCTCGGAAGCTTCGGCGGCCATTTATTCCGAATACAATTTAACGGCAACCGTCAGTGATACCGGTCATTTCCACATCCTGCCCGGCGGCACGCAATACCAGGTCAATTTCGACACCGGAATGGGCCGCCAGGGGTTTCGCCCCGAACAGCGCGCAGAAGTCAGAAACCTGGTGATAAAGCATTCCAGAATCACATGCACCGGCATCTACTCTCACTACGCTACAACCGATGATCCCGGTTCCGGTTTTGCAAAAGAGCAGCTTCAGCGTTTTGAACAGATATGCATTGACTTTCCTGAAATTCCGCTGAAACACATAAGTAATTCGGGAGCGGTTGTACATTACAATGAATTTCCTCATTTCGATATGATACGGACAGGGCTCGGTTTGTTCGGGTATACGCCCGGGCATATACAGCCCACAGGCTTGAGACCTGTATTACAGTGGCAGACAAAACTTGCCGCAGTAAAGAAGATATACAAAGGCGATACGGTCAGTTACGGTGCTACATGGAAGGCTCCGGCAACTACAACAATTGGCACGCTGCCTGTCGGGTATGCCGACGGAGTTCCCCGTTCACTCGGTAACAAGCTGGAGGTGTTGATTCGCGGCCGCTATTTCCCGGTTGCGGGGAATGTGACCATGGATTACACGATGGTCGATTTGGGGAATGAAACAATCCCTGCGGGGACAGACGTCACATTGATGGGCGGCGATGCATGGACGGCGGCAGAATGGGCCAGAACAGCCGGTACCAACATTCATGAGATTCTGACCAACCTTACCGGAAGGGTTCAAAAAGTTTACCTCACTCGTTGAACAAAAGCTCCGCATCGAACTCCTGTACGAGATGCCAGCGTAGTTTTCCCGAATCGAAAACGATGTGAAAGTAGCGCTCCTGTTTTGTTTTCACTACGTAGTGATAGTGTACGGACTCTCCCACCCTTTCGCGGTGTGCCTGCCTGATCAGGGAAATCCTGTGCACGGTACCGTCAGGCAGTTCAAACCGGAAGGGTGTGATTGAATGTTTCAGTCCGGGTGACTTAAACCCTGCCACCACGTTATATACGTGAATTCCGGGAAATTTTTTCTTTTCCATATCAGCTTCTTGTTTGATGAAAGCATATTTTACACATATATCACACATATATCAAGAGCCAGAGAAAATTTAACCCGGGAAATAATCCAAATAAAATTCATCCCGCCGCCAGCCAACACCAATCCAAAAATTGCATTTCCACGATCGCAAATTGCCCCAATCCAGGACCCGCCATCAACCATTACCGTCGAATACCCAATCCCGACGGCAGTCGGGATGCCACAACCCAGACCGGCATTTCAATGCCGGGGGCAACATGCCCCGTGGTCATTCCAAAGTCCCCCGGAGGGCGGACGACACAACGATCTCCGCCAGATTTTTAGCCCCGAAATGAACCGCCAGGACTACACACGGGAATATTTTTTTAGGAAAGTGTAAGTATACCCTGAAAAAATGATCATACATCTACAAACAGTCCATCAACAAAAGGAGACAATATCATGTCACATGCATTATATAAATTTTATATCCATTATGTTTTCAGCACAAAAAAACGTGTACCTCTTATCAAACCGGATTTTGAAAAAAGACTCTGGGCATACATGGCAGGAATTGGGAAAAAATATGATGTTCAGGTTATTCAGGCAGGTGGAACAGCAGATCATATCCATTTGCTAGTTTCTATGCCTCCTGATATATCGATATCTAAAGCTATACAGCTTATTAAAGGAAATTCTTCTAAATGGATCAACGATACATATTATCCGGTTGATCGCCAATTCAAATGGCAGACGGGTTATGCTGCATTCAGTGTCGGGCAATCAAATCTAAAAATGGTGAAGCTTTACATTCTTAATCAAAAAAAACACCATCAGAAAATGACATATAATGAAGAATATGCCAAATTGATAAATGCTCATAAAATTCTTCAGAAGACTTGACACCATAAAGCCGTAAACTTAAAACCTCACGGCCAACACCAAATCCCGACGGCAGTCGGGATGCCACAACCCAGACCGGCA
>CAYPZI010000209.1:0-3634 GCA_964415185.1 uncultured Balneolaceae bacterium | reverse complement strand
TAGGACTCGACCTGATTCAAACCAAACTAATTGAAAACATCAAGGTCACCAAAACCCTGACACCCGATATGGATGCCGATGCTCTCGGAGGAGCTGTTGATTTTCAAATGAAAAAGGCAGGTAACCGTCCGGAATTTGAACTGCAGCTAACCGGAGGATTAAATGAGCAGGAATCGGTATTGAGAGATAAAGGCCGGGATATTTTTGGCGTTTCCGCAATCGGCGGGTTCCGTTTCGCCGATGATAAAATCGGGGTCATGGCCGGAGGCAGTTATTTCAATACTGACAGAGGATCTCTTTTCTCCTCATGGCGCTATGCTAACGAAACAGGTGATGAGCTCAGCAGACACCGTGCCACCGATTATGATATCAACCGTGAAAGATACGGAATTATAGCCAATGTTGATTTCCAGGCATCCGATGCTTCTTCCTTTGAACTGCTTTTTAACCATAATACCTACATCGATGATGAAATACGGCGCCAGACCCGTTTTCTTCTTGAAAATGACAGGGAGGAAAGGCGCACCAGGAACAGGGATGAACGGCAATTTTTAAACCTGGTCAAGCTGACCGGGAATCATGCTCTCGGTTCAAGAGTAGAAGTTACTTACTCGGGTTCGTGGTCAGAGGGAAAAGAAAAACTGCCCGACAGAACGGAATCCAGGTTCCGCCGGGATGTTACCTTTTCCGGCCTGAGTAATCAGGAAATATTTGAGCTGGAACCCGATTTCGTATTTCCGGGTAATGACACACCGCTTGAGTTTACAAGGATGGAATTTGATCCGCGCAGAACGGAAGAGCGGAACCTGACCTTCTCAACCGATTTGACATTTAACACCGACTTTGCAGAAAGAACCGTATTTAAAGCCGGTGGCAAGTTCATAGACAAAAACAGGGATTTCTTCCAATCGGAAACAAGATTCCAGCCGCTTCAGGAGATATTACTTGATCCCAACGGAACATTCGGCCTGGTTGATGTTCGTTTTGGGGATGATACGTTTAACCAGCTATTTGCCGATCCGACTTCTGCTAACGATCCCCTGGAAGATCCGGGATCCTATTTTGCCGAAGAGCAAATTTTTGCCGGTTACCTCATGGGCGAGACGTTTTTGTCGGAACAATGGTCGGCTCTCACCGGTGTCAGAATTGAAAACACGGATAACAATTACCTTCAATTTTCAACATCAAATACAGGTGACGGCGGATTTACAACGGTTCTGCCCTCTTTCCACCTGAATTGGGAACCTGCCGAGGGTTTTAAAGTGCGCGGTGCCGTTACCAAAGGACTTGCACGCCCGAACTACACCAACCTGGTACCTATTGACGTGGTTGATAACAGCGATTTCGAAATCAGACGCGGAAACACCGACCTCGATCCGACCATTACCTGGAACTACGACCTAACAGCCGAAAAATTTACCCGTTTCCTCGGACACTTCAGCGCCGGTGTTTTTTATAAAGACTTCCGGGATCCCGTGGTTACGCAATCGTTTACGGAAGTGATCAATGGAGAGGAATTCGTGGTATTTCAGCCTCAAAACAGCGGCTCGGCCGACCTGCTTGGGTTCGAAGTGGCATCCCGCCAAAATTTAAGTGTGCTGAATATTGATGCCCTCAAGTGGTTCGGAGTTACAGCCAATTACACTTACATTTACACAAATACGGAATTTGGAAGTATCGAAGGCCAAAACCTGCCTTTGCCAAACAGCCCCAGCCACATTGCAAGCGGTTCATTTACGTACGACAATGGCAAAAACGGATTAAGCCTGGTTTTAGCCGGCGTCTACAGGTCCAGTGTATTTTCAAAATTCGAAGGCGGCGATGATATCTGGCTCGATGAAACCTTTCACCTGGATTTTTCAGCAAGATATTCCCTCAATAGCAGTTTCAATCTGTTTATGAATCTGAATAATATTACCAACGAGTCAAACACGGAAATAAACCGTGAACCGGGTACTTCACAAGCCCGTATTCACGAAAATGAACGGTACGGCCTCTGGACTACAGCCGGTATTCAATATAATTTCTAAATTTGGCTTTGTAACGTAAACAGGGATAA
Source organism: uncultured Balneolaceae bacterium (assembly GCA_964415185.1). Lineage (GTDB taxonomy): Bacteria > Bacteroidota > Rhodothermia > Balneolales > Balneolaceae > CAYVBJ01. The sequence goes on along the minus strand of CAYPZI010000209.1, from coordinate 1,575 downwards.
AACATGCGGTCAATTTCAATCTCACTCTGTATTTTAATTTTCTTACTGACAGATATATCCTTCGCTCAAACTCTCGAGCCGCTGCGTTCGTTTGATGCAGCCGAGGCTCACCAGGGTATTGCTGTAGATGCCGGGTATTTTTACCCGGTTGCGACCACCTCAATTGCCAAACACGACAAAAATACAGGTGAAAAAGTAGCTGAATGGAAAGCAGGGGAATCTTCCGGCATCATTCATCTCGACAGCGGAGTGATTGTGGATGGCAAGCTTTATGCCTCCCACTCAAATTATCCCGGCATACCGATGGCCAGTTCGGTTGAGGTATGGGATGCAGAGACCCTGGAACATATCGAATCGCACAGCTTCGGCATACGCTGGGGCTCATTCACCTGGCTTGACAGGCATGATGACTCCTGGTGGGCCGGTTTTGCCAACTATGACCGCTTTTTGGAGTCCACCGGCCGGAACCACCGGTGGACTACCATCATCAAACTTGACGATGAATGGAATCCCGCTGAATCCTGGATGCTGCCCGGGCAGGTGCTCGAACGTATAAAACCAATGAGCAATTCAGGCGGCTCATGGGGGCCGGACGGTTACCTCTATTTAACAGGACATGACCGTGCGGAAGTCTATAAAATGTCACTACCCGAATCCGGTTCCGAGCTTGTTCTCGAAGCGATCATCCCGATTTCAACAAACGGGCAGGGCATCGCCTGGGACCGTTCGAACGGCAAAAATCATATCTACTCCATTCAGCGAAAAGAAAAAAATGTAGTCATTTCAGAATTGAAAGAATAAAGCGGTAATCCCTTGCGTAACTCTGTGCTACCTTGTCCGACTCCCTCGCAACGCGGAATAAAACTCTGCGAAACACTGCGAGAACCCAAAACCTCGATCTCTTTCCGGCTGATGAACGCTGTGTAAGATTCCGAATTTCTCAAATTATCCTCTTGTAATTATACGTGCTTTGCGTTAAAATACACGTATACCAAATCATACAATCCATGAAAAAGAAACTCACTCTTACGATTGAAGAATCCGTTTCGGAGCACGCAAAGCGTCTTGCGAAAAGAAAGGGAACCAGTGTTTCCGAAATGGTTGAAGAATACCTGAAAGAAAAAACCGCAGAAGAAACCGGATGGAAACCTGAACCCGGTTCCCGCACATCCAAACTGCTCGGCAGCCTAAAGCAGCCACGTGAAGACAAAAAACTGGATTACAAAGAGATCAAAGAGAAAGAAATTTTGAAAAAATATGGCAACTAAAGTCATGGCGGATGTAAACGTCTGTCTTGATCTCCTGCTCGACCGTCATCCGCATATCCAATACTCCGGAAGGATTTTTGAAATGGCGGAAAAGGGAAAGATCCGTCTTTTTATATCCGGTTTATCCTTTGATACGCTTTTCTATATAATACGTCCGGCTATGGGAGGTAAACTGGCAATTAAAAAACTTAATCTAATACATTCCTATACACTTGTTGCAGAGATCGATTCCGTTGTTGTAAAAAATGCCCTGCAATCAGGCTGGCGTGATCTTGAAGATGCCCTGCAATTTTATTCTGCCATTCAA
>CAYPZI010000208.1:0-3656 GCA_964415185.1 uncultured Balneolaceae bacterium | reverse complement strand
GCGCTTTAGCTTTAAGCTGCGCCCTTCGCGCTTCCCCGCGTTCTCAGCGTGAAACAACCCGGCAAGAAATAAAGATAACAGCCATCATTCTATGAAAAAGAAAACATTGATCACTAAATTTTCAATTCAACCAATATTAATAAACAATTGGTTTAAAAATTTTGATTTTAACTATTGGCTTTTTTCTGTTTATTTAATGTAAATCAGCCTGAAAAAATGATAAAAGATGATTATCCAAAAAATCACAAGCCAGGTGAAAATGCGAAAAACACTTTTACATTTTAACCTGGCTTTATTTCTATTTCTTTTTGCCTCTTGTAACGAAGAAAAACAAACACCTCCACCGCAGCCGGCAGCTCCCTCAATCCATGTTACCACCGAGATTATTATCGGAGAGGAAGGGCAGCCTCCGGAACACCAGCTTGGCCAGCCGGTCGCCGTACGGACGGACCGGCAGGGACATATCTATATTGCAGACCGGCTCAGCAAACAGATCAAGGTATTTGACGAACAAGGCCGGTACGTGCGCAGCATCGGCGGGCGCGGACGCGGCCCGGGTGAGTTCCAGGATTTTGAATTTATGGAATTGACACCTGAAGGGCATCTGGCATTTCTTGACCGGGGCAATCTCCGGTTTATTGTTGTTGCCACCGACGGAGAAGAAATTGCAACATTTCCTTATAGTTTTGAAGACCAATTTTATCCGCAGGCAATCCGGTATTTGAACGATAGAATTTTAAGCCTATTTTACGATAGTTCATCACGTAGCGAGGTTCCTATATATGAACGAGACCTGTTTCATATCTATACAAATGACTACCAGCAGCGGATGCACTCTTTTTTTCCCATAAAAAGCATGGATTTTGAAGATGACTTTTTTGTGCGGACTATGGCATGGCATCCCGGCAGTTTTTCATATTTAAGAGATACACAGACCTTGTTTTTTTCTCCAAGCACTTACCAGGGTGTCATCTATATCATGAAAAAAACCGGAGAAGAAAATAGTCAGTGGGAGTTTCTTGGGACAGCTCAGGGAGAAATGCCGGGAATAACTCCTTATCAAACCTATCAATCACAAGAACATTTCATAAGCGAGAGGAACAAAAGAGCGGCAAGAATTATGCAAATATCGTGGGGTACTAACCTGTATTTTGGCAGACAACTCAGCATGGATGCAGGAATGTTTGAACTTTCCGCTGATTCTATAATACATTTCTATTCGGTACTGGATAAAGGCTATGAATATCTTAAGGATGATTCAGAAGCTCACAAAATGAATCTTTATGCACAAATTTTTGACGCTGACGGAAAACACATTGATCACAGCTTTCTTACCGATTATGTAGAGCTATTTAAAATTCCAAGATACTCCCTTGTAAACTGGAAAGATCACAAAAACAGATTCTATATGATCGAGTACATTGATGAATTTCCGGTTGTTCGCCGGTTCAAGCTCGAATTTGAAAACGACAAGAGCGCAATGAATTAGAAGCCGCTAAACTTGCAGTGTCGAACAAAAGATTTCATCTGTGAAAACTTGACCGACTCCCGGCGGATCCGAGTAATCCAGCCAATCCGCAATTAACCTCCCCTCCCGTGGAGGGGATTGATGGGTGGGTCGTACTCAATATAGATATTGGAATGCGATGCTTTTTTATTGTTGCGATCTTTTGTTAACCATTTCACGTTTTCTGCAATACCCTCCGGTTTGATTCATTGCTTTTTCAAAGATCCAGGCGGAGGGTTTCGAGGATGTGCCTTCCAATATAACCGTGGTTAAAAGCACGGGCTACAATATCTGCCGCAGCGTAATTTAAATTTTTGAGCTTAATTTTTAATTGGACGGCAAGAGCTCTTCGTGTACCTTCGTACCTTCGCGCCTTCGCGGTGAAATAACCGGCACTTCATTGACATGAGGACAGAAAAAATCAAATACTCAGGAAATAAACTTTAATAATTAAGGCATCCATAAATCCGGCAAATTCTCTTCGACAGCCTCATTTAGGAGTGGGGCTCGTTTAATTTACTATTTGGAAGGCGGTGTTAAAGTGGCAAAATACTCCGTGTTCACTGCATGAAACGCCCAGGCTGGATTTTAAATGACAATGAACCATCTCAATCCTCAAAAGAAATCTTCATAACACGAATCACCGGCTCATTTAGCGTATCTACAAAATAAAGCTGATCCTGATCGTCTTTCCACATCAATTTCATATAAAAAGTATCCGCGTTTTTCTTTGGGTGATTACGGATTTCATAGAAACCGAGAAACTCCCTATCCAGGGTAAATCGGTTTACTCCGAATTGGAGGTCATTCTTCACAACATCCGGATTCCTGTCCATGAAAACAAACTCAAGGATTTCATTATCAATAACTGTAATCCCCCTGCTTGAATTATATATTTTGGCAATAAATCGGCCTGCCTGCCCGCTGTACATACTTGTGTTTGTCCTCTCTTTATTAATGTAATCTTCAGGAAGTATTTTGTATGTAGGCAGAACTGGTTGAAATCCAGTTATATTTTGAGATATAATTCCTTCTTCGATGTCCGAAACAAAAACATTTCCGGAATAATAGGCAGGTGAAATTAAAAGAATATCCCGATGTAACCAGAGGTTAACCTGAGCAAAAATTAAAGCAGCCCGGTTAAAAGATTCATCCAAATCCCATATTTTATTTGCATCGATTGAGATGTCCCTGAAATCAGAACCGGCCTGAATTTTCAAATTCAATTCACCTTTCCTGTACGAAGAATTGGATGTATAAAAAATTACCAATTCATCATTTTCTGTTTCTAATATTTGATGCACCTTTACATATTCATCAAAACTCAATACATCATCTAAAAAATGTTCATCTCGACTCTTTTTGATACTTATTTTTTGCGAAACATGATCAAAAATCAGTAAGTCAAATTCTGATGTCACATGAAACGAAGTGACTTCCTGAAACTCCCCCGGACCTTTTCCTTTATTTCCATATGTATTGATAAAGTTTCCATCCTTATTGAAGACTTTTATTTGAGAGCTGTTTCTGTCAGATACATAGATATTGCCATTTTTATCAGTTCGAATTTCAGTTGGATTTCTGAACCAATAATGCTCGGATTCAGAAGAGTCACCGATCGTTAATATTTCATTTAAAAAAGCATCTCTCTGTTGTGCAAATAAAAGTGATTGCTGTAATATAAGTACACCAATCATACAGAATAATATCCAAAACTGATGAACACATATATTTTTGTTCGGCATAAGCTTTTATCCGCTTTTAGAGTATCTCTGCAACAGTATAATTCAGTTATAACTCATAAAACATACTCTGTATGCTGATGATAATAAATCAAATGTGTTATTTTTTAAAATATATTTTCCAGATAATGCACTGCTCCATCTGCAAATAACCTCCCCTCCCGTGGAGGGGATTGAGGGGTGGGTCCCACTATATTTATAAATTCGAGCGCATAAAAATATTAGTTTCAGAACTCCAGGCTCCATTAAAAAAACAAGGGTTTACAGAGATTGCATCGTAAAACAGGAAGTCATTTTTGTTCGTTGTCAGTTGTTGTCAATTGTCAATCCCTGGATTAGCTTGACCCCGCGTCCTTATATAAAAAAGAAAATCAAGGATATATTTCACCCATGACGTCCCATACCAT
>CAYPZI010000207.1:0-3752 GCA_964415185.1 uncultured Balneolaceae bacterium | reverse complement strand
ATCATTCGGGAGACTCTTGGCAGTTGGTCTGGAGTGATGAGTTTAATTATAACGGTTTGCCTGATTCTGAAAAGTGGGCGTATGATGTTGGATATATCGCCAACAACGAAAAACAGTATTACACTGAATCCCGGCTTGAAAATGCCAGGGTGAAAGACGGACACCTGGTTATTGAAGCGAAAAAAGAGTCGTGGGAAGATTTTAATTATACATCAGCCCGGCTGGTAACGCGCGGTATAGAAACATGGACATATGGCCGTTTTGAAGCGCGTGCAAAGGTACCAACCGGAACAGGCACCTGGCCTGCCGTCTGGATGCTGGGTCAGAATATCAGTGAAGTGGGCTGGCCGGCGTGCGGCGAGATTGATATCATGGAGTATGTCGGGTTTGATCCGAATCGAGTGCATGGATATGTGCACACAACCGCATACAATCATACGATTGATACCCAAAAGGGAAACTCTGTTGAACTCGGGCATCCCTGGGAAGAGTTTCATATATACGCAATTGAATGGTTTGAAGACAGGATCGATTTCTTCGTAGACGATACGAAGTATTTTACGTTTGAAAAGGAGTCGCCGGATGACGATGTTTGGCCGTTCGACAAACCGCACTACCTGATTCTAAATCTTGCCATCGGCGGCAATTGGGGCGGACAAGAAGGCATCGACGATTCTCTCTTTCCGCATCAGTTTGTAGTGGATTATGTACGAGTCTATCAAAAAGAGTAATTCGTATTTTTTCATTGGCCGGTTTCTTATAGATTGCAGTGCCACCACGCCGTCACCGTTCTTCCCTAATTTCGGGGTATGGATACACAACACCCCTCCTTATTTCCGGCAAAACCTGTGCTTGAACAGCGCCTCGGGCCGGAGTTGTTCGATCCGGTTCCCGCCTCTCCCGGCGTCTACCGTTTCTTTGATGAAAAAGGAGAGCTGCTTTACGTGGGCAAGTCAAAAAACCTGAGGCGGCGGCTGTTCAGTTACAAGAGGGCAAAGGCCGGACAGGTGTCGGGCAAGGTATCACGGCTGATTAGCCGCATTGCTCATTTCGTTTACGAGGTTACCGAATCGGAGAGAGACGCCCTGCTTCTGGAAAACCGTCTGATACGCGAATTGCGTCCGCCGTTCAACCACGCCAATAAAGAGCCGGAAACCTACTATTATCTTTTGCTCAAACCGGTGGAAGCCGGGCTCCGGTTCCGGCTCTCCATGCGTATTCATGAAGAGGACGATACGGAGCATGTTTTCGGTTGCTTCAAGGGACACACAGCGGTGCGCCGGTCAGCCGGCTGCCTGCTGCGGCTCCTGTTTATGGCCGAACACGGCCTGCAACAACCCATACACCTTCCGGTACTGCTCACACGGAACCTTACACCGGCAAATTACACCATGCCATGGCATCAGGGGCACTCGCCCGGGATGACTGACGGGGTAAACGGTATGGTGTGCCTGTGGCTCCGGGGGGAAAGCCCAGAACTAATCGACTGGCTCGTGGTGCAAATCGATTGCGGTTCCCGGCTCTCTCTTTTTCAATCCCGTTTTCTCGAGTATCACCTGGAGTGCCTGATGTGGTTTTATGAGAAAAAGCTGGTGCCACACCGCCTTGCAAGAGGCAAAAAACAGCTTCTTACCCAGAACGAGCTGGATGACCGGATGGTGGAAAATGCATTTGAGCGGGAAAAAATTTAAAAGCGATAAAACAGATTTGTAAGAAAAATAACTTTCATTAATGAGTTAACACAGATTTTTATTAGATTCAAATGATACTTTCTTTAACATTGTAGCATGGATGTGTTACTTTGGTAAGTTAAACAAGCAATTCATAGAATCAGAAAGTTTGTCAAGTTATTGCCGTATTTATTTAACCTTTCTTTTGACAGGTTTATGCTGGATTTCCACTAATGCCCAGCCATCTCACGAATTCCCTTCTCCGGAAATGGAAGATAGCCATGCGGAATATATCCATATTGTCCGTGAAGCAGACAGCCTGCTCTACAAGCAGATCATTAATCTGTACGAAAGTTGGATTACGGATCATCCCGGTGATATTGGTACTCGTATTGAGTATTGTAAATTTATAGAGAAGGTTTTTTATAATGATTTCGAGGAATATAATCCCAAATATCAAGAACATCAGGCATGCCTGGATAAACTGTTATCTGATTACCCGGAACATCCAGCCGTAATTATTTATAACATCACATTTGTCGAGGGCGATTCTACTATACAGTATATGGAATCTCTGACCGGGCGTATAGAAAACGAGCCTGAGATATGGGATATGAAAGGCCTTTGGAAGGTTTATGAGAAATTAGCCTACGAACACAGTTATCAGGGAAATAATAACCGTGCAGTGGCTTATGCCCGGGATGCCATGCAGATGAATAAGGAACTGGATTTAAGCCTGTTAATAGCCCGGTCGTATATGAAAAGTGAAAATGACAGTAGTGCACTTTCCAGTTTGATTCAAAATATCGACTCCACAAATACAACTTATGACCTTTATGAAAAAGGTGATTTGTTCCACGAACTGGAAGCTTACGATCAGGCCCTTCAAGCTTATGAATGGTCTGCCAAAGACTGGGATATGGATGAGGAACTGGGCAGAACCCTGACCAAGTTAGGCCGGTATGAAGAGGCCAGACCCTACTTTTTAAAAGAAAGCAACAAAAACTGGAATAACAGGCGCTCTCTTGAACAGCTTTTCCTATTCGATCTTGAGTACAGTCATGCAGATTCGGCACTGGCTACATACAACCGGATGAGAGATATTGGCTTTAAATCCGATCCCTTACTGATTTACAGGCTGAGACTTGCATTCGGTGGAGGCGGGTTGATGTCTGACTGGCAAATGCGAGATTTTCCGGCTTTCATGTTATTAACAGTTATTTTTGTAATCATTTTCGTAATTCCTTATATGTGGATTCTCCCAATTTACAGCTATGGAATATTTAAAAGAGACCGAATGGATATTTCCGGTCATTCGGAGAATCAGCCTGCAAGCTCAATGCGGTGGGGCCTCCGGCAGTTCTGGCTAATCAGTGCCGCTTATCTGTCACTGGGATTTATAATTCAACTTATTTATAACTATTCCAACCTGGTAGGATATTTGAACAGCGACCTTTATGAAGATTTCTCTATCAGTCAGGCAGAACTTGCAAACTCATCTATTTTTTTTATAATCGCGTTCGCACTGATTACTTTATGTTTCCTTCGAAAAGATGATATCCAGTTGTTTTGGGGTGATAATATTTCTAAAGTCAGGCAACTTATGACCGGGTTCGGTTATATCATATTTCTTAGAATCGTCTTCATATTAATTCACCAGCTGTTCTTGAGCGGACAGGCTGATGGAATCGGAATATTTGCTTTTGTTACAAGTATAGAAGAGGAAATTCACGCCATCAACTCTCAATATGGATATATTTGGGTTTTCCTTTTTGTAGTTCTGCTCGTCCCTGTTTATGAAGAAATTATTTTCCGGGGTATTATCCTCGATAGTGTATCAAAATACCTCACTTTCCGTTGGGCTAATCTGATTCAGTCGGTTATGTTTGCTTTATTACATGAAAATTTTGAGCTTTTTTTCTTTTACGTTTTCTTCGGCCTGTTAGCCGGTCATTTGCGAAATCGAACCGGAGGTTTTGCTGCAAGCATATCCTTTCATGCCATAAATAATCTAATCGCTACAATCATTTTACTTTAGATCTAACAGTATTAAAATATCACACCTAATATAAACCTGATACT
>CAYPZI010000206.1:0-3782 GCA_964415185.1 uncultured Balneolaceae bacterium | reverse complement strand
TATCTCGATTTCAGGAAAACTTCTTCCGTATCCCAGTTCTCTTTTTCCCTTGGAAGAAAATCGCCTCTTTCGAGAATCAGAATCTTTTTGCCGCTCTCAGCCAGTTTACGGGCAAGGGTACCCCCGCCTGCTCCTGTTCCAATGATGATTACATCAAATTTTTTATTGTTTGTCAATTCAGTTTTGTGATTTTATTAACAGGTTTTGCAGATTAGTTCAACTTATTTAAATAGTCATGTTAGTATATAAAATAAAATTTAAACAATCACACAGTTACCTGTAAAGTTTTTGTAAAGAAGCGCTTTTAAATAAAATAATTAGTTTAAAGACGAATAATATTTTTAGCAATTGTTATGACATGTTTTAAAAGTTTTCAGCTTATGTCACAATTTTTTATCTTCAATTAAGTTTAACTGGAAAGGTCTAAAGCATTCAATGTATACAGCTATTTTCTCAAAATTTTCTCTGTGCCTCTCTTACACAAGTTACCAATCAGGTGACTGTTGCTGTTGTTGTCTGTGTTGTTAAACTGCACCTGAACTCCCTTTTTTAAAAATTTACTCACACATTTCTTTTCCGGGATTGCAGTTTATTTCTGATTCTCACAGAAATTAAAAAAACTCCATAACGTAAATATCCGGTTTAATCTTTATTCAATATGACAACATTAACACTGACAAAATCCAAAAAAAGGATAAACTCCCTTGCCGGAGAAATCCATACTTTGGAAAAGCAAATTGGAAATACACCTTTGGTCCGGATCAGAAACCTTAATCCGAATCCAAAAGTTCAAATTTTTGCCAAGCTTGAATGGCAGCAATTTGGCGGAAGCGTAAAGTCTCGGCCGGCGTTCAAAATCATTCAGGATGCTATCCATAACGGAGAGCTTTCCAAAAAACGCGGCTTACTTGATGCCACAAGCGGTAATACCGGGATTTCTTATGCGCATATTTGCTCCCGGCTTGGAATTCCCTTGACACTATGCCTGCCGGAGAATGCTTCTGCAGAGCGGAAACAACTGCTTAAAGCATTCGGTACAAATATCATATATACCTCCGGCGAAGGAGGTACGGATGAAGCACAGAAAGAGGCAGAAAAGTTGTCAGACGAGAACCCGGAGACATATTTTTATGCAGACCAATACTCCAATAACAGCAATTGGATTTCGCATTTTGAAACTACCGGCCCTGAAATTTTAAAACAGACAGATGGTGAAATCAGCCATTTTGTTGCGGGACTCGGTACTACAGGTACTTTTACGGGAACGGGCAGATATCTGAAGGATCATAATCGATCAATCCGGCTGACCGGATTACAGCCCGACTTTCCGCTGCATGGCCTGGAAGGCTGGAAACATCTTGAAACGGCACATGTACCGGCCATTTACGATCCGGAGCTCGCAGATAATATAAAAGTTGTAAATACCGAAGAATCGTACCGTCTGATCAGGGAAACTGCCTTGAAAGAAGGGCTTTTGCTTAGTCCGTCAGCAGCAGCCAATCTTGCAGGATCATTGCAGCTTGCCAAAGAGATAGAAAAGGGCACAATTGTAACTGTTTTTCCTGATAACGGAAGCCGGTATGGAGAAGTCATCAATCATATTTTTAAAAACAGACAATCTGAAAAATGAGCAGTAACGAATCCATACTTGATATCAATCCTGATGCTTTCGCCGAAATGAGCAGGCATGCGGAATCTGCATTCCCGTATGAATGTTGTGGCTTTTTTTATGGCCGGGAAGAAAATAAGAGGCGAATTGTAACCCATGCCCTTGCGATTGAGAACTCAAACACCGAGAACCCTGAAAGACGGTTTAATATAAATCCGCGTCAATACCGGGAAGCGGAACAGTTCGCAGATAAATATGACCTTCTGCTGCTCGGGGTCTATCATTCGCATCCGGGTTATCCGGCTATCGCTTCCGAACATGATCTGAAAGTGGCATTACCGTGGTTTTCCTACCTGATTTTTTCAGTTCAGGATGGAAATACAGCAGATGCAAAATCATGGAGGCTTACAGACAGCAAACAGTTTGAAGAAGAAACGGTAGAAACCGAAATCAAAGATTATATACAATAAAAATTTAACATTATGGCAACCATTAACATACCAACTCCACTCAGAAAATTTACAGATCAAAAAAGATGTTTTGAAACGGATAAAAATACACTGCCCGATGCACTCGAACACCTGGTAACCGAATATCCCGATATCAGGAAAAACCTGTTTGATGATACAGGAAGGCTTCGATCATACATTAAAATTTATATCGGTGACGATGAAGTAAAACCGGATGACAACGGTGTGGTTAAAGTTGAAAGTGAAACTGAAATAAGCATTATCCCTGCCATTGCAGGTGGATAAACTTTTTTAATAAATCAAATTCAAATTGGATATTTTAAAGCAATGAACAACTGGAAAAATATAGAATTCTCAAAAGATGAACTTGCCCATTACAGCCGTCATCTAACCATTCCCGAATTTGGAATGGACGGGCAGAAAAAGCTGAAAGCAGGCAGCGTGCTTGCCGTGGGTACCGGCGGGCTTGGCGCACCGATGCTGCAATATCTTGCTGCAGCCGGTGTGGGTAAAATTGGAATCGTGGATTTTGACAAAGTTGAAGCAAGCAACCTTCACAGGCAGATCCTTTTTGGGCAGAAAGATATTGGCAAGCCAAAGGTTCAGGTGGCCAAAGAGAAACTCGAAGATATCAATCCACATATTGAAATTGTTGTACATGAAACCAGGCTTACAAGCGAAAATGCACTTGATATCATCCGGAATTACGATGTGGTAGCCGACGGCACCGATAATTTTCCAACCCGTTACCTGATCAACGACGCCACGGTGATGCTCGATAAGCCCAATGTACACGGATCCATATTTCAGTTCGAAGGCCAGGTATCCGTTTTCAACTTTGTGGATAAAGAAGGAACGCGGGGGCCTAATTACCGTGACCTTTTTCCCGAGCCACCGCCTCCCGGCCTTGTTCCCGATTGCGCCGAAGCAGGTGTCCTGGGGGTACTTCCCGGAATCATCGGATGCCTTCAGGCAAGTGAAGTGATTAAAATTTTGATCGGTGAAGGAGAACCTCTTGCGGGCAAACTGTTTCTTTTTGATGCACTCACCTTCAAAACCCGGACGGTTAATATTTCCAAAAGTCCGGACAATCCCCTGACCGGAAAAAATCCAACAATAACAAAGCTGATTGATTATGAATCATTTTGCGGGATTACACCTGATTCGGAGAGTGAACCGGGTATCAAAGAGATAACGGTTGACGAATTCAAACAATGGCTTGGCGGGAATGAAGATGTTCAGCTCGTCGATGTACGTGAGCCACATGAATACCAGGTTGACCAGATGGGCGGTGAACTTATCCCACTCAAAACCGTTCTCGACCAAGCCAAAAAAATAAGCAGGGACAAAAAAGTTGTAATCCATTGCCGAAGTGGCAAGCGAAGTGCCAAAGCCATTCGCCAACTCCAGGATGAATATGGATTTGAAAATTTGTATAACCTTAAAGGTGGTATTTTGGCATGGCGTGAGGAATCCGAAAGTATTGCCGGTTAAAGTGCTGCAACGGCCGTGGCGTTATGTTCAAAACCATTATTTACTAATGTACAATGTGAGTCCGCCGTGTTTGCCGTGGCATTTTTATTTACTTGTTTTTGCCTGATTGCTTTGCGAACTTTTTCCATTGATCAAAATCGTATAATCCCGGTAATTTCTTAATTGATTGAATGGAAAAATTATTATCAGAACTTGAAAAAATATCATCT
>CAYPZI010000205.1:0-3881 GCA_964415185.1 uncultured Balneolaceae bacterium | reverse complement strand
AACACAATAGCAACTTTCTATTCAATAAGGGCTTCATCTCTCTTAATGATTTGGTAAATTCCAATAAAGAAACAGTAACGGATAAACCAATTTCAGTATGGATAAAGAGAAAAAGCAGACCTCATCAAACGGATCACGGAGTTACGATGTAAATGAAGAAAATAAATGCCCGTTTCACACCGGGTCGATTAAGGGGACGGCCAGCAGCGGCACATCAAATCGTGAGTGGTGGCCGAACCAGCTAAATCTCAATATACTTCGTCAGCATTCCCCCGCTTCCACCCCCCTGAGTGAAGATTTTGATTATGCAGAGGAGTTCAGCAAACTTGATCTGAAAGAAGTGAAAAAAGACCTTGAAATGGTATTGACGGATTCGCAGGATTGGTGGCCGGCTGATTTTGGCCATTATGGCCCGCTTATGATCCGGATGGCCTGGCACAGTGCCGGAACCTATCGTGTGGTTGACGGCCGCGGCGGCGGAGGCACAGGCAACCAGCGCTTTGCCCCGCTGAACAGCTGGCCCGACAATGTGAACCTTGACAAGGCACGCTTGCTGCTATGGCCGGTCAAACAAAAATACGGACAAAAAATTTCATGGGCCGACCTGATGATACTGGCCGGAAATGTGGCCCTCGAATCGATGGGCTTTGAAACCTTTGGGTTCGGCGGCGGACGTGAAGACGTCTGGGAACCTGAAGAAGATATCTACTGGGGTGCAGAAGGCGAATGGCTTGCCGACCAGCGTCACACTGACGACGGTACCCTCGAAGAGCCTCTCGGTGCCGACCATATGGGATTGATTTATGTAAACCCCGAAGGGCCGAACGGTGAGCCGGATCCGATGAAGGCAGCTCATTTTATTCGTCAGACCTTTGCCCGGATGGCCATGAACGATGAGGAAACGGTAGCCCTGATTGCAGGCGGACACACCTTCGGTAAAACACACGGCGCCGCTCCTGAATCGCACCTTGGAGCCGAACCTGAAGGCGCAAGCATCGAAGAACAGGGACTGGGCTGGAACAGCTCTTATGGCAGCGGCAAAGCCGGCGATACGATTACCAGCGGACTGGAAGGAACCTGGACGGAAACTCCCACACAATGGAGCAATAACTTTTTCAAAAATCTGTTTGAATATGAGTGGGAAGTACATAAAAGTCCGGCAGGCGCATGGCAATGGAGGCCAAAAGACGGAGCCGGCGCAGGAACCGTTCCCGATGCGCATGATCCCGATAAAAAGCATCAGCCCTTTATGCTTACCACGGACCTCTCCCTGAAAGTAGATCCCGAATATGAAAAAATATCACGGCGTTTTTATGAAAACCCGGATGAGTTTGCGGATGCTTTTGCCCGTGCATGGTACAAACTGACCCATCGCGATATGGGGCCGAAATCTCTCCTGCTTGGTCCTGAAGTGCCCGATGAAGAACTGTTGTGGCAGGATCCGATTCCGGAAGTTGATCACGAACTGATCGATGATCAGGACATTGCCAAACTGAAATCGGAAATCCTTGATTCCGGCCTTAAGGTCTCCGAACTGGTATCTGCTGCATGGGCGTCTGCATCGACTTTCAGAGGCTCGGACAAACGAGGCGGCGCCAACGGTGGGCGCATCCGGCTGGAACCGCAGAAAGACTGGGAGGTCAACAACCCGGAACAACTGGCCAAAGTGCTGAATACACTTGAGGAGATTCAGACATCGTTTAATGAAAACCAGCCGGGCAATAAAAAAGTATCGGTAGCCGACCTGGTTGTTCTCGGCGGATGTGCCGCTGTTGAAAAAGCGGCCAAAGATGCAGGCCATGACATCACGGTTCCCTATACACCGGGACGTGCCGATGCAACACAGGATCAAACCGATGTGGAATCTTTTGCATGGCTTGAGCCGCCGGCAGACGGCTTCCGCAACTACTATAGTCCAAAGCATAATACATCCCAGGAGGAGATGCTGCTGGATAAATCACAGCTTCTAACACTCACGCCACCCGAAATGGCCGTACTGCTCGGAGGTATGCGTGTTCTGAATGCCAACTACGACGGGTCAGATCACGGTATTTTCACCGACAGGCCGGAAACGCTGACGAACGACTTTTTCGTCAACCTCCTCGACCTGGGCATTACCTGGAAGGCTATTTCGGATGATCAGCAGGTCTTTGAAGGCCGCGACCGTAAAACCGGTGAAGTCAAGTGGACCGGAACAAGAGCCGATCTCATTTTCGGTTCAAACTCCGAATTGCGTGCACTTGCTGAGGTCTATGCTGCCGAAGAGGCCGAAGAGAAGTTTGTAAACGACTTCGTGTCAGCCTGGAACAAGGTGATGAACCTCGACCGGTTCGACCTGCGGTGAGAATGAGGTTGATCGGAAGTTGATTTTAAATTTATCAAAAAAACAGGCTGAAGGCCTGTGTTGTGCAAGGCTTTCAGCCTTTAGAAAGGCAGCCATTCCCCGGCTGCCTTTTTTTACCTAAAAACCCTTTGCGTTACACCGCGCTCTTGGCGGTTATAAAGAATAAGGGCGCGGAGGTTGTTTAACCGCAAAGAGCACAATGTTACGCAAAGTTTTGTTTAAAGTAAGCCGGTGGAAATTTTTAATTTCTTTTATTTGATTTAGCCACCAATGTTTAAAACGTATAACTGTACAACCCCTGGTCGGTGGCCAGGAACAAAACCTCCCTGCCGTCTATCATCAGAACTTCAAGGTCGTTTGTAGTTATGACCTCGGGGCCTTCCGTGAAGATCTCCTTCTCCCACGTTTCCCCAAAATCGGTAGTAAATGCGAAGAAAAGATTTGTCGAGGGATCTCGTCCACTGACAAATATCAAATCCGGATTCGATATGCTCCTTGTAAATGCATGAACTCCGGTTTCTGCCAGTGATATTTCCCAGGTTTCACCTCCATCAGTAGTTTTTTTTATGTTATTTGCAGATGCAAAGGATCCACCAAAACCAACTAAAACCCAGTTTGAATTTTCTAAACTACTAATTGCATCATACGTTGTAGCATCTCCACTATTATTTAATCCTGAGATTCGTAACCAATTTTGACCCCTATCCTCAGATTTAAATAGTGATGGCGATGAAATACCGGTTACTCCACCAGCCCAAATTAGATTATTATTTACTGGATCTGAATAAATAAAGGTTCCGTAACCTGCATAACTACCCCACTCATTTCCATTTTCCACTTCCCAATTATTTCCTCCGTTTACTGATCGCGCAATTAGTGGCCCACTTGCCATTGCAAGAAGAGTATCTGATCTTGTAGAAACAGATTTTAGTGTAAAAATAAAAGTAATTCTGTTTTCACCACCATAGTCATTTAAAAACGGCTCCCATGAATTTCGATCATTCCTTCTCTTAAAAATCGTCACATCACCTGAAGAAGCATCTGGCGTAAGAACCGCCGCTATAATATCATTATTTTCCATTCGAACTGCTCCCCTAATCTCGTATTCACTTAAGCCAAGATCGAAAAATTGACCTTCTTTTAGTTGAAAAAGCCCCTCTCCTGTTCCAATCAGAAGACCGTCACCGTCCGGCTCCAGAAATGTTACATTGTTTCCCTCAAGCGCCTGCAGTTGCCATTCATCTCTCGGTTTAAGTTCACCGACTGATTCCAGAGAATCCACCGAATTGCCACAACCTGCTATAATCATTCCTGCGGCTATAAAAAGGCAAAACATAGCAAGTAACAAAATCAAATGCTTCATGATAGTAACTGGTTATTTCTATAATAAAATAGCAAATACTTACAGATTGCGTTAATAACGTTTTTCTAACAAAATGCAACAATCCGCTTGCCGGTTCCTCATTTGTTACAAGCGGGCAAACCGGCCATTGGGATGCCATAATTTCCGGCGGAGAGCCCCCATTTTCATACAAGT
>CAYPZI010000204.1:0-3904 GCA_964415185.1 uncultured Balneolaceae bacterium | reverse complement strand
TCCGTCCGGCGCGTCAGCGCCGAGTGGTTGCCATCGCGGTCGTAGGTAATCCTGGACACATCATAAGAAGACGGATTTTGCCACGAGGAGTCATCCAACCAGTTGTAGTTGGCGCTTTTGATCTGGTTGCGGCTGTCGTAGGTGTGGCGGTACCGGGCGCGCACGTGGCTGTGCGGGGTTCCCGGCTGGCGGAACTGCGCAAAATCAATCATGCTGTTATGATGGTACGTGTAACTGGCACTGAAGGGCGGCGTGCTGCTGGCAACGTTGTTGATATTCAGCAGCCGGACGCGCACATCGTAAAAGTACCTAAAAACCACTTTTATACCCATGAAATATCGCAGTCAGCCGACAAGCCTGAAATTCCAATATTATCGGATCGCTTGGATTCAAAAATTAAAGATTTTCCATCAGGGGTGAGATTGGGATGAGCATAGTAATACCCATCCCAGGTTAACACATGCCGGGTTTGGCTTTTACCATCCAGCATCACCAGCTCACCAAAAGGATTTGCCGTAAGCCAGCCTTCACCCCTAAGACCTTCAACATAGACAAGCTTGCCGTTAATTGGCAATTCAAACGGTTCAACCTTTTGGCCACTGCAATTGATTATGTTAGTGGATATGAGAATTAAACTTGCCAGTGTATAACTGCCTGTTTTTGTCATTTTACTGATTTGTATGACCCTTTAACTTTTATCAATACTTTGTGTCATAATTCCTCATACAACCGCAGCCATCCTTTTTCGCTTTCAGAGAAAGTAATTTGCTTTACTTCCTCCGTTTTAAGATTCATTTCAAAAATATTATTGAATCGCGATTCTCGATTTTTTCCTAAAAAAATAATCTTATCACCATCTTTATTTATTTTTAAATCCTGAATAATAACTTTAAACAAATCTTCATGGATGGTTTTAAGTATAATTGAACTATTCGTGCGAATGTCATATTCATAGATGTTTGAATAGTCCAACTCTGATTTTGAACACATGTAGATAAATTTGTAGTTATCTATCCAAGAGCCGGATTTGCAAAATATTAACTCACCAGATTCTTTACTTTCAACGATATCATTCGTAATCCTTGAATTCGATTTATTTTCCGTGTTAAATAATATTACATATGTACTAAACCCTCTCAGGATTGTGAAAATAACATTAGTTTCGTCTTTTGACCATTCTATCATATAGTCGTTTAAGGGGGTAAAAGTGTCATCGGAGGTAAGATCAATAATTTTATTGTTTGAGAAATCATAATAAGACAAATGAAATTGCCAATCTACTAACCTTACCATTATCAGTTTATCTCCTGATGGTGATAGAGATGGACGTCTTATTCGATGACCAAGTGTTTGACCAACTAAGTCTGAAATCTCTTTATTTAAATTGGTAATCTTTTTTGTGTCCAAATTCATACGGTAAATATCACTATCCACTGATAATCCTGAAATTCCAATATTATCGGATCTCTTGGATTCAAAAATCAATGATTTTCCATCGGGGGTGAGGTTGGGATGAGCATAATAATACCCATCCCAGGTTAACACATGCCGTGTTTGGCTTTTACCATCCAGCATCACCAGCTCACCAAAAGGATTTGCTAAAAGCCAGCCTTCTCCCTGTAGCCCTTCTACATAGACAAATGTTTTGTCAATTGGTAATTTAAAGGGTTCAACCTTTTGGCCACTGCAATTGATTATGTTAATGGATATTAGAATTAAACTTGCCAGCGTATAGCTGCCTGTTTTTGTCATTTTACTAATTTGAATAGTTTTTTATAAAAAATTTGTGTCATAAATTTTCATACCAGCGGAGCCATCCCTTTTGGTACCCATTTGCTGTAATCTTTTCAGGTTCATCCAAATTAATGTTCAATTTCCAGATCTCGTGTTCTTTTGTACTATGGTCAATACCAATAAATATTAATGCATCATTGCTTTTACTTATCTTTAGATTTACTAAAGTCATTTCAAACTTTTTATTATCTAATGTTTTCAAAATACGTGAACGATTATTTTTTATATCATATTCCAATATATCAGTAAAATCAATATCCTTCCTTTTACACTGATAAATAAATTTATAATCATCAGCCCAAGATCCCGCTTTGCAAGAATGAACATCTAATTCATTATTGCCATTTATTATTGGCTTAATAATAGAAGCATTCAAATTATTCACATCTACTAAAACAACCATCATATTAAATCTTGCAAATCTTTCATAAATAAAGTGTTCATCGTTTTTTGACCACTCTATCACGGCTGCGGGACTTGGATTGAACTGATCATCAGTTGAAATATTTATAATTTTTTCATTACGGATATCAACAATTGATAAATAGAATTGCCAATCTGCCAACCGAACAAGAGCCAGTTTATCACCAGAATGAGAAAGTGAAGGATATCGCACACGATGACCAATTGGCTCCCCCAAATTTTCAGATAGTTCATCATTCAGATTTGTAATATTTTTTGTCTCCAAATCTAATTTATAAATATCACTATCTGCTGACAATCCTGAAATCCCAATATTATCAGATCGTTTGGATTCAAAAATTAAGGATTTTCCATCGGGTGTTAGATTGGGATGAGCATAGTAATACCCATCCCAAGTTAGCACATGCCGGGTTTGGCTTTTACCATCCAGCATTACCAGCTCACCAAAGGGATTTGCCGTAAGCCAGCCTTCTCCCCGTAGCCCTTCAACATAGACAAGCTTGCCGTCTATTGGCAAGTCAAACGATTCAACGTTTTGACCACTGCAATTGATTATGTTAGTAGATATGAGAATTAAAAATGCAAATGTATAACAGCCAGATTTTGTCATTTTACTCATTAAATTCCTCTTCTAATTCTCGATTTAACCGTTTCACTTGTCGCTCCAGGTGCCCTTGCAGTAAACGAAGATGAAATTGATTACTTAGGTCAAATCCACGTTTTCCATCGATAAAACTTCTTGCAGATTTATCAAGGGACTCAAATGCATTATTTAGAAACAAACTTGCACCATTTTCACCAAACTTCTTGTTTAGGGAATTGATTGCACTTTCCGTCAAGTTAAACTTCGTCCCACCATTGCTTAAGGAACCGGCAAAGGCCTGCCCAGGAACTGTAAGTCCAGCAGCCGCCCCAAAAATTGCTTCATCAATTACGATGTTATTAAAGGTTTCAATATCACCCACCAGGGCATCTCCGGCAGAATTGACAAAACCACTTGCCAGATTTAAGGCTGTGCTAGGGCGAGAAGAAAAGATTGTAAGAGCTAATTTAACATCAGCCTCTGGAATTCCGCCCGCCAGCCTTCTAATTCCAGCTTTAGCAAACTTTAAACCACCAGATACCAAGGCGCCGGCATAATCTAATCTGGAGTTTGAAAAACTCGGATCATTAATTCTGGATCGATTCCCAACAGCAGCAACAGCTCCGGGTAGTGTCAAAGAAGCGATATTAAATGCTCTGGCCGTATTTCGTCCAACTCTCGTCACCGTTGAACCGCGAACTACAAATTCGCCTGTCACATCAATATTTGCCAAAGGATTATTCAATACATAATGATAAGGCGTCCATCCCGGGTACAATTCCGCCAGCGGATCCACACTCAAAAACCGCCCGAACTCCGGGGCGTAGCGCCGGGCTATCATCCGTCGAAGGGACGGACAAGTTTCATACAGATCAACTTCGCCATCCAGCTCCCCGAAAGAATCGGGGCAGGCATGCGATGTAAACTTCTCCTTGGCTAAGTTACCAAAAACCGTACTTCGCCCCGGCAATTGAAGACCGAACGGGTAGTAATCCTGCGTCTCCACCACGCTTCCCGAAGCGTTTACTACCGCCCGGGTTGAACCAAGGTGGTCGCGGTGGTAGTAAAGCCGGTTGCTGCCATCACGCCGGCCAATGACGGCGC
>CAYPZI010000203.1:0-4033 GCA_964415185.1 uncultured Balneolaceae bacterium | reverse complement strand
TCACTTCTTCCGCTCGATATTCTCCAAAAGATCTTCGGCTTCACGGATGAGGTCATCGGCGCGGTTTTTGGCATCCTCTACCACCTTGTTGCCTTTATCCTTGGCATCGGAAGATAGCTTCTCTTTTTCACGTTTCAGTTCTTTAATGATTTCATTGAGATCATCAACATATTTACTGAGACGATATGAAATTTTGTCTCTTGTATTTCGTCCCTTGTCCGGTGCATATAAAATGGAGAGGGCAGAGCCGATGGCGGCACCTGTCAAAATTCCAATTATAAATCCTTTTCCTGAGTTGCTCATACTGGTGATGATTGTTGATTATGATTTACTTTAATTTAAATAAACGAACAGATCTTTGAAAGAAGTACATTTGATATCCTGAATTTCGTTCAACGGAGGTCGGGATTCCATTAAATTTTTTAGAGCTTGCAAAGCTGAGGGATTCATCGGGACTGGGCATAATTTTATTTTGAGGTGCTGGAGAAAGAGCACAGTAAAATCTTCAAACTCCTGATCCACCGGTGGTGGATCGAATATGATTAGCCCCGACACGCATGTCGGGGTTAAAAAATGCCGGTGAAGGGAGCTACCCCGAATGGGGTTGAATACCATGAATTCATCTGCAGCCAGTACCTCAAAATAAAAACGTACACGGCTGACAAAAATTCCCGGGTCCTGCACTTTTACAGTTGACATTACATTAGTATCTTTTAGCAAACCAAAAACAGAGTTCAAAAAAATGAAATTTTTTATAGACACGGCCGACCTTGAAGAGATAAAAGAAGCCAACGACCTTGGTGTTCTCGATGGTGTAACCACAAACCCAAGCCTTTGCGCTAAAGTTGGCGTACGCGATTTTGAAGGGCACATCGCCAAAATCTGTGAGATGGTTGAGGGCGATGTTTCCGCTGAAGTCGTATCCACCGAATATGCCGATATCATTGCCGAAGCCAGGAATATAGCTGCCATTGCAGATAATGTGGTGGTAAAAGTGCCGCTGATCAGGGACGGAATAAAGGCAATTAAAACCCTTTCTGACGAAGGCATCAAAACCAATTGTACGCTCTGCTTTTCTGCCCCACAGGCGCTCATTGCCGCCAAAGCGGGTGCTACCTATATCTCGCCCTTCATCGGGCGGCTCGATGATATCTCGAGTGAAGGCATGGGCCTCATTGCCGATATCGTCACCATTTATGGAAATTACGGATACGATACGGAAGTACTGGCTGCCAGTATTCGTCACCCTATGCATGTGGTTGAAGCTGCCCGCATGGGAGCCGATGTAGCCACCATGCCGCTGAAGGTGATCGGCCAGCTTCTGAAACACCCGCTTACCGACATCGGCCTCGAACGCTTCCTCGACGACTGGGATACTCTTCAGGAAAAATTGAAGCAGTAGTTGGCTAAACATCCGGGGGGGCACGGATTAAGATAGTTAATTGTCATTTATAATCCAGCCCTCGTGTTTCACGCAGGGAACGCAGAGCAGGCGCGAAGGACGCAGGGATATTTTTTGCGTGTCAATGCACTGCAATAGTAATCTATCGTATCTACAGCATTCATCGGTTCGTTCGTCATAAACCAACCTGAAGTGATCCCGAATTTGGCGGATGACCCAAATGGGATGTTATAAAGATGTTACAATTTTTGCTTGACTCTCTCTATATTTTAAATTTATTTATTACTACCTAAATAATAATATTATAAAAGCACTTTTACTTACAATTTCTTCCATTATTGTAGTTTAAAGATTGAAGCCTGTGATAGTTGCTACCGGCTTCAAATCTTTATGTAAAATAAATTTTAGTTAAAATTTGAGAGTATTCAAGTTGAACAGGAAGTTGGTAAAACTATTATTGTTTATAGCTTTAGCTTTTTTGGGTTTTCTGCTTTATAACTTTGCAGGAGAGCTTGTTGAAAAGTCCGGAAACGAAATTGACAACAAACAATCATATGTAACTCGCGATAAAGATCATAACAGAATTGTTCATTCACCTGATTTTAATCGTACTCAGCATTCAGAGGCTGTTAATGACACAGTTTACAGGGGTATGGGAATGACTCGATATAATGACCATTTTTTTGTTTCCGATTTTGGGGATTATAAGGTCAAAAAATTTGATTTAAATGATGGTTCTCTTTTTATAGAAATGAATACACCAGTGCCAACTTCAGTCCCCAAAGTTGAAGAAGATATACAAAACGGAGAGAGGAGAGTGGCAGCACCGACTACTCAATATGTTAACAGCCATATGCTTTACATACAAAAAAACAATACACTTGCTGTAAGTACTTACTATCGGGGTGACGAGATCCGGGAAGGGGAGTACGATGAAAAAACGGCTGCATTCTGGATCGATTTTTATGATCTTGATGATTGGACATATCGGGATTCCATAAAACTGCCACATGCCGTATCCACATTTTTCATTTCCGAAAATACGTTTTATACATACAATACGACTTCTGCCGCAGGGAGGTCGTATAATATGAAAGAGGAATTACGAGAGATCATTTATAGATAGAAGCACATTTCAAAAGAGAGGTTTTACACCGGCTGTTTCGTATCTTCGAAGGGAATATCTTGTTCTCAACCTGAAAGAATTCCGTTTTGAAAATCTTATCGACCCGAAATGTATTGATTTTTTTGTTGGTGCTCATGCCGGTAATATTTGCGGCATTTCTGGCATTTAAATCACCATCCAATAACCGTGAATGGAGTCCCGACCAGCAGTTGCTGTCATACGCGGAATTTGACCCCGGGGGTGACCAAGTGCATATCCGAAACATACGGAATATTGCTTACCGGTCTGTGAATGACTATACGGTTTCTCATTATAATCGTACGGTGAGGCTTTCAGAACTTAGTACACTCGACTACATGGTGGAAGAGCTTGACGGGTTCCCAGGCTTTGCGCATACTCTTCTCTCATTTGGGTTTGAAGACAGTACCTACATCGCCGTTTCCGTTGAAATACGCAAGGAAGCCGGCGAGAGTTATCATCCGCTGAGCGGTATGCTTCGCGAATATGAATTGATGTATGTGATTGCCGATGAGCGTGATGTGATTAACCTGAGAGCCAATTACCGGAAAAATCGCGTCTATCTCTACCCGGTAGAGATTAAAAAGGAGAGCCTGAAAAACCTGTTTGTATCCATGCTGCAGAAGGCTAACTCATTGCGTGAACGTCCCGAATTTTACCATACGCTCACCAGTACCTGCACCACTAACCTGGCCCGTTCCGCCTCGGAAAGTACGGAAGAATCGTTTTTTGCCTATCATCCCCAAATCCTGTTGCCCGGATTTTCCGACCGGCTGCTTCTCAGGCGGGGGCTGATACGAACGGACCTCAAGGATATTGAGGAGGTTCGAAATGCATTTTTGATTAACGAAGCTGCTGCCGGGTACAGGGACAGTGAACAATTTAGTTTTGGAATTCGGGAGGGAGAGGTATCCGGTAGATAGATTTTACAAGTTTTATTTCCCGCGGATCTCACAGATTGCGCTGATTTTTTTTAAGGTAGGTGACTTGGATGTTGTTTGCAGCTTGGTTTTTTACTTGCCAAGTTGTTTCACGCAGAGATCGCAGGGGATTTGCAAAGGCCGCTGAGGGATGTGAGGCGGTTTAGATCTGATTGCTGAAGGCCATCGAAAGGTTCTTTGCCACTGGTTGTACACACCCCTGGAGCCTGCAAATCATGCTGCGCATTTTTGCAGGACTCCGGTCCCCTTCTCCAGAGGGGACGTTTTAAATGCTTCCGTACTACCCGCTGAAGGTTTGATCTATCGCATTTCAACCGGCCTCACCGATTAAATCCCCGGCAATTTTTGCGGATGAGAGCACACCGGGCAAACCTGCGCCGGGATGGGTGCCGGCGCCGACGAAGTAGAGCCCGTCCACATCTTCACTTTTGTTGTGCGGGCGGAACCAGGCCGATTGGGTAAGGATCGGTTCCACGGAGAAGGCCGAACCTTTGTAACTGTTCAGCGTGTTTTGAAAATGCAGTGGATCGATGTAGTGTTCCGCAA
>CAYPZI010000202.1:0-4055 GCA_964415185.1 uncultured Balneolaceae bacterium | reverse complement strand
CCGCCGTTTCTCAGCTGGGCAGATCCTTTTTGGCAAACGTCGCTGCTATCAGAAGAAAGCCGCTGTGGCTGACTTTGAAGGCATCTGTTCGGGCGACATCATTGTGATGGATGCGGTCCCCAAAAAGATTATTCCCGGACTGCTGCCTTTTATCATTCAATCCGATGCCTTTTTTGACTGGGCTGAGAAAACCTCTTCCGGGTCTCTATCACCAAGAACCAAATGGAAATCACTGGCAGAGTTTGAATTCCCTCTGCCGCCGATTGAGCGCCAAAAAGAGATCCTCGAAGTGCTGGAGAAGCTGGAAGACGCTGAAGAGAAAACTGTTTCTTGTCTTGATTCGAGCCTGTGTGCGTTGCGAAGACTTGCTGATTACGCATGCAATAATGATCGGGGAAAAGACCCGTTACCCGAGTTCACAAGGTACAGATTGAAAGACGTGAGTAAATCAAACACCAAGTCGCTTGGTACGAAAACTGACCCCGGCTATCAATTCAGTTACGTTGATATTTCTTCCTGTACTTACCCCGGGCAGCTTACTCCTCTTGAAAAACTGACGTTTAAAGGGGCTCCAAGTCGGGCAAAACGAGTTGTTAAAGACGGCGACACTTTAGTAAGTACAGTGAGACCAAACCATCAAGCAACATGCTATTTTGAAAATGCAGAGGACGTCATTGGATCAACAGGTTTTACTGTGGTGACGCAGAATGACAAAGCTTACAGCAAATGGGTTTTCTACTGCACTCTCACAAAGCAATTTGTTCATAATTTATCGAACCTTATGGTGGGGACAAGTTTTCCTGCCGTTAGTGACGATGACATAATGGTTCAGTTCGTTGATTTACCCGGAAAAACAATCCTCCCTGTCTGGGAAGATGCTTTTAATAGGATCTACAAATCATACAACGCTCTCAAATTAAAGCAGGAAAGATTTTCGACTTTTAGATCGCTTTTAATGCAGCATCTACTTTTACCCAATGAAGGAGGTGTCCAATGAGCTTCAATGAGATGAATACCATCGAGAATGCTCTGCGTGACCACCTCGTAGGCAAGCCCGTCACCGCTCAGACCGGCATGGTGGCTGAAGAGACGGCGGAATACATTACGGGCAACAGAGATCTGAAATGGAAATATGTCCATGGTGAAAATCTGGTGCTCTATGGCAAGCAGCCACAGGATGTCTTTGTCGATACCTGGCTCAAAGATGCGTTGTGCCGATTGAACAAACCATTGGCAGCGAATCCGGATCTGGCGGATGAAGTGATTCACCGTCTGCGTGGCGTACTGCTGGAAGCGGGTTACAGCGGGCTTATCCGTGCCAATGAGATTTTTCAGGACTGGCTGCTGGGCCGGATATCCATGCCGCTTGGTAAAGATGGTGAACACATCACCATTCATCTGCTTGATTTCGACACCCCGCAGAACAATCACTTTGTGGTCAGCCAGCAGGTTCAGTTTACCGGTACGAGAGACTGCTATTTTGACTTGGTGCTCTACGTCAACGGCCTGCCGCTGGTGGTCGGTGAGGTAAAAACACCGGTGCGCGATGCCATCAGTTGGCAGGATGGTGCAGCGGATTTTCTGGGTGGACAAAAGCATTACTGGGAAAACCAGAAAGCCTTTTTTGTACCGAACCTGCTCTGCTTCGCCTCGGAAGGAAAAACTTTTTATTACGGCGCGATTGGTGCCCGTTTCAAAAACTGGGCACCGTGGCACAGCACCGAGGAACGGGAAGAAATACCGCAGGATATGCGCACGGTGCTGAAAAGCGCGGAACGGCTGCTGCACCCGAAGACCTTATTGGAAATTCTGCAGTCGTTTGTGGTGTTCTCAACAGTCAAGCAGGGAGAAGGCAAACCGAGCTTTAAAATCAAGATCCTGCCCCGCTATCCGCAGTATGAAGCCGCCAAGGCCATTGTGGAGCGTGTGAAGACGCAGGATGCCCGTCAGGGGCTGATCTGGCATTTTCAGGGTTCCGGTAAGTCACTTTTGATGCTGTTTGCGGCGCAGATGCTTAAAGCAGATCCCGACCTGAAAAATCCAACCGTGATAATTGTGGTAGACCGGGTGGATCTGGATAATCAGATTAATTCGGTGTTCAACAATGCCGCTGTCAAAAACGTCACGCCGGTAAAATCCTGTAAGGCACTGGCTCAGGAGCTTAAACAGGATTCCCGACAGATCCTGATCACCACCGTATTCAAGTTCGATGAGGTGGAAATTGATGAACACCAGACCGATGGCCTGAACCCTCGGGATAACATCATTGTGCTGGTGGATGAGGCGCACCGCACGCAGGAAGGCAGTCTGGGTGAAAAGATGCGCTGGGCGTTGCCGAATGCTTTTTTCTTCGGATTAACCGGTACGCCGATTTCAGGGCTTGAGCGAAACACCTTTAAGCTGTTCGGCGCTCCCAATGATCCGGGCAGATACCTCAATCGTTACTCCTATAAGCAGTCAATTCGTGATGAGGCGATGCTGCCAGTCAAATTTGAACCTCGACTGGTGGAGTTGCGTATCGACCGGGAAACCATCGATGAGGGATTTGAAGAGCTGGCGCAGCAGAACAACCTCAATGAGGAAGAGAAGACATTCATCTCTCAAAAAGCCGGAAAGCTGGCGCATCTGCTGAAAGCACCCAAGCGCATAAGTGCCATTGCTGATGATATTTCAACCCATTATCAGAGCCACGTCGCCCCCAAACAGTTCAAAGGGATGGTCGTCGTTTATGACCGCGAGGCTGTGGTTCGTATGTATTACCTCCTTTGCGAGCAACTCGGAAAGGAGTCTGTTGAAGTGGTCATGAACATTTCACAGGGCACCATTCCGGGGAAGGATGAAGGCGGAAGGATGAAGGATGAAAATGGAAAACCGCTTAGAATTGCTTCGGATTGGCTTAAATGGCAGAAATTGGAACTTCCGGTTGAAAAGGCTGATTTTAAACGCTGGCAGGGAATTGATGCCAGCCCGGAGGTTCAAGAGCAGCTTCTTGATCGGTATCGTGACGCTTCCGATCCGCTGAAGGTGATTGTGGTAACGGCCAAGCTGCTTACCGGGTTTGACGCACCGATCTGCTACTGCATGTATCTGGATAAACCGCTTCGGGATCACACCCTGCTTCAGGCCATGTGTCGAACCAACCGTCTTTACAGCGACACCAAAAAGCACGGCCTAATCATTGATTACCTTGGGGTGTTTGAGAATGTTGCCAAGGCACTGGATTACGATCCCAAGGAAATCGAAGGTGTGGTGGAAAGCGTTGAAGCATTTAAAAAGCTGTTTCCTGAAGCCATTGGAAAATGCCTGGAGTATTTCCCGGGTGTAGATCGAACCGTTGAAGGTTATGAAGGCTTGATTGCCGCGCAGGATTGTCTGGTCGGTAATGAAAAGAAAGATGCCTTTGCAGCACAGTTCAATGTATTGAAACGCTTCTGGGAGGCGATTACGCCTGACCCATATCTGAATGCCTTCCGCAAAGATTACCGCTGGCTAGCGCAGGTTTATGAGTCGATTAAGCCTGTCGGCGGATTAGGCTTTTTACTTTGGGAATCTCTTGGCCCGGAAACCATCAAGCTGATCCATGAAAATACCGAAATTGATCGAATCAGAGATGATATCGATGAATTAGTCATGGATGCAGAATCGGTCTTTGAACTGACCGAAGAAGAGAAAAAGAAAAAAGCCAAGAAGCTGAATCTGTCGCTTATGGCAAAGGTTCGCTCGAAGAACGATCCGCGCTTTGAAGAGCTGGGACAGCGTCTTGAACGCCTTAAGGATAAATATGAAGCCGGTGTTCTGAGCAGCCTCGATTGGTTGAAGGAACTCCTTGATGCTGCCCGGGACATGGTCCGACTCGAAAACGAGACCCATGAAGAAGTTATTCCGGACGACAAGCAGGCGTTGACGGAGATATTCCTGGAGCTCAGGAACGGCACCACTCCGCAGATCATCGCCAATGTGGTTGAGGACATTGACAAGATTGTTCATGCCACTCGATTCGACGGCTGGCAAAGCACGCATGCCGGGCAAAAGGAGATCCAGAAAGTGCTCCGGCA
>CAYPZI010000201.1:0-4055 GCA_964415185.1 uncultured Balneolaceae bacterium | reverse complement strand
CAAAGCCATCTAATAATTGCCTGAAAGCCGCGGTTAACGCGGCTTTTCTTTTTTTTGGATTTTTATTATTGATACAACACTGTGCATCCTTATCTTAAAACCTGATCATCAAATACACTATCAACAGAATAAAACAATCGAAGAATCTTGGATATTTTTAAGCTCATTTATGAAAACGACCTGCGTCTTGATGCATTGCGAGAGCGGCATACCGACCGTGATAACCCGGAGGTATCTTCGTCTATTGAAGATTTCTTTAAGCCTGATCCCACCTATTCGAAATATTATATAACCGGAACCCGGCTTTCAGAGAGTCTATTTGGACTGAATACGCTTTATCAGTTTCAGAACATCATGAATGTTCTGAACCATGCTATTTTGAAAAATTCCGGCAACTCCTTGTCCGGCTCTTACAACACTTTTGATGATTTTATTGAAAACGCCGGCATCGGGGAAGCAGTGATTATTGGCGATTCAAAAGATTACCGGGTGGATCCCATGGATTTGTCTATTGATGACAATAGCAATGTGGGACATAAAAAAGAGTTGCTTGCAGAAGTTTTATCTGAAGGGTCAAAGGTTATGTATAAGGAGAAAGCCAAAGACGGATTCGACGTTCATCTCTTCTCACGTGATAACATCTATCAAAAACTATTTTATCCGCTTCAAGAACTGGTATCACAAGATTTCCGTTTTTTCAGTATGAACGGAAAACGAATAACTTCGGAGAGAAAATTCTACTTTGAAACCTGGACGCTGAACCGTCCGCCGCACGGAGCCGAAGAAGTATTCGCCGAAACAGTGCTTTAAATTTTATCTATCCATAGAAAAAGACTCTCATGAATATCTATGCAATTGTCATTCTTGTCACCCTGGTTGCGGGTTTTCTGCTCGATCTTGTCTCAGACTACCTGAACCTGAAAGCCCTGAAAAAGGAGCTGCCGGAAGAGTTCAGTGATGTATATGATGGGGAACGGTATGCCAAATCACAGGAATACACACGGGTTAGAACCCGGTTCGGTTTCTATACCGGCATATTCGACCTGGTTGTGCTGCTGGCGTTCTGGTTTGCCGGCGGGTTTAACTGGCTCGATCAGTTAGCCCGAAGCTGGGATCTTCACCTGATCTGGACCGGGTTGCTCTTTATTGGTATGTTGATGGTTTTTAAAATGATTATTTCACTGCCTTTTTCCATTTACAGTACGTTTGTGATTGAAGAACGTTTCGGATTCAATAAAACCGATGCCAAAACATTTATACTCGACCGCATCAAGGGATTGCTTCTGAGCGTTTTGATCGGCGGACCGCTGCTGGCCGGCATCATCGCTTTTTTTGAATACGGCGGCAGCCTCGCATGGCTCTGGGCATGGCTGGCTGTTACGGCATTTTCACTTATCATGCAGTATGTAGCTCCTACCTGGATCATGCCGATCTTCAACAAATTTGAGCCGCTTGAAGACGGAGAACTGCGTCAGGCTATTGAAGATTATGCCGATAAGGTGAACTTTCCGCTGAAGGGGATCTATGTGATGGATGGTTCGAAACGATCTTCCAAATCGAATGCCTTTTTTACCGGTTTCGGCAAAAACAAGCGGATTGCCCTTTTCGACACGTTGATTGAAAAACACACTGTTGAAGAGCTTGTAGCGGTTTTGGCTCATGAAATCGGCCATTATAAAAAGAAGCATATCGTAAAAAATATGACCATCAGCACCCTGCATACGGGGATCATGTTTTTGCTTCTCTCTGTTTTTCTGAATGTACCCGGACTGTTTGAAGCTTTTTATATGAATGAAATGAGTGTCTACGCCGGGCTCGTTTTCTTCGGATTGCTCTATGCTCCGGTTGAAATGATACTTGGCTTTTTCATGCAGGCATTGAGCCGCAAATATGAGTTCGAAGCCGATGAATTTGCAGCCAAAACGGTTGAAAATGCGGAATGGATGATAAATGCGTTGAAAAAACTCTCAAAAGATAATCTCTCGAACCTCACACCTCACCCTTTCTATGTGAAGCTTAATTATTCGCACCCACCGGTTTTGGAAAGGATTAGGGAAATTAGGAAAAGTTCTCCAAACTCATTAAAAAACAATAACTGACTTGCAGTTGCTATAATGTTTTAACAACTATTACAGAAAAATGAAGTTCTATACGAAGATGAACAGCCGGACAATATTCGCATGTTTTTTAATATTGCTGGTTGTTTCATGTCAAAGAGACAATTCTGGAAAAACAGAACATCCGACTGATGAGAATCTGTTAAAGGACGAAGAGGCGTCATTTGTAATTACGAATGATTCCGAATCGCAAAATAGACAATTAATGCAAATTGCAGAGAAATTCAGAAATTCCGAACTAATGTTAAGATTAGGAGGGGAGGAAAATGTTCAGGAAAATATTTTGGGAAATATAGTGGATGCCTCCTTCGCAGGTAATTACTTGTATCTGTTGGATTATCAAAAGATGAATGTCTCTATTTACAATATTTCGGGAGAGTATATTTCAACTATGGCAAGAGGAGGAAGAGGGCCCGGTGAACTTACTGAGCCTGAAACAATTCTGATCCATAACGAGTATTTGTACATATTAAATAATCACTACGGAGTGCAAGTATTTAAAAAGAATCCGGAATCGGATGAATATGAACCATTTGAAACAGATAAAACAGGGTCCCATATTTGGCCCTGACAGAAATAACCTTCAGGAAAATTTTGATGTTATCGAGAATGTCACTCCCATTAATGGCGATTATTTTATTGCTCAAATATTTAACAGGAAAATTCCGGGTAGTAAAGACCGGCGGATAATTAAAACTTATATCATTGATTTCAAAACGGGGGAAGGGATTTTTGTATCAACCAGCCTGCCTAAAATCCTGGCTGTAAATTTTAAAAAACAACTTTATGTCACCTTCGATGAAAGTTCAGCGATAGCATTCGTTTATAAATTTTGAAAGAGATACTGTATTATCTTTGACTTCTCTCCAGCCACTCAATAATTGTTTTTGGAAACGCATCAACAAAAGCCCTGTCCAAAAACGCATATTCTTCGGGGGAGCCGGTATTGGCCTTTTGAAAGAGGTGGTTGGCTTCCGGGATGGTTTTAATCTCAATGTCAGCCGGATAAGAGTTACGGATATTCTCAATTTCAGCGATGTTTTCTTCCGGAAAAACCTGGGTGTCTTTTTCTCCGAAGACAAAAAGAACTGGCAGATTCAGTTGCATCAATAATTCGGTTGGATCGGTGGTTATAAATGATTGAAACCATTCGGTCTGGGTTGCGCCGAGTTGCCGGGTGATCTGGGTTTTAACAAATTCCTGCGGAGTTCCAAGCGAGTTCATTCGTTGAGGCGGCAGAGATTCAACTTGCTTTTCAAGGCGGTCTCTTAAATCATCCTCAATCTCTTCCCATCCGGAATCGGTCCTCACGGCTTCATATATCCTGTTTTGAAATTCAAGGTTCTCCGTCAGAACTGAGTCGGGTATGCCACGGCTTTTTGAAATATACCTGATCTGGGAGTTGATAACCCGGTCGGCGGTCAATACCGGGCCTGCCATTGAAATAATTCCACTTACTTTTGTTTGCTCTGCGGCAATATAGGCTACGATTGCGCCCTGGCTGTGTCCCAGAAGATAAATGTCATCTACGGCATACTCATCCTGGGTTTGCCAGTAGTTTATAATGGTAGTCAAATCAGTTCCCAGTTCCTGTAAGGTGGCATCCTCTTCACCTTTCGATGTACCTACACCTCTATCATCAAACCGGAATGTCGAATAACCGGCTTGCGTAAGATGGGATGTGAGCAGCCGGAAAGGTTTGAAGCCGGCAATGGTTTCGTCCCTGTCCAGTTGGCCGCTGCCGCTGATCATTATGACCAGGTTCGAACTTTTTTTATGATTACCGTCATGCCAGGCAATGGTTCCCCCAACCTGGCCATAATGAATGGGAATCACAATATCATCCTGGTTTTCAAGCTCGGCAAGTTCATTGGGTAAAAGTATATCAGATTTTTCCAACAGAAAACTGAAATTCATTCCCATTTGAGAAAACGTACC
>CAYPZI010000200.1:0-4074 GCA_964415185.1 uncultured Balneolaceae bacterium | reverse complement strand
TCTTGCCGATAAATACAAGCAAAAAATAATCGTTTGGGGCAGTTCGTACTCATCAAGCCTGGCACTTCATATCGCAGAAAAAAATACGAATGTAAAAGCAGTGATTTCCTTTAGCCCGGGTGACTACTTTGGTGAAGCATTTCCCTCGCTGAAAACCGTTCTTCCGAAAATTGAACAACCTTTTCTTGTTACCTCTTCGAGGGAAGAAGCAGATCAATTAAAGGGATTACTAAGTGATGCAGATCAAAGCAATATTCAATTGCAGTTTATTCCTGAATCGGATGGGTTTCATGGCTCAAGAGCTTTGTGGATTGACCAGGCAGGTGCAGAAGAGTATTGGGCTGCTGTTAGGTCATTTTTGGAGGAAATCCTCTGATACTATCCATAAAAGTTTATCAGGAATTGATAAACTGATCTCTTTAAGAGGGGTATATCGTGAAGATCATTATACTTGTAAATCGTTGTGAAGCCTTTATAAATTACAGAAATGATGAAAAAATCTATCTTTACTGGGTGTTTAAATCCGGCGGAGTAAAGTTCAGACGAATAAATCCTGCCGCAAAAAGTAAAAAAAGAGCACCTGTAATTGCTGTATAGATCACGATGATCCCATTTGAATTCATTGCAAATTTGAGCAGGGTTACAGTGGCTACCGTATGGAAAATTAGATTTCCAAGAAGGATCGGTTTTCCATATATGCCGCCATAAATGGCATTTCTGCCCATATAATTGAGTATACCAAATCCAAGCATCGCCGCGCCCAAAAGGCTAACTGCAAGGATCGCAGTTTCCCCGGCGCTCCCATCTGTCCACGAGAGCAACTCCTCAGGGATAAAAATTAAAAGGACTCCTGCCACAAAGTTGATTACACCGCTAACGGTCATTAATGTTCGTGCCATTTTCCTCCTATTCTGTTTCTATTAAAAAAGATTATGATTTACATTAACCCAAAATTAAATTATTGATAATGTATCCCGCATGCATTTAAAAACTAAGTCTCTCCCTGAACTCTTTTGACCGGCGCCTGCTCACCTCAATTGATGCACCATTGGCCAGCTCAATTTTTATAGACTGTCCAAACCAGGGGGCTACATTTACAATCCGTTTTAGGTTGATTAATTGACTTCTGTTGGCCCTGAAAAACAACTCCGGACTCAGGCGATTTTCCAGGTAGTTCAGTGATTTATGAATCATCGGATGCACATCATCAAAGTATACCTTTGCGTAATTTCCTGCTGATTCTATTAGGAATATATCACCCGTTCTGACGAACCAGCAACGTTCGCCATCCTTCACAAAAACGCGGCTGTCTTCTTGCAGTAGCTCATCGATTTGAGGAATATTTATCTGCGAATGTTTTACTTTCAGTAGAGCTTCATTCAGCCTGGCGGGATGTACCGGTTTCGTGAGATAATCGAGAGCATTGACTTCAAAAGCCTTAACGGCATACTCATTGTAGGCTGTGACAAAAACAACATGGGGGACACTGTCAAGCTCTTCCAGCAGCTGAAATCCGTCTTTTCCTGGCATTTGAATATCAAGGAAAAGAAGCTCAGGATCCGTTTTTTTGATGACTTCCAAAGCCTGTTCAGCATTGGAGGCTTCACCTGTAATATCCACAAACTCAAACTCACCTAACAGACGGTGCATCTCTGCCCGGGCAAGCCTTGAATCGTCAATAATACATGCTGTTATCTGTTTTGATGGTTCCTGCATGGAATTTCTACTTTTGATTCAATTTTTGTATCACTGATCTGTTTAAGAGTAAATGACCAATTTTCATCAGTACGATGGGAGAGTCTTTTTTTGATATTTGAAAGCCCAATACCGTCTCCGGCTTTTGATGAATCAAGCTGTCCGTTGTTAGTTACAGTGATAGTTACAATATCTTCAATCATTTCTACAACTATGTCAATAATACCAGGCGTTGCATGCTTCGAAATACCATGCTTAATTGCATTTTCAACCAGCATTTGAATGACCATCGGTGGAATATTACATCGTGTTGACTGCTCATCAACATTAAACCGGACCTCCAACCGGTCTTCGTACTGCATTTTTTCAAGGCTTATATATTGTTTTACAATTTCCAGTTCATCCGAGATCAAAACAAGATCCCCTGATGTATGGGAAATGGCGTATCGTAACAGATCAGAAAGCGAACTGATCATGTCTCGCGCAAGCTCACTGTTTTCCGAAATTAATGACCGCAAATTGTTCAGCGCGTTGAACAGAAAGTGAGGGTTGATCTGTGCTTTTAGCATAGCCAGTTCAGCCTCTCTAAGTTCAGCGCGTAACTTCCAATTCTCAACTTCTTGTTTTCGGCGGCTTTCATAAATACGAATGCCAATATAGAGAACGGACCACACGATAAGTATCACGGAAGTGTTGAACCAATACATAACAGTAGCTTTCAGGCTAAACTCCTGGATTTCTGACCATGACAACAAACCGTAAATAATACTTTGGAGGATAACCTGAGACAAAGCAGAAAATATAAAACCAGCGAACAGAACAAGGCTAACCAGTTTTAATGTTGACAGGCTCAAAAAATGGAGACGCTTATAGAGAATCCGGATAGAATGCGATGCGATCATTAAAACCAGCCCGATAAGCAGCTGGAGCTGAACGACTGCTCCCGTATGCTCGCCACTCGAGAATGCCAGGGAAGCAATCATGAGGAATCCTGTTAGCAGTATCCACCCAAAGATCTGAAGGCTCCAGTATAACGTCTTCCTTTTCAAATTTTCGAAGATTTTAAAAATGTAACGTGATCAGTTCGACAGGAACTTATCAAATTTGGAAGTAATAAGCTCCGGATCGTCCCACATCAGGAAATGTTTACCTGTTTCACTAATTTTAATAGTCACATTATCCAGTTTGCTAAATTGACTGCGATACATGTCGAGACTCATCTGTTTGGTAACGCCATAGTTTTCGTACGCTTTCCAGGCTCCAAATACCAAAACCGGTACTTTTATACGTGATAAGTCATCCCGAAGATCTGTGCTGTAAAGATAGTGAACCGCCTCTGCCACGGTTTCAATATTACTTTTCATGCTCCAGTCAACAGCTAAGTTTTGTTTCTCCGGATTAGTAACCATCGTGGCAATAACCTGTTTTTGTTGAGCAAGACGCTGATCGTCATTCATCTGTAAAAGCTGATTTCTCATATTATTGGCCATTGTCAATGCAGACTCCTCCGTCATGTAAGGATTGACCATAGCTGGCAAAAATGGAACCCCGTCAACAGATATGATTTTAGCGGGTAAATCCGGGTAATGAATACCAATGTAAAGTGACAGAAAGCCTCCAAGGCTGTGGCCAGCCAATACCGGGTTTTCGAGGTCGTTGTTTTTGATGTAATTCACAATTTCTGTAGCCATCGCTTCAATGAACGGTTCATCCGTTTCTGTGGGAGCCTTTCCGGCAAACCCTGGCAGAGAAACAACATGAAACCGGTAATTGCCCGCTAACGCACTCACCGTAGAATCCCAAACATCACCGGGGCTTGATAGTCCCGGGATAAGAATAACATTCTTGGAATTTTTGTCGCCGGTAACATTTACGTCAAAACTGTATGATTCGGGCTGTGCGTCTGCAGGTATTGATAACGTGAATAACATGAGGCAAACAAGAGCCATTAATTGTTGATATAAACTGTACATTTTTTAACTATTTGAATTATGGATTGCCTGATGATAACAGGAGAAAAATCGTGTTGCAGTTGAAATCTGATCAGTGGTAAATAAAATTGATGAATGGTTTTATGCCGGTTTTCAGGTGTCTGTTGCACGAATCTCAAACCATTTGCAGAAGAAAGGGAAGGTGTTTTGGATGAAGACACAGCCCCGTTTCTGCGCAGAATCAAACAGATCGGAAATCGGATTCTCTGCGCGTGATCGGAACATTTGCAAATGCACCGGAAAAACGTTCAATTCAGTTGTTTAAGGTAGACATCCGCCACTGACATTTACAGCATCACCATACGCCGACCGGCTTCTTTCAAAAAGGATTCTGTATGCGTCAACAAGTTCATCCTGGATTCGAATCAGGTCGGCTAACATAAACGGA
>CAYPZI010000199.1:0-4092 GCA_964415185.1 uncultured Balneolaceae bacterium | reverse complement strand
TTCGAGTGCTACATTACATCCATAATCTCCACGCCGGTTAAACGCCGGGTCGTTAGCTCTCATTTGGATATCACTCGTAATATGATAATATTATCATATAATGGCCGTTTACAAGAAAACATTGAATGGAACCGAAGTTAAAATTCACAATGTGGATCATCCACCTCCCCATTGCCATGCATACTTCAATCAGAAAGATTTGAAGATCAATTTAATGACCTTGGAAGTTATGAATCCTCCACCCAATGAGATACCAAGTAAACTAAACAAAGCTCTAAAAACCGAGCTTGATGAACTAAGAAAGTCTTGGGATAAGGTAAAGGTGATTCCTTCAGGTGGTAATCCTGGAGATTGGTAAATCAAACAATAAAAACTCCAATCATGATTACAGAAGAAATTAAAATAGATTTAACTGAAATAAAGGAAAAGAAATCTAGAGATTCAGTTAAAAGCTTGTTCCAAGAAAAAGGAATAGCCTTTCAGGAACTATATGATTTCTGGTCAAATTTTGAAAAAAATGAAAATGATATAACAGATAATGCAATAGTATTTTCTGATCTACATTCGCTTGTAAAGCATGTTAGAAGTATAAATCATGAGAACTGGGCTTTTAGAGTAAAAAAAAGAAATCCATACTTCATTTCATTTATAAGAAATAAGAGGGATAAAAAATTAGCTGATCTAATCGATGATTTGTTAAAAGCTTCGTACAACAGATTAACTGTAATTGATGCCACCCACCACTTCAATAAAAAAAGCCAAAAAGAAAAATTTATTAATGAAATAAATAATATAGTTCTAAGAAATTATAATCCTGAATCAATTAAAAATGTTAGTGTCAATAAAAATAATCAATCACTTTTACTTGAGTTCATTGATGGTGATTATGGCGAGGTATCATTCAAGGATTTGCAATTAGAAGATCTTGTAGACCAACTACTACTAGATTCAGTGAAAATCAATGATAAAGGTAATTCAATTGAAATCTTCACAAAAGACGGTGAGATATTTGATATCGATTCAGTTGTTTTGAAATCACTCATTTCATCTGAAATCAAAAATAAAATCAAGAACCAAACACAATTAACAGCAGATAATGTTGGTAAGCGGTTAAGTTTAGCCAGAAAGAAAAGTAATATTACTCAAAAAGAATTATCTGAATTAATAGATATTGATCAAGCAATCATATCAAAAATTGAAACCGGAAAACATTTACCAAGATTTGACACATTAGAAAGAATAGCCAAGGGGCTTGGGTTGAGTGTATCCGAACTTCTAAATATAGACTAAATGAAGAGCTAACAAAGCGTTTCGTGCAGACCGGTTTGGGTTTTTTGCTTTACATTAATGTTGGTCGCCCGGCTGCACAAACGCCAGACCGTTATTTGTCTAAAACGAATCCAAAATCAAAAGTTCAGAAATTGAATATTCACTTCTAATTTTTTTTCAAAATCTGCACTTACACTATTGAGCAAAAAAAGAGAAAAATGTTAATTGAACAATTAACCAACTCAATTGCAAACAGTAGCACCAGTAAAATTATTGATACGTACGTTGTACGGCTCGACAATTTAACTTTGATTCTTTACCAAATGTAACGCAATATGTAGGTGAGGAGGAATCTTTGAATTACTGCTCCCAAATAATAAGTCGATTCGGTTTCATCCCAATTATAGTTCCCTCCTGTAATGAGGTTATACTTCGAACAGATTCTCCCAGCTTATAACTATAAAGGTAATCCCCGCTATCCGCTTTATAAACATCAATAACCTGGTACGGATTTTTACCATAAAATTGTATTAAAAGATGAATTTCTTCTCCAATAATAAATCCGCTGGCAGCGGCAAAATTTAGACTTGAACGTTGTATCCCATAAGCCTCGTGATCTAATCCGGGAATAGGCTCCAATTGCAAGTTCTGCTCCGGTCCAATCAAATGCCTGAAATATTTCATTTTCCCAGATTTATCCAACGCAACCAGTTCACCAGTATAATTTGATATTTTGTATATGTGACGTTTATCACTAAGTAGAAATCCAGTGATGGCACTTGCCCATTTTCGTGGATTTTCGATAATATAATCTGAAGTCCAAGCCACTGTTTTTGAATCATCTACCAGTTTTACCACTGGGTCATAAGAACCATAGATTGCCATATCATTTTCTATACCAGCCATCTTGTATGTTGTAAATTCTATCACCCATTCATCGTATAATTCTCCGTTCGGTTCGAAAATCGAAATTTTACTTTGGGGTTCATCCGTTATCCATATTTTTCCGTCTTTAGAAACATCAAAATCCGTTGGGTTTATAAGTTCCCCCGGCCCCCGGCCTCTTCCATTTCCATATGTTTGTGTAATTATATTTGAATCTATATTTAATACTTTAACAACCGGATGCGGACGGTAATCAAGCAGAAAAACTATATTATCGTATAATTCATGGGTCTTTATAATTCCTAAATTAAACAAGGAATCATTTTCAATATCAACTATTTTTTGAAGGCTCTTCTCTGCTAAAAAAATTCGTTCATCTATCGATTGACCAACAGGTTCTTGCACATAAGGCAATACACTGAGAGTTTGAAGTAATAGACAAAAATAAAGAGCGACCATAATAATAAACTGCTTAATTTTCTCCAGGATCCGTTAGCCAATAATAACACTTCTCAAGTCCAACTTGGCAACAAGTATTACTTCCTGAATCTTCGCAACTCCAGCAAGACATATCATCTATTGTGCAATCACCAGAAGAATTTGAAGTTTCCAAACACGAGCTGATCTCTATTGTACGTTGTAGTGGAACAAGTTTATCCACGTTCTTTCCTTTTGTTGCAGAAAGACTAAATACGAAAATAAGAAGTAGAAGTATTCGCATAATAATCTGGGTTTGGTTTTTATCGTAAAAATTTCTCTAAAAATTATAAGTACAATATTTATTACAAGAAAGTACGAATTTCAATAAAGGCATTAAGAAAATACATTTGGGTGTAGACAGGAATCTAATGTGTTTGCGTGTACACTTTCATTTTTAGAAAGGATATGGAGGAAATGTCGCCATTGACTCAAAGTCTGCATTAAATAATCACTACAGAAAAAACTTGGCGCATCTCATTTCAAAGAACTACGATTGTACATTGAAAACGTTAATTTAAAAAATATTTCCAAATCTCTGCCATAATATCAACCCTCCTGCTACGCCAAATAACAACCGCATCAAGGCGGACATGCCTCGTTTTTACTAATAAAGTGTGACGAGTTTGTAATTACGCCTTCCTCTATTAAATTGTTCTGCCCTTTAATCCGGCATGCCGCTTATGCGGTGGACCGTTATTTGCCTACTCTCTTCTACGATTTCGAAACAAGGTTGTAATTGTTATTTCAGTTGCAATAAATACGCCAATGACGTACTTTTCCTGAAAACAGAACGTTACTGAATGGAGTTCTTTGAAACGCCCATATTTACGAAACTGATTCAAAAGCTGATTTCGGATGAGGAATATCACCTGCTCCAATTGCAATTATCAGTCCGGCCGGAAGCCGGCAATATCATTAGAGGCGGCGGCGGTATTCGAAAACTGAGATGGGCCGGATCAGGGCGTGGAAAACGGGGCGGCATCCGGGTGATTTATTACTACTTCACCGAGGATAAGCAAATTTATATGCTATATGCATATCCAAAAAGTAAAAAGGATGATCTCACTGCAGATCAACTCAAGCAATTGAAACAACTGGTTGAGGACCAATTGTCATGAAAAATGAAATGTTTAATGAATTACTCGAAAGTGTCAAACAGGCCGGAGAGATCCGAAAAGGTAAACGTAAACCGTCCAGACACACTGTGATTGAAGATCCTGATGTTGCAGCGATCCGGGAAAAGTACGACATGACCCAACAGGAGTTTTCATCTCTGCTTGGAATCAGCGTGGGCACTCTT
Source organism: uncultured Balneolaceae bacterium (assembly GCA_964415185.1). Taxonomy (GTDB): domain Bacteria; phylum Bacteroidota; class Rhodothermia; order Balneolales; family Balneolaceae; genus CAYVBJ01. The sequence goes on along the minus strand of CAYPZI010000199.1, from coordinate 158 downwards.
CGAAATTGGGAACAGGGTAGGCGTAAACCTCGGGGGCCTGCAAAAGTTCTTTTGAAGATTGCAGAAAAGAGACCAAAAGCAATTTTGGAATCTTTATCGTAAACAAATCGTCAAATAACCAGCGGCTCAAACGGACGAGTTTGAGGTTTGGGACTTTA
>CAYPZI010000198.1:0-4151 GCA_964415185.1 uncultured Balneolaceae bacterium | reverse complement strand
CATAAAGTGTAGCTGCATCAGTCTATTTCCAATTCAACAGTTCAACAGTTCAACAAAGTCCCCTTTTTCCTTTAAATGTAAAAAATGCAATATTCCGCTCCATCTTTTTATCCGATTTCTTACTATTCACCCGGATAATCCTAAACCAATACCAGTACAATGATTAAGCGCATACTCTTTCCCTTTCTTTTTTTGATATCAGCCGTTTCTCTTTCGGCTCAGAATGATATTTCAGACAATTCCAAAAAATGGGACGTTACCCGGCACAGCGGTCCATCTCATGAGGTAGCTTTCACTACCAATGAGGGCACGTGGATGAATCTCGATGTAAGTCCCGATGGCAGGCACATTGTTTTCGACTTGCTGGGCAATATTTACATTATGCCGGCGGAAGGCGGGAAAGCCACACCGCTTCGCGAAAGCCTTGCCTATGAAATTCAGCCGCGTTTCAGCCCGGACGGCTCCAAAATTTCCTTTACCAGCGATGCGGGCGGCGGCGATAACATCTGGGTGATGAACCGCGACGGCTCGGATGCCAGACAGGTAACAAGCGAGAACTTCCGCCTTCTGAACAACGGCTTCTGGACACCCGACGGACAGTACCTGGTGGCACGAAAACATTTCACCTCCCGCCGTTCCCTGGGTGCCGGTGAGCTCTGGCTATACCACATCAGCGGCGGCTCGGGAATTCAGCTTGTGGAAAAGCCGAATGAACAGCAGGACCTCGGCCAGCCATTTGTATCACCCGACGGCCGATACATTTATTACAGCCAGGATGTCTATCCCGGCGGATTTTTTCAGTACAACAAGGATCCCAACAGCCAGATTTATGCAGTAAACCGGTACGACCGCGAAACCGGAAGAACCGAACGGATTACCGGAGGAGCAGGCGGAGCCATCAGTCCGACCGTTTCCCCGGACGGCAAAACCCTGGCTTTTGTAAAGCGGGTAAGAACCAAGTCGGTGCTCTACCTTCGCAATCTTGAAACCGGAATCGAGGAACCGGCCTATGATGAAATGAGCTACGACCAGCAGCAGGCCTGGGCGATCTTCGGCCCCTACACCAATTTCAACTGGACACCCGACAGCCGTCACCTCATTTTCTGGGCCAAAGGCAAGATCAGAAAACTGGATGTTGAAACGCGTCAGGCAGAGATCATACTATTTGAGGTGGATGTAAAACATGATGTCGCCGAGGCTGTTACGTTTGAATATGATCCCGCACCGGACAAGTATACCGCAAAAGCAATCCGCCACGCCGTAACGTCACCGGATGGTAAAACACTGATCTTCAACGCGGCCGGGTATCTCTGGAAGAAGAGCCTGCCGGACGGCAACCCCGAACGCCTTACAAACAGCAATGCACTGGAATTTGAGCCTGCTTTTTCACGAGATGGCAGCAAACTTGTCTACGTAACCTGGAGTGATACCGAAACCGGCGCCATAATGACGCTCGACATGAACCGGCGAAATGCACGTCCGCAAAAAGTGACTACCGAAAAAGGAATCTACCGTGAACCCTCATTCTCGCCGGACGGCAGTACCCTGCTTTTCAGGAGGGAATCGGGCAACAACCACCAGGGACACGGTTACACTCAAAATCCCGGAATCTACCTGATGCCGGCATCAGGTGGAGAGATGGAGCGAATCCTGAGATCCGGTTCCAATCCCATGTTTAACAACGACGGCAGCAGGATATTTTACCTGGGAGGATCATCCCTAAACAGGGAGTTCAGAAGCGCGGATCTGAACGGCAATGACGAACGAACCCACTTCAAATCCACCTATGCCAACAATTTTGTACCCAGTCCCGATAACAAGTGGATTGCCTTTAACGAGTTGTTCAAGGTCTATATCGCGCCCATGCCGCTGACGGGAACCGACATCGACTTGAACAAAGACACCAAGGCAATTCCGGTCACCCATGTGGCGCAAGATGCGGGAATCAGCCTGCACTGGTCATCCGACAGCCAAAAGCTGCACTGGACCCTGGGAGATGAATATTTCAGTGTGGCACTTGAAGAGGCTTTTGAATTTATCGGGGATGAAAAAAGCGAGGAGCTCCCGCTGGGCGAAAATGAAGGCGTGAAGATCGGGCTGGAATTGGAAACCGACAAACCCTCCGGCACCATCGCCATCACCAATGCACGGATCATCACCATGAACGGTGACGAAGTGATTGAAAACGGCACCATCATAGTTCGCGAAAACCGGATTGTTGAGGTTGGCAGAACGGGTGACGTTTCCATTCCGAACGGTGCTTATACTATGGATGCCTCCGGCAAGACCGTAATGCCGGGGCTTGTTGATGCCCATGCACATATCGGTAATTTCCGTCACGGACTCAGCCCGGAGCAGCAGTGGGAGTATTTTGCCAACCTGGCATACGGTGTAACCACAGCCCACGACCCTTCATCCGATACCGAGATGATCTTCTCGCAGGCCGAGATGGTACGAACCGGAACCATGACCGGCCCGCGTATCTTCTCTACCGGCCGCATTCTGTACGGTGCCGACGGTGATTTTAAAGCCGTAATCAATAACCTGGAAGATGCCTATTCGGCGATTCGCCGTACCAAAGCATTCGGTGCACATTCGGTAAAAAGCTATAACCAGCCGCGGCGAGATCAGCGTCAGCAGGTGCTGGAAGCCGCCCGTGACCTTGAGGTTTTAGTTGTACCCGAAGGCGGCTCCACCTTTACACACAACATGAGCATGGTACTCGACGGCCACACCGGAATAGAACACAATGTGCCGATCTACCCGCTTTACGAAGATGTACTCACCCTTTGGGAAAATACCAATGTGGGTTACACTCCCACGCTGGTGGTCAATTATGGCAGTATGAGCGGCGAGTACTACTGGTACCAGCACACCAATGTATGGGAGAAAGAGCGTCTGCTTACCTTTACGCCAAGAAGCGTTGTGGATGCCCGGTCGCGTCACCGCACCATGGTTCCCGAAGAAGAGTATGAAATCGGCCATTTTCAAAGTGCCGCTGCTGCCAAAGAGTTGCACGACCGGGGCGTGACGGTAAATATCGGCGCTCACGGACAGCTTCAGGGCCTTGCTGCCCACTGGGAGACATGGATGTTTACGCAGGGCGGCATGAGCAACCATGATGCACTGAAAGTGGCTACGATTAACGGGGCAAATTACATCGGGATGGCTGATCATATCGGTTCACTCGAACCCGGCAAGCTGGCCGATTTGGTTGTGATTGACGGCAACCCGCTTGAAAATATCTACGACACCGAAAACGTGGAGTTCACGATGGTAAACGGTCGTCTTTATGATGCAGCCACCCTGAATGAGATCGGCAATCACCCGAAAAAGCGCCTCCCCTTCTGGTGGGAACGCGACGGCGAATACAGCGAATACGACTGGCACGCCATCTCAAACGGCCACGTTGACGGACATTAACTAAAAGACCTTGAAGCGTCACCCGGTGCTTTTCCGGGAGACCTCCAAGCGTCTCGGTCAAAGGCAAAATCCAAAACCTGTAAAATTGTTAATGTGCCGGAATTAGAATTAAAAGAAAATGATTCAATGTGAACTATATCACTCCCATCATCACCTTTATCGATAGCAAACTGAACAAGATTTCAATTATTTTCATCTTCTTTATCTAAAATGTATGTCCCTGTATCAATTGCAAGGCTATCACGATGCGTTATATTAAATTGAATTCTTTCGGATTGATTTTGTTCTGTGTCACGTTTATCAAGCAAAATATTAAGGCTTAAACGACTTAACCTCTTCTGCTCCAGAGTGTACTGAGAGTTATCCACGCTACCTGATTTTTGGATAATTGTTTGAAAACCATACTCTTCACCATTGATTTCCAAGGATAATATCCCATTGCTTTTTAATTCAAGTGGAAAATCAAGTTCCGAAAATGAGTCAGAATCACCAGATGTGCCACAAGCAATCATACTCATACTCATTATGAGTATAATGGCAATAGTTTTAGAAACGCCTAAATAATTTTTCAGTAATCAGTATTACTTTTTTTGATCATTTTTTCTTTAATATACATTTATAATTTTAAAAAAAAACTCAATCTCCAGACGACTGGGCAAACGCTTATAACCAGAAAACCTGCAAGCATTGCCGCAGGTGATTTTTTAGTTGGGATTTCCTACGGGATG
>CAYPZI010000197.1:0-4155 GCA_964415185.1 uncultured Balneolaceae bacterium | reverse complement strand
ATTTGAACATTGCCCAAACACGATTCTGTGGATAATATTTGTCAACTCGCCGACGGATTCCGATAAAGCAAAAAAACAGGCTGTAAGCCTGAAACAACTCAGCCCAAGGCAGCGCCTTGGATAGACGAGATAACTATAAACAGATCAGGCTGTAAGCCTGAGACAGCCAGAGACATAATCGAGTCTAAAAATGTTCGTTCACATTCATTCCCGTTGTGAATCAGCTACACAAGAATACGTTTGTTGCAGGCCTACAGCCTGCTGTTATTTTTGTTTATTCTGTAAACCTGAGCGTTGCTCATGGCTGTGTTGTGTCAATGATAATCTGTCGTAAGAAACCCGCAAAGTTTCTTTTCTGAAATGGCAGTACGTTAGATAAATAGAAGCAACTCCGAGATAAAACTTTGCGGGTTTACAGTTGACATAACACTAGCGACTCTTTCCAACCCCGAGTAAGGATAGAGATAAGCTATTTTACTACTCTATAACTGCACTACTTGCACTTGCTTCTACTTCAAGAGAAGCTTCAAGATTGGCATCGATAATCTCCCTGTTATCAGGGATATTGGGTTGTAAAAATGAACCGTCCACTCCGGTAAATATTTCTTCTACTGATGTAAATAACCGCAGTACCAAAAGCTCATTAGATTCTGTAAGAGTTACGGGAAAAAACCTGAATTGTTTGTTGAATTCCGGGCCGGATTGATAAATAAAATCTACATTATTTAAACTTCCTCTTACAAAGAACGAAAAGGTCTGGCTGTCATTAAAAAAATTACCATCATTGGGGCCAACAGCACGGTTTAACTTTCTTTGAAAAATTTGAAGAAAATCAAATGAATTAAGGTCAAATCCAATATTGGTTTGCAGTACAATTTCATCAAAATCAAAATTACTTTCAGAAAACGTTAAAACAATACCACTTGTTATATTACTTTCAAGTGTATCACTATTGGTAGTAGCCACTCTAAATCGGCTAAAATGCAATTTTAATTCCCGTACAATTAGTGAATCTCCTTCCGAATCTGTTAACATATCCCCCATATCCTCAACATTAAATTGAAGGCTGATGGATCTTGGAAAGGTTGTTTCACTTGAATTAACACATCCTGATGATAATAGTAAAGCTGCAATAATTACTAAAGGATGGCGAAATTTTTTCGAAATCATTTTTTATACTGCTTTAAATAAAAAAACCGCACACATCTCTAAGATATGCGCGGCTTTTTTTATATGATTTTTAGTTTGGTATAATAGTCAGAACAGTTCGTTTGACGTTTTCACTTGCCGTAATATTATCTCCGGGATCTTGCAACTCGAGAGTTAGAACCCTTGGGGATTCAATATTAGAGTCAAGTATATTTATAGACAGAAACTCAATGCTTGTGTTGGCAGGCAAGACAACCGGTGAAGGTGTGTCGAACTCAAAATGAGTGCCTTCAATAGCTGTTGTTTCTCCCGTTACAATAGTAAAAGGGATGTTCAAAGCACTTTCAAGCTGTTCACCGATTAACTGCACTTCAAACGAAGTAACACCACTGCTGTCAGCAACGGTACGGCTATTCGGGAAGAAAGCCACAAGTGGGTCCCCCTGAAAGGTTCTGTCTCTTTGATCGAGGTCAAAGACATCTTTACAGCCTCCCGATATTAGAATCAGGAGCGCAAATATTGCCAGTATATATGTAGTTTTATAATTAATCATAATTTTCCAAGTTTTTTATTAATAGCCAGGGTTCTGAACCAGTTCCGGATTTGTTTCAAGCTCCTGATCAGGAACGTTATCCAGTAATTTGATGTCGTTGAAAGGAACATTCGGAAAACCTATTGCATTGGCATCAGGTGATTTTCGGATTGCCCTTCGATTTCTTCTAAGGTCATAGAACCGGTGTCCTTCAGCTGCGAGTTCTCTTCTTCTTTCATCCAGGATTTCATCAAGAGCCGTAGCTGTTGTGAAATCGGCGGGATCCAACGGATCGAGGCTTCTGGACTCTCGAAGAATATTCAGCCTGCTGATTGCATCTGCTACTCCTTGTGTATTGAGTAGGGCTTCTGCCTGGATCAAAATCATTTCAGGTACACGAAGCAGAGGAACATTGTCGGCAAAGTTTGTATTACCAAACGAAGTGTATTTCTGAATCTCAAGGCCTGTTCCAACAGCGTTATCACAGCTTGCCTCAAAATCATTATTCCTTGCATCATCAAAACAAGTATCATACCAGGCCAGCCTCTCATCATCCTCATCATAAAGACTTATAAGATCGGCTGTCGGTATCTGTGCAGTCCACTGGGTCGAAGTGTATGCAGCAAGAGAGCTGTTTACACCCAAACTCTCCGTTGAAGGATCCACAAGTGTGATGAATATTCCCTCAGCATTATTGGGGTTCCAGATACCGCCTACATCAGAGCCTGCCGTAAGCACAGCAGACGTATTATCGATCGCCCTCTGTGCAAACGTATTGGCATCGCCCCATCGTTCCCAGAAAAGGTAAACCCTGGCCAGAAGTGCTTCTGCCGCAGCCTGTTGTATAAAGAACCGGCTGGGTCCTGAGGACTGACCCAACAAATTAATGGCTTCAAGCAAGTCACTTTCCATTTGCTGGTACACTTCAACAACCGTGCTTCTCGGACGAAAATCTGCATCTGTGACATCCAGCGTTGGGTTGGTACGGATTACGACTCCAAGATCAAACCCTGCTCCGGGCCCGGTAGTTGGAACTGCCATTGGATCTCTGCCAAGTGCTTTTACCAGGTTATGATAAGCGTAAGCCCTTAAAAAGTAAGCTTCGCCTCTGAACATCGTCAATTCATCTTCACTGACAACACCCGGTTCAACTGCTTCAATAATCAGGTTTGCATCATTGATTAAGTCATACACAGACCCATAAGTTCCGCCATCAGCCATGCCGTCCCTGAACTGGTTCTGAGACAGGCCTTGAAATCTTGAAGAGCCACTACGGTTCCAAAGATTGTCAGCCAATGCATCGGGGCCGAGCATGTTTCGGGTTGTAAACGTGAAGGAATGAAGCCTTCCCATCATCGCAGCCCGGACTGATCGCAAAGCACCTTCATCCGATAGCGCAATCTCCTGAGAGAGAGAAGTACTTGGTTGCGGATTGTCCAGGATGTCGTTGCAGGAGATGGCCATAATGGCCAACCCTGACAGTACTAATGTTTTTAATAGAATTTTCATAATGTAAAATGATTTTAGATTCTTCGGTGATGATTAAAATTGTAATTCAATTCCACCATTAAACTGAAGTGCCTGTGGGAAGCTGGCAGTAATTGTCTGTCCTGCTACTTCAGGGTCCAGCCCCGGCCATGATGACCATGTAATCAGGTTCAGACCGGTTGCAAAGAAACGCACTCCTCTCATACCAATCTGTTCCGTTAAACTGCTGGGCAACTGGTAAGAAAGAGTTACATTTTTAAGGCGAATGTAGCTTGCATCAAACAAGAAGTCAGTGCTGACTGTTGTTCTTGAGTTGCTGGCGCCTCTAACAACATCACCGGAAACAGCTCTTGGCTCGTCAGTAATTTGGCCGGGTGTTGTCCACCTGTTATTCACTTCATCCCATACATTTGTAAGGAAAGAAGGTGTTTCAAGGAAAAATCCTTCAAACGTAGGCCATGCTGTCTGGCCGAAGCTGTACTGGAAGAATACATCCAGAGAGAGGCCTCTATAGCTGACACGGTTGCCAAATCCACCGATCACATCCTGTTCGGCACCATCAAAGAACACATCATCTTCTTCGTTCGGGTTAAATGTGATATTGCCGTCTTGATCAAACCACATCGGGCGTCCGTCGGCCGGGTTTACACCTGCCCATACCGGAACTTTAAATACCTGCAACGGGCGTCCAACTCTAAGTGTATTGCTAACACCTGTATTGATCTGATCTTGTCCGTCAAGCAACTCCTTCACCTGGCTGCTTTGTATTGCAACATTAAATCTTGTACTCCAGAGGAAACCGCCTCTGTCAAGGTTAATGGAGCTGAGTTCAACTTCAATACCTTTATTTCTGACTTTACCTACGTTTTCACTAATTGAACTGAATCCGGTATCAGTAGGCAGTGGACTTGCAAGCAGAAGATCATCATTCGTTCTTCTATATGCATCAATTGTACCGGTCAGGCGGCTGTTTACAAAAGCGAAAT
>CAYPZI010000196.1:0-4156 GCA_964415185.1 uncultured Balneolaceae bacterium | reverse complement strand
CTTAAGCCTTTGGGCTGCTTCCCGTCTTATATCAAGTTGTTTTCTGTTCAATTTTGATTCAATGTTCATATTCCTGTTACCATTCCTCAATCAAATGCTCCCGCTTTTCATCAATTTCAGCCCATTTTTCTTCATCCGGAAGCGGATCCTTCGTTTCATTAATCACATGCTCTTCCCAGTTTTCAGCAAGTTTTTCATTTAATTCAATGTAATCTTCCCATTTTTCCGGTACCTCATCATCGGGGTAGATCGCTTCAACAGGGCATTCAGGTACACACGCATCACAATCAATACACTCCAGCGGATCGATAGTCAGGAAATTTGGCCCCTCCCGGAATGCATCGACCGGACAAACGGCCGCACAGCTTGTGTATTTGCAATTAATACAGGGTTCGGTCACTACATACGCCATAACTCTAATCTTTTGGTTTGATAGTTGATAAAAAAGTTATGGGTTTTAAAAACTACACACAACTTTTAAAACGTATAAAACCGTTTTTATTGATTTTAATCTGTTCTGTTCGTATCCTACAAATAGATAATTCATACAGAAAATAATTATGAATACAACGAAAACATTTCGATGCATTTGACAGGATCACCCATCATTTTTATTTGCCAGAGCAAGTTTGCAGTACCTATCGCATAATGATGAAAAGCCTGAAAACTTTGGTGGCTGAACTGAAAAAATTGAACCAAAGTATAGAAGAGGAACTGAATCAACCGATCTTTGAAGAATTGAAATAAAAAACCGCCCTTATGAGTGATGTAAAAAAAGAGTTACTGGAACTGATCAAAAGAAACGGAGCGCTCTCTGTGGATGAGGCTGTTGAGAAAACAGACCTTGCTAAGACAACTCTCAGAGAACACTTTTTGCATCTGGAGAGAGACGGGGCCATCCGGCGCATCTATGTTCGGTCAGGGCCTGGCCGGCCAAGCCTGCAATATAAACTGACAGCAGAAGGACATAGCCAATTCCCTTCCCATGAGTCGAAAATGATGAAAGAACTCTTAAGATTTTTAAAAGCAAATGGAAAAGAAACGTTTATGGAAGATTTCTTCGAACAGTTTTGGGAGAAAAGATTCCAGAAGGCCAAACGACTGATGGATGAAGCCGGGCAAGACGTGGAAGTATTACCAATTGAAGCCTTAATGGAGATGTTACAGGAGGAGGGATTTATGCCGGAGTATTATCAGCAAAAAGGGGGGCGATCGGAAACCGTTAAGGAGTGTAATTGTCCGTTTCGTGAAGTGGTGAAAGTAACAACGCTTCCCTGCCAATTAGAGGCAGAATTTTATCAAAGATTGTTTAATAGAGATGTTAAGCGAATAACTTATATCGGTGAGGGTGATCATGCCTGTACCTATGAAATTCCGGCTCAATGAATTTTTGTTCTATAATTTTTCGAAAACCAGACAACAGTTATGATTGTACACGATTTAGCAAGATTTACGAACAAAGTTTCTTATGATGATTTATCAGAAGAAGCTATCAAGCAACTCAAGATCCGCCTGCTCGACTCTCTCGGAACGGCCATCGGGGCAATTGAAGGTCCTCCTGTTAAAGCTATTCGGACCATGATTGAAGATTTTGGCGGTTCGGAAACGAGCACGCTGATTGGTGGCGGTAAAACCACGCCCGACCGCGCAGCCCTATACAACAGCGGCCTGATCCGATATCTCGATTTTAACGACAGCTACCTGGCCAAAGGCGAAACCTGTCACCCGAGCGATAACATCGGATCCATTCTTGCGGCCGGAGAAACAACAGGCCTGAACGGGAAAGATTTTTTGACAGCGCTTGCCATAGCATACCAGGTGCAGTGCCGGCTTAGCGATGAAGCTCCGGTACGGGCTAAAGGATTTGATCACACTACACAGGGATCATACGCTGTGGCCGCCGGGGCTTCCAAAGCACTTGGATTGGATGATGATCAAACTGCAAATGCAATCGCCATAGCGGGAACAGCGCTGAACGCACTTCGTGTAACGCGAACCGGTGCCCTCTCGAACTGGAAAGGGCTGGCTTATCCTCACACTGCCTTTGGCGGAACCCATGCGGCGCTGCTGGCCAAGTATGGAATTACCGGTCCTCCAGCCGTGTTTGAAGGCAACAAGGGATTTATGGATGCCATTGCCGGAAGGTTTTCCATCGAATGGGAGAACGAAGGCCTGGAACGCGTTACGCGAACGATCATCAAAAAATACAATGCGGAGATCCACTCGCAGTCTTCTATTGAAGGGATGATGGAGCTGAAGGAGAAGTACAGGTTTATGGCCGAAGATGTAGAGAAGATCAATATTGATATTTTTGATGTGGCTTATCACATCATCGGCGGCGGCGAAGAGGGCGACAAAACGATTGTTCGAACTAAAGAAGAGGCCGATCATAGTCTGCAATACATGGTATCTGCCGCTCTGCTCGATGGACAGGTGCTGCCTGCCCAGTATCGGCAGGAGCGGATTGAATCGGATGATGTTCAGGATATGCTCCAAAAAGTGAATGTAACTCCAAAACAGGCGTACAGCGACCGGTTTCCCGACGAAATGCCGGTAAAGCTGACTGTTCACCTGACGAATGGAGAAACTCATTCCATCAACAAGAAAGATTATGAGGGATTCCATACCCGTCCGGCGAGTTGGGAGACGATCATTGAAAAATTCGAAAACCTGGCTAAACCGTATACTTCAGTGGATCTGGGGGAACAGATCGTCGAAATGGTACAGGGTTTTGAAAACCACTCAGTTTCTGAACTGATGGATTTATTGAAAAATGTGAAGCTAAAGGCAGGAAATTAAATTGACCAGACCTGACAGCGTCCGCTTTTTTCGCGGTCCTGTCAGCGTTGTGGATTAATACCCTGAAATTGGCATAATGAAATTAGTACCCTAAACGTCCGATGTTGACAGAAACCCGCCCCGAAGTCTCGGAGTCGGGCACGCTGTCAGGTCGTAAATTTTAAAAATAAACAGGATAGTTATGACACAAGAAAAAACATTTGATTTTTTAAATAAGAATGAACGAGAACCGAAACCCAGGAAAACGGGAATCACCGAAATTCGCGGGCCTTATTATGCGGTAATGGGTAAACGATATCTGCAGGATATTATGGAAACGATGGGCGAACACGTGGATGCCTTGAAATTTTCCGGCGGATCATTTTCGATCATGCCGAAGAAAGCGGTACAAGAGTTGATAAAAATTGCCCACGACCATGATGCACTGGTCTCCACCGGCGGATTTATGGAGTATGTGCTCACCCAGGGAAAAGAGGCGGTTGACCAGTATATTGAAACCTGCAAGGATTATGGTTTTGATATCATTGAGCTGTCGGCCGGGTTTATTACGTTGCCGACGGACGACTGGCTGCGGCTGATTGAACGCGTTCAGAAAGCCGGACTGAAGGCGAAACCCGAGATCGGAATCCAGTTCGGTGCAGGTGGTGACACAGCCAAAGGCGAACTGGAGAGTGAGGGAACGCTCGACACCGGCTATGCTGTAAAACAGGCTAAGCGGTTTGTGGATGCGGGTGCCTATATGATCATGATTGAATCGGAGGGTATCACCGAAAATGCCGATCCGTGGAGAACGGAGGTGCCGGCACAGTTTATCAACGAGATCGGCCTGGAGAAGCTGATGTTTGAAGCTGCCGATCCCGAGGTATTTGCCTGGTACATAAAGAACTACGGCCCGGAAGTAAACGTCTTTGTGGATCACAGCCAAATTGTACAGCTCGAGACGCTGCGCCGGGGTATCTGGGGTACCAAGAGCCTTTGGGGTCGTGTTTTGACGTATAAAGATTAAAACTAACCCTCCAAGGGTTTCAAACCCTCGGAGTATTAGTTGACCGGCTCTGGCCAAGAGGTGTATCCGAAGAAGTAGCACAACTGGATGAGTGGATGAAGGAGGTCACCCCGTCACCGGAGCAGCGAAAATGGTTTGATCACGATCCTGACAAGTTTGAAGAGTTTAAAAAACGGTATGAGCACGAGCTGTCCGATAAGCAAGAAACAATTGAGAAACTGATCGATCTTGCCGAGGATCATAAAGTTACGCTGTTATATGCCACAAAGAATGAGACTCATAATCACGCGATTGTATTAAAAGAGTTTTTGGAGAGACATGGATAATGAAAAAAGAAAGCATATTGTTATC
>CAYPZI010000195.1:0-4205 GCA_964415185.1 uncultured Balneolaceae bacterium | reverse complement strand
ATCCCTTCTTCCTCGAAACCACCCAGTTTAAAAACAAAAACTCAATCGCTGCCGCTTCGTAGCCTTTCCAGTTTTTGATCATCTCAGTGAACTCTGCTTCTGATGTATTTTCCGGGTCGCCGCCGTAGCTTAAAATAATCCACCGGCGAAGGCCTTTCTCCCGGCCTTTCTGGATGTTGGAGGGAAAGATGGCTTGGGTTGACTCTCGAAACAGCATCAGGTCCTGCGCGGTGGTGGGGCCTATGCCTTTTACTTTTGAGATGGTGTTGTAAAAGGTAACCGGGTCTGCTTTTCGGTCAAGCCAATCCAAATCGATGTCACCGGCAAGAATATCCTGCGCCAGCCCCACAAGAAATTCGCCCTTTCGTAAGGTGGGACCCAGTTTCCTGATCTGCACAGGATCGGCTTTGGCCAGCTGAAACGGCCTCGGCCAGGCCGGCAGGGTTTTGCCGTTATGCAGCAGGTGAGAGCCGTACGCTTCACGCACTTTAAAAGCCATCTTTTTCGCGGTGGGTTTGTGCGACAGACGCATCTGAATAATCCGGTTCATGATGTCCTCTAAAAGGCTTGCCCTCGCCATGCGTTTTAATCCATAAAACTCATTTAATTTCGGGCTTAAAACAGGATCATTTTGCGCCTGTTCATATAGTGGACGGAGATCGATATTGGTACCGTAAATACGAGCCAGGCTCCGGTTGGCCTGATCGATCTCATCGCTGCTCAGATCCTCCGGCGACGTAATATGAAATTCGGGATGTTCCGGATCACCGTTGAAATGTACCGTGGCAACAATGTCACGTTCCAAAAGAGGAATGGGACGTGTAAACCCCTCTTTAAATATTTTTTCGGGATTGTGCTCGTGGTCAAAATAGGAGTTTACATCCAGGCAGATAAACCAGTCGTGAGGCGGTATGGATTTTAAAGTCCAGTCGGACATATCGGGACCCGGGGATATTTTTTTATGTTTTAGAGTGAATCTTTACAACCGTCAGAACGTAAGAAGAGTTTTCGTGTTGAAAAAATTCATAAACGCTTAACATTAACATACTAACCTTGCAGTTAGAGAGTTATCTTTGAGTGTCTTTTTAGAACAAAAAATTTGAACTTAAGAAGAATTGGTATTGAACAGAAAGTTACAATCAGGCCTGCAATCAATTTTATTCATTTGCCTGTTTGCAACGGGCATTTTCTGGCTGCCGTCGGAAGCTGCTGCCCAGGAAAAGTATGAAATTCGTGGAACGGTATGGGATGCAGATGCCGGAGAAACCTTGCCGGGTGCAAATATATGGATTCCTGAGGTGAACAGGGGCACTACGTCCGGGCCGGACGGTAAATATAAACTCTCGATTGAACCGGGCGATTACGAGATTATAGCCTCATTTATTGGTTTTGACCCGGATACTGCCCGTGTAACTGTGCAGGCCGACAAAACCAACAGACAAGATTTTTATCTCTCTGCCACTTTTATAGTCGGTGAGCAGGTAACAGTTTATGCCGACCGTGTGGGAAGGCGTGTTAAAGAACTTGCAAGGCTGCGGAATGAAAACAGGAGAAGCCTGCAAAACTATGTGGTCGATGTGCATAAACTCGGGTTACTCTATGAGGTCCAGGATGCAAAAAACAGTGATGAGGCCGGCGCACGTTACCGTCTGGATCATATCGATGAGATGGTTGACCGTGAATGGCCTAATCTCAACCGGCCATCGAAACCGTTAAACGCCAAGACGATTGCCTATTCGGAAAGAGTAGTTGAGCAGATGTTTATTCTGCCGAAATTATATGGTGAGAAATACATTGGAAGAAGATCATCCGATAATTTCTTTTCAGAGTCTGAAATCTTTTCAACCGGCGGTGGCAGCCCTCTGGATTTAAACGATGATAAAATTGAGATCAATATTCTCTCCGAAGTGGTTTCGGTAGTTGGTCCTGTATCTGAAAATGCCCCTTCTTTTTATGAGTTTGAGGATGAGCCTGCTGGAGCCGGCTGGCCGGAGAATACAACCAAAATTACGGTCATTCCCAATTCAGAGCAAAGGGCTCTTTTTGAAGGTATTATTTTTGTTGATGACAATACAGATAACGTAATTGGCATGGACCTGAAACTGAATTCGGCAGGGGATGTCTTTACCGGGGTTTATTCACTTTCAGGATTTCGATATACCCAACACTATGAAACATATGACGGTTACTGGCTGCCCTCAAGAACCGAAATCGAAGCTCGCCTCGGGGTTCTCGGATTTAAAAACGATTTTCTTTACCGTGACCGCTGGGTCTATTCCGATTACAAAATTAATACACAAAACCTCAGCCGCAGCGATATTCCTCTGTCAGGATCCATTGTAATGCAGGATGCAGGAAAAAAAGACCGGGAATTCTGGGCAAAAACAGAAGGCATGTATTTTGATGCTATCGATCAAAGAGCAGTTGAAGATGCACGTACACATGAAGAGGACAGGTTCCTGTTTAACTTTTTTATGTCTGCCTTTCAAACCTATTACCAGGTTCCGGAATTTTTGAAAAATTTTTACTTTACCAATATCTCCGATTTCTATCGCTTTAACAGGGTTGAAGGCCATTACCTGGGCGCCGGATTGCGCACGCCTGCTTCAAAGGATAAATTTCAATATAAAGTTGCGGCAGGTTATGCCACACAGGCCGCCGACTGGAGGTATTATTTTGAGGGGACACAATTCATTCCGGGAACGCCCATTGCCCTTGAAGGAAACGTCTATAAAAAGCTTTCAATCCAGTTTGCCGATCAGCCTTATGAAGTTGGCCCGGTAAACCTGGATGAATTCAGGTACACCCTCACAGCCGGCCTGGCGGGTTACGATCCCCGGAATTATTTTGAACGGGAAGGGGTAAGTGCAGGAATACGAGTACAGCCCCGTGAAACAATCTTGTTCAGGGCAAATTACATCCGGGAAGAACACAAATTTCTGCCTGTTGTAGCCGATAATTCATTTTTTAATAACGGGCTGACAGAAGAGGGGTTTGAATCCAATCTGAATCCCCGGGTTGGCCGGACTCCGTCATTAAACAATGGCAAAAGCGATGTGGAAGGATTTACGGAAGGGAAATTTTCCGGTTTTGAATTTCACTTGCAGTATGACAACCGCCAATACCGCAGTAACGGAATATTCAGGAATTACCTTGTGAGAAAATTCGGCTGGTTTACCGATCACCTTGTTCACTGGTCGGATTCAGCCTTTGGATTACAGACTGAAAATGGATTCGATTACCTGAAATACCGAAGTGCTTTTGGTATCAGGGTCCCGCTGTTCGATTCCCACTTTCTGCTGAGTGAAATTTATTTTGGCGGTTCCGACCGTCCCCTTCCTGCCCAGAGGCAGTTTTCGAACAACGGCTTTTTCATCGAAGATTACCTGCTTCGCCGTCCGTTTCTTTCGCTTGGATTTAATGAAGGCATCGGAAACCGGGTAAGTGTGGCGCGCATTGATTATGATATGGGAACGGCATTTACACGCCTTATTCCAATCAGGGCCATCAGCCAAAGCGGCATCAGGCTGAGGGTGTGGGGTGCCGGCGGACTCAGGCATTCCGAGCCGGGGCTCATGCCGCTAACACCCTGGTCGGCAGGTGCGAAAGAACAAATCGAAGCTGGCTTTTCATTTACCCGCATCCTGGGGCTCTTCTCAATCGACTTCGGTATCAGGCTTAAAGGAGACACAGGCAGCAGCACCGGGATTTCGTTTATCATTTAGATGATAATATAAAAGGTTTTTATCTTTTAACTCCTACTCTGGGCATATTTGATGTAATTTATGCCCTATAAGGGCATCCTGTTTATAGGTAAAAATGTATGAATGCCTTTATGGCTCCCGCGGAGCCTCCTGACGTTGCTTTAGGTTACGAGGACCGGGGGCATTAAACAGCTTTTAAATATCAATGGCTATTGAATTCATTCCGGAAAGAGATTTAAAAATGAGAGTGAATCATCGGCAAGGAGAATCACAACGGACACGGAATTACACGCCGTGCCCGTTGTGCATTCGTTGTGTACGCTGTGGTCAAAAATTTCAGGGTGGTGAGTTTACTATTGACTTATTTTAATGATCTTTCAATCGGCTTACAGATTTTAAAAATACTCGAATATATTTTCTGAACTCCTGACTTTATAATAAAATATCAAGGGGTTACTGGGATTGTATCGTAAAACAGGAAGTCATTTTTGTTCGTTGTCA
>CAYPZI010000194.1:0-4223 GCA_964415185.1 uncultured Balneolaceae bacterium | reverse complement strand
TTTATATTACTTTTTTTAAACCTGAGCTCGAAGGCAGTGCCTCTTCCCGTATCATATAGTTTATACTGACCCTGCAACTGTTGTGTTAAAATTTCAACAAGATTCAATCCCAAACTTTTTGGATTTTTCTCTCTGTTTGAGGAGAGTCCCACACCATCATCCTCAATTTTAATAATTGCCTCTTTATTTTTTTCATTGATATCAATATCGATCTTCCCCTTATCACGGCCTGTAAATGCATGTTTATAGATATTCGTGAGAATTTCATTCAACATCAGTGAGGCAGGAATTGCCTGGTTTACGTTGAGCTGAACAGGTACTTTATTAATATTTACATTGATATCACAATCTTTGTCCGACAGGCTTTTTATTTTATCAATCAGTTTTTCTACAATATCAGAAAAATGAAGCCGGGAAAAACTGCCCGACTGATATAAAATTTCATGAATGGTGGCCATTGTGTGAATCCTGAAAATACTATTATTCAGTTTTTTTTGAACGGCCTGATCATCCTCTTCATATGTTTGCAGCTGCATCATTCCGGATACCACGGCCAGGTTGTTTTTAACACGGTGGTGTATCTCCGCAAGAAGCACATCCTTCTCCCTAAGCGATTTTTTTAACTCTTTTTCATACTCTTTTTGATCTGTAATATTCCTCCCTATAGCAACCCAGTGAGTATAGCTGCCTGAGCTGTCAGTCACCGGAACCATGGTTGTATAAACCCAAAATGGTGTTCCGTCTTTCCGGTAATTGACTATCTCAAATTCACAAATCTTCCAATTTCTTAAAGCTTTTCGCAAATTTTCAATTTTCTTTTGATCGGTTTCCGGCCCGTTTAAGATACTGATCGAATTGCCCAAAATTTCATCGGAGCCGTAGCCTGTCAATTCTGTAAAGCCTTTATTTACATACAAAACTTTTCGCCAGGTTTTTGTCGTGGGAGTTGCCTCCGTAATAGCCACAGCTTCGGTGGTGTTGGTAATAACCGATTCCAGTAATTTTAGCCGCTCCTCTTCTTTTCTTTTTTCGGTCACATCACGCGCAAGCGCTATGACGGCGTTTCTTCCTTTATACTGCATACTGCTGTCCGTTATTTCAACAAGTATAACGGCACCGTTTTTTTTTACATGGTGGTGTTCGCCTTCCAGTTTAATATTTACACGGCCTTTTATCTCCTGAATGATCTTTTTGGCGCTTTCCTTTTCCTGATCAGGTTTTATATCCATGAGGGTCATAGATAAAAATTCCTGTTTGCTGTATCCGTAACTTTCAATAACTGCCCGGTTCACATCTAAAAATTCATACGTTTCCATGTCAATAAGCATCATCGGCTCCGGGCTCATCTCAAAAAGGTCTCTGTAGTTCTTTTCCGACTGCCTTATTTTTGATGAAAATGCGTTCCTCTCAATTCCGTATAAAATACTCTTCTTCAACAGTGGTGGCGAGAGGTCATCTTTCAGCAAATAATCTGAAACACCTTTAGACAGGGACAGCACACTGAAATCAAGATCTGTATATCCGGTTAAAACAATTACCGGCGTACTAACCGCAAGTTTCAGAATATCATCTACAAGCGGCTCTCCGTTTTTATCGGGCAGAGTAAGGTCCAGGAGAATGGCATCAAACGCATCCGGTGAACTCTTCAGCAGTTTTTCAGCTTTAGAAAAACGAGTGGCATGTACAACTTCCGGGAGTTCAAATTCATCTAATAAAAATTCCTCTACCAGGACAAAGTCTCCGGTATTATCTTCTACAACTAATATGTTAAGAGGCCTTTTTATCTTTTCCATACTCAATGATCTAATTTTCCGTCGGGCAATTTTACCAAGTGCATCCAAAACTGCTCAATTTCCATCACCGCTTTCATAAAGGCATCCACATCCATCGGTTTGGTAATGTAGCAATTTGCGTGCTCTTTGTATGATTTTATAATATCCATTTCCGATGAAGAGGTGGTAAGCATGATTACAGGGATACATTTCAGGTCATCGGTTTCTTTGATAAATTGTAAAACCTCATGCCCGTTTTTTCGAGGCAGGTTGATATCCAGTAATACCAGGTCGGGTTTTATGGCATCCTTATAATCCCCTTGGTTTGTAAGATAGTTAATCGCTTTTTCACCATCCCGGCAAATACTGATGTTATTAGCAACCCTGCCCTCTTCGAGTGATTCCTTAATGAGGACAATATCTCCTTCGTTGTCCTCAACCAGTAAAATATGTATTGGTTTCATGTTTTTCACCTTTTTGCTATTCTAAATTTAAATATACTTCCTTTACCAAGCTCCGATTCTACCCAAATCTTCCCGCCGTGCTGCTCCACTATTTTTTTGCAGATGGCAAGGCCCATTCCTGTGTCGGAAGCAGATTGGTCATCAACTTTTCTGAAAATATTAAATATAACTGAATGGTATTCAGAGTCAATTCCCTTTCCATTATCAGCCACCGAAAAAAACCACTTATTCGGGCTCTTCTCATAAGATATGCTAATTTCAGGTGATTCATCTTTTTTCCTGTACTTTATACTATTTGAAATTAAATTATTGAAAAGCTGCTGCAAAGGTATTTTCTGACATTTAACCTGAGGCATTTTCGGCCATCTTATTCTGCCTCCGGATTCTTCGAGCTGTGAATGATGTAACTTTTCAACCTTCTCAAGAAGTTTATTCAGATCTGTCACTTCAAATTGATTGTTCTTTCTGCCGATCCTGGAATACTCCAACAGGTCATTGATCAACTGATCCATTCTCTCCGCTCCGTCAACAGCATAATAAATATACTCCTTGGCTTTCTCGTCCAGTGAATTTCCATATTTTTGATCTAGTCGCTTCATGAACATTTTCACCATACGCAGCGGCTCTTTCAGATCATGAGAGACCGAGTAGACAAAATGCTCAAGTTCTTTGTTGCCATTACGCAATTCTTCATTCAGACGCAATATCTCCTGGTTCTGCTTGGCCAGTTTACGCTGAGTATTCATCAACTCATTGTTCATTTCCGAAAGCTCATCATAAAGATCCGGAGAAGATTCCCGTATCCACAAGCTGATCAATGATTTGGGCGGCCTGATCTCTTCTGCCTTTAAGTAAAAAATCCAAATACTGCTTTGCTTCGTCGTTGAGCGGTTGATCCGGAATCAGGTATGATTCTATTTCGGGCTCCAGGTTTTCCAGATGTTCCGCCCCGCTTTCCAGGAAAGAGAGTGCAATTTCAGCCTCATTTTTAGGAAATTCTTTGAATATCACTTCCGTGATATAACGGATATTTTCCACCAGGTCATCGATCGGGATATTCCGCACATCTATCATATTGTAAGCCCACTCCAGGTAGTGATGAAACAGTTCCGGGCTGTCAATCTGCAGGGCTTCTATCAGGTAATCGAGATGATAAATGGCATCTTCACGACACTTTTCTCTTCCCTGTTCTCCATATTTTTTATCCAGCTCCGGATTTTTATTAAAATGCAGATCTGTAATTTTTGCAGCCAGTTCATTTTTCTTAGCCTGTAACTGCCGGATGAATATTTCTTTTTGATCTTTCATCATTCACGAGGTAATATTTTCGAAGTATCGAAGTGTAAAACTGCGCTTTACCAGTTTCAGGCCTTTGGGAATTCCCTGGTGAGATGCGCTTTTATGATGTTTATGCCAATGGTGAAAGTGCTCCTCCGTTTCCCAGTGGGTAATCAGCCAAAATTCAGCCGAGTTCTCTTTTGGCCTGAGAACACTTAAACCGATGAACCCCTCGGCATTGTCAACATATTTGAGGCGGTTTTTAAACGCAACTTTTACCTCTTCCTCCATATTATTGCGGACTTAAAATTTGCTGATTGCTGAAAATGCCATAACTCCTCACTTATTATTTATCGACCACGTAGCCAAGGTTCAATAAGTGGCTTTCATGATTGAGTAAAGTTATAATGCCTGGCTTTTAAAATACAAAGTTCATGTGCACTATACTATAATATATTGTATAGTAGTGATTTACAAATTTTGCCATTGTATTCTTTATCAGAGGGGCGGTTGTCCAGTGAGAGTTTCATCAATAGCGACATTTGAATTTTATAATTGAGATTGAATTCAGATTCCGAAATATGTCGCACCTACGGCGCTTTCTTAATCCACGCATCCTTTCTACCCCACAGATTCACGCTGTGAACCTGTGGGGCTACGGACATGCCGCCCCGATGCGGGGCTGGTTTTATGCTTTGCTGAGACCTTA
>CAYPZI010000193.1:0-4325 GCA_964415185.1 uncultured Balneolaceae bacterium | reverse complement strand
ACGGGATAAATGGAGTGCGATGTTTCAAAATGCCGGATTGCAGCTTCATAGTCGCCGGCCACATAGTAAATGAGTCCCATGATGATGTGCCACACGACGGTCATCCGACTGTGATCACTATGCCACCTCTGTCCAAAATCTTCGTAATCTTATACCGGCCAATTGACTGGCCAATGCAACTACCTACTACCTACTCCCTACTAAATACTTTAAAATAAACACTACGTACTAACAGCTATAGAAGTAATCCCAATATACCGTAACTCCTTGCTAATTCTCTGCCATCTGCCTCAGAGCAGAAACCTCATCCGGCCAGCGATCGGGGTTTGGGGTTTCAAGTATCAGTGGAATATTGTCAAAGCGGTTGTCTTTCATGATCAGTTCAAAAGGTGTCCAGCCGATCAGGCCGTCGCCGAGGCTTTCGTGTCGGTCAACCTTGCTGCCAAGCTCTTTTTTTGAGTCGTTCAGGTGCATGCCCTTCAGGTATTCGAATCCGACAATGTCACCGAAACTTTGAAAAGTTTCATCAAAGCCCTCTTCAGTATAAATGGGATAGCCGGCGGCAAAAGCGTGTGCCGTATCAATGCAGGCTCCTATACGGCTTTTGTCATCTACCTGCTCTATAATTCCAATCAGATGCTCAAAGCGGAAACCCATATTCGTTCCTTGTCCGGCAGTATTTTCGATTACGGCCGTCACACCTGATGTTTTGTCATGCGCAAGATTTACCGATTCGGCGATCTTTTTCAGGCAATCGGATTCACTAATTTTGTTGAGATGGCTGCCGGGATGAAAGTTCAGAAGCCTGATACCCAACTGTTCACATCGATGCAATTCATCGTAAAAAGCGTTCCGGGATTTTTCCAGTTTATCTTTTTCGGGGTGACCCAAGTTGATGAGGTAACTGTCATGTGGTATTATCCCATCCATATTGAACCCGAGTTCTTCGCAATTCTTTTTAAACCTCCGGATATTTTCCTCGCTCAATGGTTTTGCATTCCACTGCCGCTGATTTTTTGTGAACAGGGCAAACCCGGTTGCTCCGATTTCGTCTGCATTTACCGGGGCATTTTCAACTCCGCCTGCCGCACTTACATGAGCTCCGATGTATTTCATTATATAATTTCTGATATGGGTTTCAATTCAAAAGGAAAGGGAGTGTATGGAATTTGTGAATCTAATTCAAAAGTGCGGGGAATCATCTATAGAATTTAAATACTTTAGAATCGCGGATTTAGCGGATTACACGGTTTTCACGGATTTTATAGGCGATATTTATACAATCCGCTTCAGGAAAACTATGATCTCAATTGTTGAGATTAAATTGATTTAATTAATTTGAAGCAAAATCCCCTAGTGTCGTGTCAATGATAATCTGTCGTAAGAAACCCGCAAAGTTCCTTTTCTGAAATGGCAGTACGTTAGATAAATAGAAGCAACTCCGAGATAAAACTTTGCGGGTTTACAGTTGACATGACACTAGTCACTAATCCTTTTGTGCGAATATGATGTTATAAAAATGTTATAATTTCGGCTTGACTCTCTCTCTATTGTAAACATAAACAATTGACTAAATAGTAAATCTATGAAATTCTTTATTTTGAAAAGCGCGTCATCTTTATAGTAACCGCAAATTTTAAAACATACACGCCTATGAAAAAGATACTTTCATTAATCACATTATTTTTGACTGCCACTAATTTAGATGCTCTTAAGGCGCAGACAATTACTCTTGAAAAGATTTATACCATTGATATTACTAAACAAGGAGATTTATTATTAGGTGAAATAGGCTCAGGGTTACTTGACAATAATAATCAAGTTTTTCTTGTGGATAACGGTAATAAAAAAGTTCATCATTTTGATTCGGCAGGAAAGATAAAAAACAGTTTTGGAAGAGAGGGCAGGGGGCCAGGTGAATTTTTAAAAGCTGCGGGGGCTTCTTTAAGTGGTGATTCGAAGACTTTATATCTGCTGGATTATCCGAATGCCCGGGTTGTAATATTTGAGGCCAATTCAGGGGCCCACAAAATGACTATTAATTTCCAGTCAACAACGTTAATTCCGGTAAATGATTTGGTTGAGTTTAATGGAGATATGATTTTGCTTGGAAATCATCAGGGTGAAGATAAAATGATGCACGTTATTAATAAGAATGGAGAAACAAATTATTCATTTGGCGAATTTATAAATTTCAACAGTTTTATTCATAACAACAGTGGAAAGATGCAGCTAAGTGTTGTCCATGCAAGCACATTCGATGATCGGCTATTGGTCTCACTTGCTGCTCCTAACAGGGTAAAACTTTATGATTCCGATTTTAATATTTTGAAAGAATTTGAAGATGATCTGCTTCCAAAACCATGGGTAAGCCATATGACCATGAGGCCGGACAGGTACCGTAGCACTTTTTACTCTATGGGTATATCCAATCAAATTCTATCCGATGAAAGCTATCTATATTATTGGATTGAAGTCATAGACCCTAAAGCTCCGGAAATTAAAAAGCATCTTGAATTGCGAAGCCTGGAAGATGGTAAAAAGCTTGCATCATACCCGGTTGAATCTAATATGTCCATTTTGGACTTGAAAAGAACATCAAATACGTCTGCTACTCTTCTTGCCAGAAATATGGACACCTACAATTTTGAAGTCTATGAAGTGACTGTAGAAAAAGATGGAAATTGATTTATATCGTTAATCTTTCTGATGCTACGCCGGGGGATTTTTGGATTTCAAATCCTCACATTCGAGGCTGTTCAAAAAGATCTGTTTGCTTTATGGATGCCATTAATAGTTGAAATTTATTTAGTTCCACGCTTTTCCGAAGCTAAATAAAAAAATCCCGCCTCATTCGAAGCGGGATTTTTATAATGCTTTATAAACTGAATGCCGGAATTATCAACTGGATTCAGTTCCCGTTGTTGTTATCGTCCGTTGATTCAAGTTCGATAGTACCAAGATCGGTCGTATCTCTTGATGCTACCTCAACATTCGGCACAACTGCGTTTGCAAATCCGTCAACTGATGGTACAATTGATACCTGGTATGTACCGGATGGAAGTCCAATTACTGTAAATACACCGGTGGTGTCGGCGCGGGTACCTGCAAGTGTGTCTTCGTCGGCTATTGCATAAACCCATGGCAGTGCTTCAGCCGGGTTAACAGAACCCGTAAT
Organism: uncultured Balneolaceae bacterium; assembly: GCA_964415185.1. Classification (GTDB taxonomy): domain Bacteria; phylum Bacteroidota; class Rhodothermia; order Balneolales; family Balneolaceae; genus CAYVBJ01. Next base: position 1,147 of record CAYPZI010000193.1, on the reverse strand, counting down.
GGTACCAGCAGCTTCGAGCTCTACTGGGCGCAATACCGGTTTCAGCAAAAACATACCGGAAGCACCTGCTTGTACGATCGATCTTGAAGCGTCGAAATCAAGCAGGAGGTTAAATATTTCACCACCTTCGATTGTAACATCAAGATTCAGCTTTACACCGCTTTGCTGGGCGCTTGGGGTAGTAAGCGGCCTGCTTTCGCCATCAATAACAATTTCGTTGTTATCGCCGAGAATCAACCGAAGCTGGCGATAGGTTCCCGCTTCAAGTTCAGTTTCGCCAAGCACATCGACTCTGCCGTTGGTCAGGTTCAGAAGGTCGATTCTCACAGGCTGGTCGTTTATGGTTATCCATTCGCCATCATCTTCATCCGCATCACTGCTGCGATGAACTTTTACTTCAATCACATCAATGTAAACAGCATCGAAATTAGCCGGAGCATCGGTTACGGATACCCTCAGTACACCTTCATTTGAACTGTTGTTATTGGTTGCATCATCACATGAAGCAAAAAGGAAGACGGGTATTAAAATTAAAAATAGTGTTTTCAGAAAATCCATAATGTTTTAGTTTATTCAAGTTTTCTGCATTCTGTCAATTATAGTGGTTTGGAATGCTTTATGTTCCATATATTTAGACGATTGAATAATTTAAACGTTACAAAATATTTGAAAGTTTTTTTACTATGAAAACTATTGCGCAGTTGACTTATATCCCTCTCTATTCCGATCACCCCAAAGAAAAAGTTCAGGACTTAATTGAATTTGTCGCCCAGCACGATGTGGAAGTGGATGTCAATTTTTTATCAACCAGTATCAAGGGAAATACGGATATAGTATTTAACCTGGTTCGTGAAATCTATGATACGATGACACTTGAAGGCGATACTTTCCGCTTCCATGTTGAATTTCTGAGCCCGGTTGAAGAATAGCGTCTTCTCAGAACTTCTGACTCCACTTTAAAAAACAAGTGATTATAGAGCTTACATCGTAAAAGAGGAAGTCGTTTTTGTTAGTTGTCAGTTGTTTTTGTGTCCATCCCTAACATAGCTTGACCACAAACAACACACAACGTACCTACGAATCTGATGCAACTACAAAACGCGACTTGAAATTTTACGTTAAACTATGAATTCAGAGTTAAAATAAG
>CAYPZI010000192.1:0-4348 GCA_964415185.1 uncultured Balneolaceae bacterium | reverse complement strand
AAAACTTTTCTTCGGATAACGAGTAAGATTTTCCAGAACTTGAATAGACTTCTTTTGCATCAAAAATCTCATCAACGGACACCCCGATAAAGAGAGATTTAACTTTTCCCTTTCGAATGCTTACAAGCAGGGTGCTGCAAAATCAGATGCTGAACTCAGAGAGATTCAAATCCGGGACATGGATTTTGATTCCAATTTGCAATATGGGTACAGGAAACGCACGGAACTTGAACCGGATCTGCAAAAAGCACAAGATTACAAAAATGCTTGAATTTTGGATAAAACTCATCCGATGACTTTCTTCGCTCAAACGTTGTATTAAAGATGACACGACAATAGTGAGTTTACTGCACCCATTTTTGCCATATAATAGAAACCAAAACTATCAGGCTCGACAATACCCACAGGTAGTAACCGATTTGTAAATCTTCATTCGTCTTTGAAACCATGAAGTGCTTGTAAAAAAAGAAAAGAATCGTGTTTAATGTAGATATGACAAACAGATTTAATACCCAGGTATGTTTGCCATTGATTATTTTATTAGACATCAGGAGGCAGATTGGCAGAATACCATTATGAAGGCCAAGAAGAAAAAAATGAAACCTTGTTAAAAGCTGTGTTGCAATTCCCCCCTCAATATCCCCGCTAACTGCAAGCGCAGGAGAGATATAGGCGCATTGATATCCATAAAATATTTTACTGCTCACCAAGTAAGCAGGAAACAGAAAGGACAACAGGAATAGTAACAGGCCGGAAGCAGCTATAATTTTGGGCAAGGTTGTTGGAATCATCTTTCAGCAGGCGTTCTTAATTAACTTATAAGATATATTAAGGTACAAGAAAATTCATCTTCTAACTTATCAAAACAAAGGTTTAAAACTGAGCCTTTCCCGGAATTCCATGGGCGATTCTTGCTGCAGGGAGGAAAAGAATCTCGAAAAGTTGGATGAATCCGTATAATTAAGCTCATATGCAATCTCGTTAATGGTTTTTCCGGAATAAAGAATCAGGCGCTTGGCTTCCAGTATAATGCGTTCTTTGATGATCATAGAAGCATTTTTTTTCAGATGCTGAAGACAAACCTTGTTGAGGTGGCCGGGAGTGATATGAATCAGGTCAGCGTACTCTTCTACTGTTTTGAGTTGCTTAAAGTGTTGATCTACAGCTTTTCGGAACTTAAAGATGATGGGATTCAATCGCGTATCGCTGGATGAAACCTTGTTTTGGCCGGCATATGTGCGGTTTAGCTGAATCATTAACTGGTAGAGTATGGACCGGATAAGATGGGGGCTGTCATTTTGGAGCTTTTCGAACTCGGCCTCAATTTGTTCTAACATATCCAGCGATTGCTCAAAATGTTTGGGATCAAGTTTTAATGCGGGGTAATCCACCGGATTGTTGAAAAAAGGAAAACGGTACAAAAAAAGCGGATCCGAGAAGAATGTGGCCAAAAAGTGGGGTTCAAAAAACAAAACAAATCCGGTTACAGTCTCCCGGCTCAGCCATTGGCGTACCTGGCCCGGGGACGTAAAAAATACCTGCCCACGCTCGATAGACAGAGAATGATCATCCAGCCTGAACGTGCCTTTCCCTCCTGTTATAAAGGCAATATCATAAAACCCGAGGGTATGAGGTTGTGGCGTGCGAATCATATTCTTGAGCGACTCAATACGGCCAATATCAAGGAGTATTTTGGCATCATACTTCTCCCGGTAAAATTCAAAGTGGCGAACGTTGTTGCCGGTTGGGTTGGACGTCATAATTTAGTTGATTCGTTCTTGTTCTTCTCTGGCACTATCCCGGTTGCGGGCACCTTTCACTTTCTGGCTTCCAAATGATACGGAATAGGTTAGTTTAAACGTACGCTGGCTGAAGTCGAACGTTCTGTTGGCAAAAAATTCTTCCCCGGTCTGGTTCGTCTTCCCAGTTCTCTTCAATGAATTTAATATATCTGTGACATTAAAGCTTAATCTGGAATTATTTGAGAACCTTTTTTGAATACCCACGTTGAGCGAACCCAATGGATCAAACGTAACGTTGCCCACCTGCGATCTGGTTTGAAAAAACCCGGAAATTTCCGCGGAAATGTCTTGCGCAAGCGTAAACGATTGACTTCCATTTACGGAGAGATTGTTATTTGTTAGTGAGAGTGTTCCTGATTGATTCCGAATGTTTGATTCCCGCCAGGTATAGGTCGCCGAGGTTCGCATTCTCCACCAACCGGCAACGCGCACCGGAAAGGATGCCGAAGCGGAAAATATTTGCTGATTCCGCAGATTATCAGGGACGATGAGCTGCGAATTTTCGGCGGGATTAAACCGGTTTTGAAAGCGGACGATGGAGCTGTCTTCCAGTGTGTACTGCGTGGTGATGTTGAGATCATTAAAACGATATCCCGCCTGGAAAGTATGAGCCACAGCAGGCTGTAGTGCTGCGTTTCCGCCAAAAGAAGTACTGGGATCCAGGAAAATTACGAATGGTGCCATGTCGCTAAATGCGGGGCGATTGATCCGCTTGACATAAGAAAAATTCAGGCTGTTCTGTTGATTCATGTCGTGTGATAAAAACACGCTTGGAAATAATCTGCCAATTCTTCTGTCTATCACAGTTCCGCCATTGGTTGAGATTAGCTCTGTATCGCTGTGCTCGAATCTCAGGCCCGCCTTCACGGCAGTATTTTCATTGAGCTGATAATCAAGTTGGGAATAAGCTGCAAGAATTCGCTCTTCCAGATCACTTTGAGAGGTAAATGCCGGCAGCGGAATCTCGTTTTCTTCAACCAGCACGTCATTCTCAAACCGGGATTGAGAGAACTTGAATCCCGAACTCAACTTCAGGTCATTGGTCAATGAACGAGTGTAATCTGCTTTAGCTGTTGTAATATCGAATGGAGTGTTTTTTTGGCTGAAGATCCGTTCTTGCCCCAATATGTTATTGGCCTCATCAAAAAAAGTAAGATTATAAGAAACCGGGTTGCTGTTGTCATAAGTGAGATAATCTAAATCAAGGTTCAGTGAACCCCCATTGCCAAATCGGTGCGACAAGTTCAGGTTTGCGTGCAGGTGGTTCCAGTCGTTGTCTTCACTGTTTCGGGATGTCAGCAGCGTATCGGGGAGGCTGGGAAAGCGCATCCGGGTTTTATTAACCGCGTTCATATCCCATCTGTTGGAATAGCCGGAGACAAACGTACCAAGGACGGTGTTTTCTCCCAGGTTATAATCAAGGCTAATACGGCCGTTATGGTTGTTTTGGGTTGGGCCGCGATCGCTGGTAAGAATGACTTCACTTAGATCAGCCCCGGAACCCGTCTGACGAAAAAAGGTGGTAAATTGCTCCTGGCCGCTACGCAGGTAAGAGTAGTTTCCCGTGACATTGACTTTTGAAGCACGATAATTCAAATTCATACTCACATTACCTGTTTCTCCCCTGCCATATCCGCCACTGACACTGGTGGTGCCGTTAAACCCGCTGTCCCGGTTTTTTTTAAGCTCGATATTGATAAAACCTGCATTACCTTCAGCATCCAAACTGGCTGGTGGCGTGGTAATTAGCTCAATACTGCGAATATTGCCTGCATCCAGTCCGGCCAGGTAGTTTAGCAGGGCATCAGGAGGCATGTATTGTTCCTTCCCGTTAATCATTACATTCACCCCTTCTTTGCCCAGCATGGTAATCGTGTTATTCTGTCGGTTGATGATGATCCCAGGGGCTTGCTCAAGAATCTCCAGAGTGCTTGCGCCTGCCGTACTTACCCTGTTTTCTATGTTCAAAACCGTCCGGTCAATTTCCCTGATGATAAAGGGGCGGTCTGCCGTTACCTGAATACTTTCAAGCTCCAGGTTACCGGTTTCCAGAACAAGTGTTCCAAAATCTTTTTGGGGATTGGTTTCGGATAGCTGAAAGGGCTCGGAGGTAAAGGTAGTGAAGCCAACCATAGATACCCGAAGCACGAAGCTTCCCGGCCGGTCAATATCCAGCTCAAAATCTCCATCTATGTTCGCTACTTCGCCATCAATCAACGTGTTGTCTGCCGACGACAGTACAACGACCGTTGCCAGAGAGAGTGGTTCACCCTCCGCATCGGTTATGGTACCCTTTACATTAAATTGGGCGTTAGAAATGGCGGGAATGATGGATACAAGTAACGTCAAAATGATAATGAGATGTTTCATGAATAAAGAGATCGTTTTAATTATTGAAAATCTATTTTCCAACATATCACAGACTTTCAATTCTCAACATATCATAATGATGCTATCCTCGGTCATTTTCGGTGATTTCAAAAAAACTCATGAAAATTATCATATCATGTTTATTGAAAAATAAATTGAACAAAAGCAGCCAATAT
>CAYPZI010000191.1:0-4394 GCA_964415185.1 uncultured Balneolaceae bacterium | reverse complement strand
CACTCTTCTGCTTCCCGGGCGTTCTTTGATATATTCACTATTCTTTTCACATTCACAATGTAAGTCAGATAAATAGAAGCAATTCCGAGATAAAACTTTGCGGGTTTACAGTTGACATGGCACTAGTATTATGGCATGCATGAAATGTCGGTCAAGTCATCGGACCGTGTCCGGCATTTGACGGATGAGTCAACTCTTGAATTTTCGCAAACGTGCAAATATACTTGTTTTTTCGAAAAAACTCATCCGATGACTTTTTTCCAACAACCGTATAATTAAAATTGACATGACACTAGTAATCAACATGATAACTGATGAGTCAACTATGTCATTCATCAAATGAGAGGCGATTGATGATTGTGCTGATATAATCATCAGAAAGGGTAAAAACATACTCATCTGTCACTTTCATGATATCCGGTAAATCACTACTGATGAGTGAACCTGTTCCATCTATACTGTTGATAAGAATTGTAAGCACTTGTGTATCACTCTCAAAATCCGGTTTAGGCACATTTCTTCTAATAAACTGCATGAGTTCAAATTGATCCCGAAAAGAAACAGGTGGCAGAATGATATCCATAAAATCTTTTTTTGGCGTCCGATACGTCAATCGGGTTCTTCCGCCTTCGTCGGTTTCAATTATATTTGTGAGTCGCAATCCGTCAATCCGGGTTGCCCAATTTAATTCTCCGTCTATAGCAGAATATCCCTGCACTATTTGGATTCTTTCAAAAGCAAATAGAACTGTTTCTGATAATTCATTACAACTAATATAGCCGGGTGATAATCTACTGATTGCCATAGGATTTTTGCTTTTATAAGACTTGCCAAATGAAAATAAAGGTTCAAATGATGGAAGGGCAAAAGCCTGAATCGTATGCGATGATTCTGGTTTGGCATTTGAATTTTCAACAGATTTAAGTGAAATGGATCGGTGTGCAAAAAGGCGTTCGCCAAGTGTGCAAATATTCAAAAATGCGTTTTCAAACTGAAGGGTCTGATTGAATTTTATTTCATTACCAGAGATATCAAAAATTTCCAGACGGTATCCGTTACTGACAATTAAAAACTCATCCCGGTAAACGGCCATTGAACTTGCCATTTCAAATTCGCCTGGTCCCTGTCCTCTGCCGCCAAGTGTTGTTATATATTCACCTTTGAAATTGAATACACGGACATGTTGTTTGTTTAAATCCAGGATGTAAATTCGATTAAACGTATCCATTTCAATATCTTCGATACGTCCGAACATGAGTTTTTCATCACCATAAAGTTCACCTATTGAAAATAAATCCTGACCATCTTCTAAAACTGACAAAATATTTTTTTTGCTGACTTTGCTTATGTCAGGCTTAGTTTTTGTTACATCAATTATGTTATCATCACTACTCACATATAAATTTTCTTTTGTAGGATGTAAGACTCCCGAGTTTTTTTCGGATGAGCAAGCCAAAAAAATGTAAAATAACAATAAGAAAATAACTTTTTTTAGCTGACATTGACAGACCATATTTTTTTATGAGCCTTTAGATATTTAAGATCTTGTTTGTTTTTCTGTAATTCACAATGCAATTTGAGTGTTTGCAGGATTTATGTAGAATTGTAGAGTTGATGAATAGAATCAGAGTATATTTTAATAATCGTCATCATCTCCTTTCAATTATTTCTTTAATATGAAATTTTAATTCAGGTAAATCTTGTACGATCGTTTTCCAGAGCACCTGTGAATTGACTCCCATGTAGTCATGAATCAACTTATGTCTCATTCCGATCATCTCTTTCCATGGAATCTCCGGATATCGTTTCATAAAAGATTGAGGAAGCTTATTAGCTGCTTCTCCTATTATTTCAAGTGCTCTTATGCACGCATACTGTGTTTTTTCGTCTCTGTTAAATTGGTGGTTATCCATGCCTTTAATAAACTTTTGGGCACTATCAACAGCATTTAAAATATCTTCAAGATATCCGATATATTTTTTCACTGTCATGAAACGGAAATAAGATCTTTTTTTATGTTTTTTGAAATGCGCAATTTCAAGGCATTTTTCATGACGAGGTCGACTTTTAAGCCCAATATATCGGATAAATGATTTTCCAGGCGGATAAATTGGAAAAGGCCGGGTGTATTTTTAAAAGTAACCAAAAGATCCAGATCACTTTCTTTATTCGCTTCTTCCCGGGAATAGGATCCAAATATTGATAATGTTTCAACATTATAATGCTTGGTCAAATTGGGCATTTCATTTTTCAAAGTATGAAGTATTTTATCGATAGATTTTGCATCATTTTCAGGCATGACAGATCTCCTTTCATAATTTTTTAATTAAAAGTATACAATTTTTCATAAGAATCTAAGAAGTGATTTGATGTTGTACTTAAACTTGTTTTTTTGATTTTATATATTATTCGAGTACTGACGCTGCCGCAATAAAATCAAATAATTTGATCTAACCGATAATTAAAACAACAAATCGTATGAAATGTATTCAAGACATTTGGCCGTTGATCACTATTGTAATGATAGCACTCGTTGGACTGTCGGCCTGCGCCAAAGAAAAAAGCGACTACATCGACCGCATGTCGGCCGAGCACGAGAATGATGCACCTGTGGAGAATCAGGCATCCGATTTTGACGTGACGGAAAATATTGTCACACAAACCGTAACCTACGCAACCATTGAAGGGGAAGAGGTTCAGGGCTACCTGGCTCGTCCGGAGGGTGTGGATGAAAATCTGCCGGGCGTGATTGTAATTCACGAGTGGTGGGGGCTGAATGACAATATCCGAATGATGACCCGCCGCCTGGCTGACCAGGGGTATGCCGCCCTGGCCGTGGACCTCTACCGCGGCAAGGTTGCTGAAACTCCCGATAGTGCCGGAACCTATGCACGTGCTGTTGGCAGTAACCCGGAGCTTGCCGAAGAGAATCTCAACCAGGCGATTGCGTGGCTTTCTGATAATCACAGTATCACCAAAACCGGAATCATCGGCTGGTGCTTCGGAGGTGGATGGTCGCTGAGTGCATCACTTGCTTTTCCGGATAAAATCGATGCTACGGTGATCTATTATGGAAGGCTTGTTACCGATCCCGATCGCCTGCAGGTTCTGGATATGCCGATCCTTGGTATTTTTGGTGCGGAAGACCGCGGAATTCCGGTTGAGAGTGTCCGCGAGTTTGAATCGGTTTTGAATGATCTCGATAAAAATGCCTCCATTCACGTGTACGAAGGAGCTGATCACGCCTTTGCCAATCCCTCCGGCACCCGTTACAATCCTGAAGCCGCCGAAGATGCGTGGGATAAGACGGTGGCTTTTTTTGAGGAGCATTTGGAGTAGTGTCCTTGTCTGACGAGGTTAGCAGCAAGCCTGCCAGGGCCGTGATCTCTCAGCTTGTCTGACGAGTGAAACGGGCGCGATTTTTACGTTGCATCCGCGATGACCCTGCCAATGATGTTTCACGCAGAGGGCGCAAAGGTTTCGCAAAGGACGCTATTCGGGATTTAATCCGGGCCATTTAAATTCGACAGACGAGTGATCTGGACAGGTTTTGAAATTGAGTCAGGACCAATCCTCAGTCGAAGTTGCCATATATGAAATCATATTGACAACGACAAATCCTCAATCCCTGAAGCTATCATGGTTGGTTTTGGATTTTCATGAATATACTGCCCTTCACCCCGTGAAATAAATGCGGTTTGAAATCCTGCCCATGCGGCGCCCATGATATCCCAGTCGTGGGCGGCAATCATCATGCAGTCTGAAGCCTTGGACCCAACTCTTTCAGCGGCTTTTTCGTAGACAGTCCGGTGTGGTTTGTAGATGCTGAATTCCTCCACGCTAAGGTGTCCGTCGAACAAATCGGTCAGGCCGGCATTTTGCATCTGGGTAAGGAGTGCATCTGACGACGAATTGGTTAATGTGAAAAGACGATAGCCTTTTTCTCGAAGCTGCTTTAACCCCGGAATTACGTCCTCATGAGGAGGGCAGGAGAGAATCTTTCGGATTGCCGAGGCGGCATCGTCCCGGTTTAACGTAATTCCTTCATCACTCGCTACGGCAACAAGCGCACCGGCTGCAAGTTCTCCGAAGGGCTTGAATTGTCCTCCTGCACTGTACACCAGCGACAGATGAAGCAGTGATTTGAACCAGAGCGGAACCAGTTCCTTCCGACCGCCCAAAATATCAGCCACTGATTCTCTGACCTGCGCGAGATCGAGCAGGGTTTCGTTTACGTCGAAGAAGAGTGTTTTGGATTGTTTCATCCGGATTTGAAATTTATTACCAGAATTTCCAGTTGCCTATCTCATTTTTTATCCAGGCAATAAAGTTGTCGCCGGCTATCCAACCAAGAATTGCACATACGGCGAGGAAGGATAGGAAAAGAATGTTAT
>CAYPZI010000190.1:0-4403 GCA_964415185.1 uncultured Balneolaceae bacterium | reverse complement strand
CAGTCTTCTGAAATATATCGCTTCCGATTTGGGGATCAGGCCGGAAAGCCTGAGCCGGATTCGAAAAAAATACTTAACAAATGTCAATTGAATTAAATCTATTGAAAACTATCTTTTCCCATGTCTTCGCTAAATGTAATCCGCGATCATGGATTCGATTAAAAAATCATTGATCAGCAAAAGGCTGATTTTTTTCATGGGAAAACATTCTACTACCTGCTCAATTTATAAAATGACTTTATGATGTTATCCATATTTATAACCATTCATGTGATCGCCGGATCTATTGGATTGCTCTCCGGTGCAGCCGCTCTGATTTTTCAAAAAGGAGCCCGTTACCATCGAAAAGCGGGCAATGTTTTTTTCATCTCCATGCTGATCATGGGAGCCACTGCTGCCGGCGTAGCAGTTTACGTATCTAAACCGCTTTCGGTGGTCGGCGGTGTTTTAGTGTTTTATCTTGTTGCAACATCCTGGGCCACTGTCATGCGCAAAGAGGGAAAAAAAGGAGTTTTCGAAATCGGCGCGATGCTGACAGCACTGGTCATCGCGGCTTTTGCCTATTACTTTGGGATGGAAGTCATGGGGAGTGAAACAGGGATATACGAAGGTTCTAGTTCCACACCCGGCCCTTACTTTTTCTTCGGGTCAATTGCCCTGCTGGGTGCCCTGCTGGATGCGAAAATGATATGGTCTGGTGGTATTTTCGGAAAACAACGCATTCTTCGCCACCTGTGGCGCATGTGCTTTGCGCTCTTTATGGCAGTGGCCTCATTTTTCCTCGGGCAGCCTCAGATATTTCCGGAAGCCATACGGGGTACGTTAATTCTTTTTGTGCCTGTACTTATTGTCATCGTAGCGATGGTTTTCTGGTTGATTCGAGTTCAGTTTACAAGCTGGTATAAACACGAATGAAACATCCGCCACAACGATTCGGAAAAACCATTTTATTAAGCCCAATCAAACCCCAAATATGTAAATATGTTAAATAATTTTTTTCAACCATGTATAAACTCCGATGAAAACATTTTCCTTACGTAAAGAGCTTTTGTCGTTCAAACGTAAACATCTTAGACCTGCTGATAAATACCTGGCCTCATCTGCCGTCTTCTGGTTTATCATTGCTTTTATCGGGCAGTTAATCTTTGTCCTCTACATTTTTGCACTATACGGAATATCGTTATATGAGGGTGATTTTGAACGTTGGAACGCTATGATACCCAACGGCTACACGAAGGGCGACACAGCCGGTAACATTAACATCGGTGTTCACCTGTTTCTTGCAGCCGTTATCAGCTTGGGCGGGCCACTTCAAATTATTCCGAGCCTTAGAAAGTGGTTTCCAACATTTCATAGGTGGAACGGCCGGGTTTATATAGCTACAGCCGTGATCATCACTCTCACAGGGTTCTACCTGACGTGGGTACGTGGCTCTGTTGGTGGACTTGTTGGCGCAGTGGCTATTTCTATTAATGGAGTCCTGATTCTCCTATTCGCCTTGATAACCATTCGTTATGCTATGGGCCGCAAATTCAACAATCACCGAAAATGGGCGTTGAGACTGTTTATGGTTGTAAGCGGGGTTTGGTTCTTCAGAGTGGGGTTTATGCTCTGGATGTTAATTCACCAAAAACCTGTTGGCTTCGATCCGGCTACATTTCAGGGGCCGTTTCTCACATTTTTGAATTTTGGTCAATATCTGCTGCCGCTGCTTTTTCTTGAGATCTACTTCTTGGCTCAGGAAAAGGCCGGGCAATCCGTAAAGATCGGCACAGCTGTCTTGATTGTGGTGCTGACCATCGTTATGGGGATTGGTATTTTCGGAGCAACCATGGGTATGTGGCTGCCTCGCATGTTTTGAAATGTTAATCCTAAAATGAACTTATGAACAATCATCACATTGAACTAAAAAGAAAAGCAAGATTTGCCGGGGTTCTCTATTTCCTCATCGGAATTTTCGGTTTTTTCGGAATTATGTATGTGCCTTCTCAAGTCGAGGTGATTGGAGATGTACAGGCAACCTTTAGCAATCTTCTTGAAAACGAATTTTTATTCAGAACCGCCATTTATTCCCATCTTTTAAATACGGTCGTATTTACTATGATGGTGCTGGTATTCTACAAGATGTTCTCCCACATCAATAAGTACCTGGCTATGCTGATGGTTGCTTTTGTGGTTGTCCATATATCATTTGAGTTTAGCTCGGAGGTCCTGAATTACACTGCGATACTCATTGCAAAAGGAACATTTTTGGAATCGATGGAACTGCTGCAACGGCAGGAATGGGTCTATCTCTTTTTGCGGATGGCCAACTATGGTTCGGTCGGGCTTGCCATTGCATTCTGGGGTTTATGGCTGATTCCGCTCGGCATATTGGTTTACAAGTCGGACTTTATTCCGGGCATATTTGGCATCCTGCTGGTTGCCGGTGGGGTTGCATATATCATCGACAGCATGTTCTTCATCCTGTTTCCCGGGATGGGTGGCCTTTTTAAGGATCTGCTGATGGTCGTCTTTTCAGTCGCTGAAATCTCTTTCATTTTTTGGTTATTAATCAAAGGTGTTAGCACGCCTAAATCAGAGGTTTTGAAATGACATAAGTTCACCGCTGAATTGCCGAACTGTTATTTGGCATTAACCTGAGTAAAAAAACCAATATATATAGAGCTTTGATTTTACTAATGCTACAATAAACTAAAGAAATTGAGCATATTCTTAAATAAAATTTAACAAAACAAAAGAATTAAGACATGTTAGAAAATGCGAAGATTAAATTCCCTATAATCCTGCACTGTGCTTATACTTGACCATTGTGTGTCAACATCTTAACCTTTCATTCTATCTATAAATTTTTCACATGAAAAAACTTACTTTATACTCGATTTTCTTGTGTATTTCTTTAAATCTTCAAGCTCAAAATTCCAACAACAATAATAACGAGACTGCTTGGGAAAATGATATTTCACAGATCGCAATTGAAGAATTGCAGAATAGCGGCACCCCCTCCTTGCAAATTGCTATTGGATACAAGGATAGTTTAATATTTGCAAAGGCTTTTGGCAAAGCCGATTTGGAAAATAACATACCAGCTACGACCAAAACTAAATATAGAACAGCTTCTATTTCAAAATTATGGACGGCCACAGTTGCTATGATGTTAGTTCACCAGGATAAGCTGCATCTTGATTCACCTATCCAGGAATATTGTCCCTATTTTCCTGACAAATCAAAAGAAATAACAACCAGGCAGTTGCTTACACATACGGCTGGAATTCGTTCTTACATTGATATAGATGAAGAGCTTCAAAATGCTGGAAACGCAACGGATAGCTCGAATATAATTGAAAGGCACAGAACTGAGTTAATAGGTACCTACAGCCGATATACAGAAATAAAAGACGCTTTAGATAACTTCAAAGAAGATCCTCTTTTATTTGAGCCGGGAACAGATTGGTCATACTCTTCTCAGGGTTACCGTATTGTCGGTTGTGTTTTAGAAGGGGCTTCAAATATGACTTATCAACAGTTAACAAAGGAGCTGATTTTTAACCCGTTGGGAATGGAACATACGGTGGAAGATGATGCCTGGCTTATTATCCCACACAGAGCATCAGGATACAGGATAGAAAGAGTAAAACCAATTCGAAGGGCAGATATGAGGGATGTAAGCGAGAATCTCCCTGCGGGTGGACATTTGAGCACAGCTTCAGATTTAATTTTGTTTGGTCAAGGATACCTTAATGAAAAATTTATTCCTTCTGAGACCATTGAATTAATGACTTCTTCCGTTTTTATTAGCACAAATAATGTTGCTGAGAAACCAGAGTGGCGTTATGCGATACCATCTAAAGAGGATTATGGATATGGTTTTATGATCTTTCCCTCCGAAAACACAAAAAGATTTGGGAGTACGGGAAGGCAGGCGGGCGGTTCGTCAATATTGGTCATGATACCTGAAAAACAGTTAACGATCGCCGTATTGACCAATGCTAAAGGGTGGAATGGTTATATAAGTTTTACAAAAGCTATTGAAGAGATAATCACTAATAATTATTTAGGCAGTAAATAAAAGAATGATTGAATTCTAAGGCGAACACACAATTTCACCTTTTGGCAGCTACAAAACGTTGAGGATATTTCTGAATGCAAAAAGAAATAATGCCAACAATGAATAAAAAACTGTAATCATAATAAAATTCATAAATCGATCCTTGATGGACAGAAAACGAATCCAAAAAATCCGTTTACTTTGTACCGGTATCGTGACCCTATTGATTTGGACACATTTAGCCTGGGATTATTTTCACGGAGGGGTTCCAACTCATCATATTCGGTTTAGTGAAAATGTACCCGGTATCTCAAATTGGTGGGGAGGATTGGTTCTTCCTCTTTTAACCTGGTTT
>CAYPZI010000189.1:0-4464 GCA_964415185.1 uncultured Balneolaceae bacterium | reverse complement strand
TTCGGCGGGAGAAAGCCCAATGGTTTTCAGGATTCCAAACCAGATAAAAATAATACCCAAAGAAATTCGAAGTGCAGGTAATCCTATCTTATCCATAAAACCGGCAATTTGGCGATCAATTATGTCAAAGAATTGTTTCATAATAGGTAATGTATTTTGTGGCAGCTGTCGCGTGGTTCATAGTGCTTAAGCGCAGTAATATTCTTTATGTGACTGTTATCAATTTATTCATTAAAAGCAGACCAAATAACAACACGAATCAGAGTTAAGTTCTGTAAACATTGTGAAACCATAGTGAACTTAAATATGGATTTTTAAATACTAAATCTGCATCAACTAAAAATATGGAGGAATGACGGGTAGACAGAATTTTGTTGGGATGGCGAAAACAAATTCTTTTTCTTGAAGTTTGTTTAACGCAATTAATCAATAATCGTCTCTCAAAGGTGCTTAAACTATGAAAAATATTTGCTTATTGGATGGTGGTACAGGTCAGGAGATATACAAGCGATCACGCAAGCAGGCTCATCCATTGTGGGCTGCCAAAGTGATGATGGATCAGCCCGATATCGTTAAAGAAGTGCATCAGGATTTTATTAAAGCGGGGTCTCGTGTTATAACTATCAACAGCTACACTTGCACACCAACCCGCCTCCGGCGAGATGGTGATACTGAGTGGTTTGAAAAACTACAGTTACAAGCCACAGAGATCGCCTTAAAAGCCAGAGATGAACTTGGATCTATGGCCGAAAATGTGAAGATAGCCGGATGTCTGCCACCTTTGACGGGGAGTTATGTCCCAGATAAACGTGATTTTGAGGTTCTAAAAGAGGAATATGAGCAGATCGTTTCTATACAGGCACCTATTGTTGATCTGTTTCTAATTGAGACTATCTCCAGCATAAAAGAAGCAAAAGCCGCTACCGAGGCCGTGTTTGAAAGTGGTAAAGCTGCTTATTTAAGCTTTACGCTATCAGATAAAAAACCACATCAGCTCCGTTCAGGAGAATCTATTGATGAAGCATTGAGTTCAATATCAAGTTATTACCCGGATGCGCTATTGTTCAATTGCTCCTTTCCGGAAACCATCAGCGAAGGTTTAAAATCAATAAAACATTTGGATATACCTTATGGAGGATATGCGAATGGTTTTACAACGGTTGAGCCTCTGAAACCCGGAGGTACTGTAGGACAACTCTCGGCCAGAACAGATTTGGACGAAGAAAAACATGCCGATTATGTGATGAACTGGATAAAGGATGGAGCTTCCATCGTTGGCGGATGTTGCGAGGTAGGGCCTTCACATATCCATCATCTTAGAAAACGGATAGAAGAAGCAGGCTACCGTTTAGATTTATGTGAATATTAATATTGAGGCTGTTGGCCTGTCTTTCGATGATGACATGGAGAATATGGAATCGAGTACATTTATTCTAGTTGATAGCAGTGCGCGTGCCGTTTTCGCTGATGTGCGCTGTATGCTTGAAACACTCCGACACGTTTCTTATACAACACGAATTATAGAAAAGCTGAAAAGCTTCAGAGATTGATACTATTTAGTTTGTTATGAACTGTACTCGGGCTACACACTTTTGCAGCTCGTCGAACTCATCAAACCATGCAGTGATTCAGGTGCCACAAAAGGTTTTGTACTTCTTATCAAACCCGGCAGGCACAAGTTGGAGATCGTTTGCTTGCCACTGGTCCCGGTAAGGATTTTTTAGTTTTTCAAGCAAAGCATGAAATTTGGAATATTCACCATCTGTGGAAGCTTCTGTTAATGCTTCTTCTACGAGATGATTTCTGGGGATGTACAGAGGATTTATCTGAGACATACGCTTGTGAGCCATCCTGAGGTCGCCAGGCTGATTTTCGATAGCAGCTCTCCATTGATCGTGCCAATTCCGGAATTCTTGATTAGCTTTAAAATGGTCGGGCGTTTCATCAGGATTGGCAATTACCAGGAAGGTATTTGTGTAATCGGCTTTGGACTTTTCCATCCATGTAATAAGCTGATCTGTCAGATCTTTTTCTTGCTTGCCCAATTTACTAAAACCGAGCTTTTTCCCCATCATCCGATACCAATCGTCTTTAAAACGTGGCTCAAACTCCTGAATCACTTCCTGTGCAGATTCTCTTGCTTTCTCTTCGTCATCATCAATGAAGGGGAGAAGCGTGCCTGCTAAAATGGCCAGATTCCACTGTATGATTTCCGGCTGGTTGCTAAAGGCATAGCGCTTGTTGATATCAACCGAACTGAAGGCAGTAGAGGGATTGAATGAGTTCATAAATGCGCATGGCCCAAAATCGATCGATTCACCGCTGATGCTCATATTATCTGTATTCAGCACTCCGTGAATAAATCCGGTTCGCATCCACTCTAAAACCAGGTTAAGCTGTTTTTCAGCAACGCGTTTCAACAGGCACAGTGCTTTGTTTTCTGTTTTCTCCAAATCAGGGTAGTGCCTGTCGATGGTGTAATCAAGAAATTCTTGATGCTTTTTACGGGAAAGAAAACGGCTTGCATATTCAAAGGTTCCGATACGAATATGGCTGGAAGCCACTCGTGTAAGTACAGCCCCCGGATGGATGGTTTCTCTATAAACAGGCTGTCCTGTTTCCGCCACAGCAAGACTCCCGGATGTGGGAATGCCAAGATGGTGCAGAGATTCACTGATCAGATACTCCCTGAGCATTGAGTAAAGGGTAGCACGCCCATCACCGGACCTCGAATAGGGAGTTCTGCCGCTCCCCTTGAACTGTATATCGTATCTTTTTCCATCCGTGGAAAGGTGTTCACCAATCACAATAGCTCTTCCGTCTCCCAGCATGGTAAAGTGCCCAAATTGATGTCCCGCGTAGGCTTGAGATATCGGTTCTGCACCCTCAGGCAGTTGATTGCCGGTGAAGATGGAAGCAAGTGCATCCGGTTCTGTTTCGGAAAAATCCAGCCCAAGCTTATCAGTCAATCGGGAGTTTAGCAGAATTAACTCCGGCTTTTCAACCGGTATTGGATCAACAATGGAGTAGAAATCCTGAGGTAGATTCTTGTAGGTGTTATCGAAATTCCAGCATGTGTTCATCATTATTATAAGTTTGTTTCGGCAATATTAAAGAGTTTGATCGTATTTAGATAATGTTAATCGTTTTAAAGTGTAATCACATCTGATTATCTGAAATATATTACAAAGAAAGCGGGATACCAGATCAGGTCATTAACCACGATGAGTATACCAAAAAGGAAACTTGTGAGGATAGCAGTTTACGTTATCTTAAGTGAAGACAGTTGTATCCGAATGTGAACAATACCGATAAAAATGACAGATAAACAGAAAGAAAGAGTTAGGAATAAAATCGCGAAGATTCGAAAAGAGCTTGCTGCAGACAAAAAACGCTGGGGTGGATTTCATGATGATGGCCGTGGGCTGAGGTACATGCCACCCGAGTTATTTGTTAAACTCAGGGATTATAAAGGCGGCCTTAGATACTTGCGATGGTTTGACCGGACTTTCCCTGATGACATCGGCTATCCACAGTTTCTGCTGGAATGGACCCTGATACTTTTCAAAACCGGGAATTTGAAAGAAGCAGAAGTAAAAGCATACCAGACTTTTCATGCAAACAGCTATTTTCTCCACAAGTATTTGGGAATAGATGTTGAGGCCTTATTTGAAATTAAAAGCTCATACCGGAACAGTCCTGAAGTTGCAGATAATCTGATCTACTCTAAAGAAGACCCCAAATTTTCAGAATTCAGTGTATGGCTGGACTCTCTGTTGAAAAGTGAAAAGTTTAACCAGTTTGCAAAAGAGCTGACAGACATTGATAAAAAGCTGGAAACGGAACCGGTAGGGGAGAAAAGAAGCGCGCTGGTGAATAGACGTTCTACGCTGACTGACGATGTATAAATCTTAAAATCAATCAGGACACTGAAACTCATTGTTATAGAGTTTTATGGCAAATCTACAGATACTAAATCATGAAATGCCCCACAGATAATAACCAATACGCCACAGAGTTTCTGTCAGAAACATTCCTGGTTGATATCCATATCCACCGAAATTTTCAGCCGGATCAGGGACCGCAAAACGACTGTCAGTGTGACATTTGCGGAGAGTGGCATCTGACGAATGCCGTTACCATTAAATAAAGCATGTGAACATCTAAATCATTATCTGTTACAGAATAAGATTTCGCTGAAAACTGAACAGTGCCAATTTACTGGTAACGGTACCAGTAAATCACCGTCACATAATGAACGACTGCAGGAGATGGTCGATTCCGGAGAGATGAGGAGGGAGCAGAGGGCGAGGCGGTGGGAGTAGCTATTATCTGCCGTAATACATCAACATGAAAACGCGTTAATCGTTGAAATGAGTACCATATATATTGTTGGTGGAGCAAGAGAGGGCTGAATGGTGTTTGTAATTTTGCCAGTGACCGACAACAAGTATGCCACTTCCT
>CAYPZI010000188.1:0-4470 GCA_964415185.1 uncultured Balneolaceae bacterium | reverse complement strand
GGATCAGGTGTTTGAAGATTTTACTGTACTTTTTCTTCAGCACCTCAAAATAAAATCGTGCCGGCAATAACCAAATCCCCCCAAAAAAAATTGTAACTGAAACCAGCAGTTTTTATCTTTACCGAGTTTAGCAATCGGACGGGGGATAATCCCGGAAAAAATTCTTATCAACCCAATTCCTTGAACCGGATTCTGAAGCTGAAAATAGAAAACAAAATCCCGCACTCCGGAAAACGGAGGCTCAAAAAAGAAATTTTCCATGTTCAATCCGACGCGGTTTCCGTAGTCGGATTTTTTTTGACCTTTAAAACCGCTACCAACCTAAATAACCATGACACTACCTGCTAAAAAAGATGCAATCCTGGCACTCTCCGACGGAACTGTTGTGAAGGGCAAGGCCATCGGCATTACCGGCACCACCGGCGGTGAGCTCTGCTTCAACACCAGTATGACTGGCTACCAGGAAATTTTCACCGACCCGAGCTACTATGGCCAGCTCATGATGATGACCTATCCGCACATCGGGAATTACGGCACCATGAGCCGCGATGACGAAGCCCGCAAGGTGATGATTGCCGGCCTTATTGTTCGCTCTTTTTCGGATGATTACAGCAATCCGGCGGCTGACGGCAGCCTTCAACAGTACCTGGAAAGAAATAAAGTTGTTGGAATTACCGGTGTGGATACGCGCAAGCTTGTCCGCCATATCCGGACCAAGGGTGTGATGAACGCCGTCATCTCTTCCGAAATTACCGATGAAAAGGAATTGGTCAAAAAAGCCAAAGAGTGGGCACTGATGGAAGGCCTGGAACTGGCGACAAAAGTGACCCGGAATGAAGCGCAAACCATCACCGGGAAAAACGGATGCCGCATTGCCGCCTTCGACTACGGAATTAAACAGAGTATCATCGACAACTTTGTAAATCGCGGCTGCACCCTCAGGATCTTTCCGGCTGAAACCACTGTGGATGAGATGAAAAGCTGGGAAGCTGACGGTTATTTTTTCAGCAACGGGCCCGGCGACCCGGAGGCATCCGCCAAATACGGACTTCCCATTGTGAATTATGCCAAATCGACCGGGAAGCCACTTTTCGGCATTTGTCTCGGCCACCAGTTGATGGCTATCTCCGAAGGAATTAAAACGCGAAAAATGTTTGTGGGACACCGGGGAGCCAATCAGCCGGTTAAAAACCTGGACACAGGCCTGGTTGAAATCACCACCCAAAATCACGGCTTCGCGGTTGATGAGGAGAATATCGATCCCGAAGTGGCTGATATCACCCACATCAACCTGAATGATAAAACCATCGAAGGGCTTCGATACAAAAATTTCAAGGGGATATCCGTGCAGTATCATCCCGAGGCATCACCCGGCCCCCACGATTCGCAATACCTTTTCGAGCAGTTTATGACGATGATCCGTGAAATGAAACAGGAAGCAGTCAAGTAAACCTCAGCCAAATCAGAAATCCAACGATAACAATATTATAGCCATACCATGCCAAGACGCGACGACTTCCATAAAATTTTAATTATCGGTTCCGGCCCCATAGTGATTGGGCAAGCCTGTGAATTTGATTATTCGGGAACCCAGGCCTGCAAATCCCTCCGGGATGAAGGCTATGAAGTGGTTCTGATCAACAGCAACCCGGCCACAATCATGACCGACCCCATCATGGCCGATTCGATCTACTTGAAGCCGCTTACTCCTGAATCCATTAAAGAAATTGTTGAAATTGAGAAACCGGATGCCGTCCTGCCTACCATGGGCGGCCAGACGGCCCTGAACCTGGCACGCGACCTGCAAAACGAGAATTTCTGGGTCAATAACGGAATCAAAATCATCGGTGTGGATATGGATGCGGTGGATATCACCGAAAACCGCCAGCAGTTCAAAGACCTGATGGACACTATCGGTATCGACCAGTGCAAAAGCCGAACGGCTGAATCCCTTCTCGATGCGAAGGAGATCGTTGAAGAGCTGGGCGGACTGCCGATTGTGATTCGTCCCTCGTTCACGCTCGGTGGTTCGGGTGGCGGCATCGTCTGGAATGAAGATGAGTTCGAGCGCAAAATTTTGAGAGGGCTTGAAATGAGCCCGGTACACCAGGTCTTGATCGAGGAATCGATTTTCGGATGGAAAGAGTACGAACTGGAACTTCTCAGGGATGCCAATGAAAATGTGGTGATTATCTGTTCGATTGAAAACGTAGACCCGATGGGCGTCCATACCGGCGACTCGGTCACCGTTGCTCCAACACAGACACTCACCGACAAGCAGTACCAGGCTATGCGGGATGCCGCCATCAAGATGATGCGGTCGATCGGCACATTTGCAGGCGGCTGTAATGTTCAGTTTGCGATGGAACCGGGCACCGACCGCCTGGTAGCCATTGAGATTAACCCGAGGGTAAGCCGGTCATCGGCACTTGCTTCGAAAGCCACAGGCTACCCGATAGCGAAAATTGCTACAAAGCTGGCGGTTGGATATACACTTGACGAACTTCCCAATCCCATCACACAGGTCTCATCCGCCTGCTTCGAGCCGTCTATCGACTATGTTGTGGTGAAAATACCACGCTTCAATTTCGATAAGTTTACCGGTGTGGATGAAGAACTTACCACACAGATGAAAGCGGTGGGTGAGGTGATGTCGATCGGGCGCACGTTTCCGGAAGCGCTGAACAAAGCATGGCAGAGCCTCGAAGTGGGACGGAGTGGTCTGGGAGCCGATGGCTATGATCAGCCCGACCGTAATACGGTCCGAGAGCGGTTGCTGAAACCCTACTGGGATCGCACCATGCAGATCCGGAATGCATTTAAATTCGGCACTTCGGTTGAAGAGATCGCCGATATCACGAAAATGGATCCCTGGTTCCTTCAGCAAATTCGCTACATGGTATCTCTCGAAAACCGCACCGAAGGACAAAACCTGGATACCATCCCTGAGAATGATCTTCTTGAACTGAAAAAGGCCGGCTTTTCGGACGTCCAGATCGCCTGGCTGCTGAGCAAGGGTGGCCAAAAAGTATCGGAAAATGAGGTTCGCGAAAATCGGAAGAAACTCGGGATAATTCCCTCCTTTAAGTTGGTGGATACATGTGCCGCCGAGTTTCCCGCTCTCACTCCTTACTACTACTCTACCTATGACGAAGAAAACGAAAGCGAGGTAACCGGGAATAAGAAAGTGGTGATCCTGGGAAGCGGGCCCAACCGAATCGGGCAGGGAATAGAATTTGACTACTCCTGCGTGCATGCCGTGCTGGCCGCCAAAGAGATGGGATACGAAACCATTATGATCAACTGTAATCCCGAAACCGTGTCTACCGACTTCGATGTAGCCGACAAACTCTATTTTGAACCTGTTTACTGGGAGCGGGTGCTTGACATCTTTGACCATGAAAAGCCGGAAGGTGTCATCCTGCAGGTGGGCGGGCAGACGGCACTCAAGCTCGGGAAAAGATTTGTTGAGGCCGGAATCAAAATATTCGGTACCGAATTTGAAAAGATCGACTTTGCAGAAGACCGCGGCGAGTTTTCCAAATTCCTGAAACGGCTTGAAATACCGTTTCCGAGTTACGGCACGGCAAGGGTAACGGATGAAGCTCTCTCGATTGCCAATCGCATCGGGTATCCTGTGCTGATCCGTCCCAGTTATGTTTTGGGCGGACAGGGAATGCGCATTGCCGTAAAGGAAGATGAGCTGAAGCTGTATGTGGAGCGGATACTGAAAACCCATCCCGAAAACGATTTCCTGATAGACAAGTACCTCGATCATGCCATTGAGGTGGATGTTGATTCGGTATATGACGGCGAGCAGCTCCATATAGCGGGCATCATGCAGCACATTGAGCCGGCGGGTGTCCACTCTGGTGATTCGACTGCTGTTTTACCGACCTATTCGCTGAGTAAAGACGTGCTCGAAACCATAGCCTTGTACCAGGAAAAGATTGCAAAAGAGATGGGCATCATTGGTTTTCTGAATGTTCAATATGCAGTAAAAGAGGAAAAAGTGTACGTACTTGAAGCCAATCCGCGATCCACGCGTACTATCCCGTTCCTGGCCAAGGCGACCGAGCGTCCCGAAGCGGCAATTGCGGTTAAAGTGATGCTGGGTGCCAAGCTGAAAGACTTTGACCTCACGTCAAAACTCAAAAACTGGGCGATCAAGGAGCCGGTATTTCCGTTCGACAAATTCCCCGAGGTAAAAAAAGAGCTTGGCCCCGAGATGAAATCCACCGGCGAAAGCATCTACTTCATGGAGAATTTCAACGACGAGCACTTCAAAAAGCCGTATGAGTTTAAAAATCTCTATTTAAGCAAGTAACAAAACCGACGGGTGTGCAATAAACCAGAGGACCGCCGGGCGTGCAATAAACCAGAGGACCGCCGGGCGTGCGAACAACGTGAGCTCCCCGACGCGTCCGGGATTGTGGCTCGTTGTGAATCGCGGATTCGACTGATTTATCG
>CAYPZI010000187.1:0-4491 GCA_964415185.1 uncultured Balneolaceae bacterium | reverse complement strand
TTTTTTAATCGAGCTGCGAACGGGATTTGTTCTTCGAATTGAACCCCTTTGCCTTTTAAATTGTCTCCCGCAGATATCGCTGATTACGCAGATATTTTTTTGCGTGCAACATTCAACTTTTAAGCCTGTCTTCCCTCTGCGAGAACCCCGAACTCCGATTTCTTTCTTAATGGTTTTACAATTTTTCAAGCTGTAAAGTTTTCTTTCTCTTTTTCTTATATTAAAACCAACGGAAATAATTTTTTCACTAAATCTCTGAACAGGCATGGGTAAAAAAAATTTAAATTCGGCATTAAACAAACAGATAAAAAATGAACTGGATTCGGCACATCTCTACCTGGCGATGGCTTCGTACGCAGAATCAATAAACCTTGACGGGTTTGCGGCATGGATGAAAAGCCAAAGCAAGGAAGAGTATGACCACGCGATGAAATTCTATGACTTTTTGCAGGAAAGAGGTGCGGATGTAGAGTTAATGGAGATAGAGAAGCCCCCGAAAAAGTTTGACTCTCCTCTCGATATTTTTGAAAAAGCACTTTCGAATGAGAAAAAAGTGACCAAGCAGATACACAAGCTCTATGAGCTTGCACTTGAAGAAAAAGATTATCCCGCGCAGGTGATGCTGCACTGGTTTATTGACGAACAGGTAGAAGAGGAAAACGCTGTAGGCGGGATAGTTGAACAGCTTCGTCTTGTCGGCGACCAGGGAGCGGCCTTGTTAATGATGGACCGGAAACTGGCGGAGAGAAGCAGTTAACCGCAAAGTGGTATCCGGAAATAAAACAAGTATAAACTGACATTGATACTTTTTCGGGTATCAGCTCAGAGGGAAAGCATAATAGACCGGTTATATATTTGAAATTCAGACTCATTGAACATATAAAACCATTTAGTTTAAGGGAGGTCATCGGGATATCTGTCCTGTTTCTGATTGTGTTTACGATGGTCTTCAGTTCCCGCTATCACCGGATTTATAAAGATAATGCGATATTTTCTGAAGAGAACCGGGTACTGATAATTGAGGAATCTGTCGGTTTGAACAAGCTGGCTGAAAAGCTATATGAAAAAGAGGTGGTTACGGATACGGTTGAATTCATTTGGGCGGGAAATCTGCTCGGTTGGAGGAATTTCAGGCCGGGAAGATATGAAACCGGTGAAGGATATGATTACAATGAATTTTTATCGAAACTTGCCCGCGGTATCCAGGATGAAACAAAGGTGACGATTATTCCCGGCCTCGATGAGGGACTCATATCCAGAAATCTCGGCTTGCAGCTTCAGGCGGATTCAGCGGCTTTCGCATCCATATTCTCTGACAGCAGCAGCATTGCCCTTGAGGTTGGGTTAACCAAAAATGAAATTTTGGGAAGAATGCTGCCCGAAAGTTATTTCTTTTTCTGGACAACTGAGCCTGAAAATGTAATTAGGCGCATCCTGAATGAATTTGAAAGGATTGTTACCCGCGGGCTTTCCGAAGAGATTGAGAAAAGTGGTTTTACCCTCAATGAAGTTCTTACCCTTGCCTCGATCGTGGAATGGGAAGCAAAGGTACAGGATGAGAAACGAAGAATAAGCGGATTGTACCTGAACCGGCTTGAGAGAAATATGAGGCTTCAGGCCGATCCAACCGTATTATATGCACTTGGAGAGAAAAGAAGGGTGCTTTTTGAGGATTACAGGTTAGATCATCCGTACAACACTTATATGGTAGACGGCTTGCCGCCAGGGCCGATTACGAACCCCGATTTAAGATCGATCAAGGCTGTCTTAAATCCCGAAAAACATGATTACCTGTATATGGTAGCCACTCCGGAAGGTTCACACCAGTTCAGCCGCACTTTTGAAGAGCACAAGCAGGCCAGTGAAAACTGGAGGCAATTTATCCGGGAACAGATCCGCATACGAAGGGCCCTGGATCGGGAGAAGGAAACCCAGGTGAACCGTTAGCCTTGAACTTAAACGAGAGGCAGGTAATTTGAAATATCAGACTTTTGTTAACAATATATTCATGTGAGTTGATTATATATCTATTATAGGACTAATCAAATCCGATTGAAAAAAAAATTCAAAAAACCTTAAAACAGACTTTAATAAAATGACTAACACTAAATTTGACCTGACGAAACATCAAATAGAAGTAGACAATATAGTAAGAAACCCATCACCGGCCAGGTTTTACGAAGATGCCATCAAATATGATAATGGATCTGCAATTTCCGCCGACGGCGCATTGATTGTCCGATCCGGAAAACGGACAGGCCGAAGTCCTGCTGACAAGAGGGTTGTTAAAACCGATAATGTAAGTGATGATATCTGGTGGGGAGATATCAATATAGCACTGGACGAACATACGTTTAAAATCAACCATCAAAGAGCCGTGGATTATCTGAATACCAGAGAGCGGCTGTATGTAATTGACGGCTTTGCCGGCTGGGATCCCGATTACCGGTTAAAGGTCAGAATTATTGCAGAAAGGCCTTATCACGGCTTGTTTATGCATAATATGCTGATTCGTCCCACGAAAGAAGAACTCAAATCTTTCGGAGATCCCGACTTTGTAGTTTATAATGCCGGTAAATTTCCCGCAAACCTTTTTACCGAGGGGATGACCTCTGATGCAAGCGTGGATGTGAATTTCAAAACCAACCAAATGGTGATCCTGGGAACAGAGTACGCCGGTGAAATGAAAAAAGGTATTTTTACGGTGATGCATTACCTGATGCCCAAAAAAGATGTGCTGTCGATGCACTGTTCAGCTAATGAAGGAGATGAGGGTGATGTGGCACTCTTTTTCGGATTGTCCGGTACCGGTAAAACAACATTGTCGGCCGACAGCAGCCGAAAGCTGATTGGCGATGATGAACATTGCTGGAGCGATAACGGAGTCTTTAATATTGAAGGCGGATGCTATGCCAAAACGATCCATCTTTCAGAGGAAAATGAACCTGAAATTTACAATGCCATTAAATTCGGTACGGTGCTCGAAAATGTTGGTTACGACCCGGATACGCGTGAAGTTGATTATGATGATGTAAGCATTACACAAAATACCCGCGCCTCCTACCCGATCGAATATATTTCAAATTCGAAAATCCCGTGTGAGACGGGCCATCCGGAAAACATCATCTTTTTGACATACGATGCATTTGGTGTGCTTCCTCCGGTAAGCAAGCTTACTCCTGAACAGGCGATGTACCACTTTATCAGCGGTTATACCGCAAAAGTTGCCGGTACGGAAGTAGGAGTGACCGAGCCGCAGGCTACGTTCTCAGCCTGTTTCGGGGCTGCTTTTCTGGTGTGGCCTCCAAGCCGCTATGCAGAAATGCTGGCTGAAAAAATGCGCAAACACAAAGCGGAAGCATGGTTAATTAATACCGGAATCATTGGCGGGGCGTATGGAACCGGCAGCAGAATTGATCTGAAGAGCACGCGTGCCATCATCGATGCAATACACGGCGGCAGATTAAAAAATGTTGACACTGAAGAAGACAAGGTTTTCGGGTTTGAAATTCCGACCTCGTGCCCGGAAGTGTCATCCGACATACTGCTTCCCAGGAATACGTGGGCCGATGCTGACGCATACGATAAACAAGCCAAAAAATTGGCAGGCCTTTTCAGGGAAAATTTCAAAAAGTATGAAAAGGAAAGCAGTGATAAGATCCTGAACGCCGCTCCCGTCGTTTGACGGCCGGTGGCAAGAATGTTGCGGGGGCAGGCAGCCTTCAGTTCGTCTGACGAGTTGCGAGGGCAAGATCCTGCCGCCGACAGCGGTCGGGGTTTCACGCAGAGGGCGCAAAGGTTTCGCGAAGGGCGCGAGATTATGAATAAAATGTGTTTAAAAAATCTGCTCGTTGTCCGGATATTTCAAATGATGATGTGCTTCCTGCACAAGTCTTTGTATCCGGGGATGGCCGGGCGGATATTTTTCAAACAGGTAACCCTGTTTAAAAACTCCCGATGTACGGATTAAAATCTCCATTGCATAGTGAATGTTAAATCCATAAAGTTCATTGTCATCGTATAATTCCTCATAAAAACTGCCAAGGGTTGATCTGTAGCTATTCAAAAAATGATTTTGAAATTGCTGTATTTGTCCTCTTCGCTTTTTATGATCGGATGCTTCTGTGTGCAATCTGCAATGTGCAACAAAATGAGCAATATCCTGAAACGGGCGGCCGTAATGGCAAAACTCCCAGTCAATAAGCCGCATTTTGTGTCCGTCAATGAGAATGGATGAAGGCCAAAGATCACCCATAACCAGGCATTTTCCAGGCATCAGAAGTTCTTCGCCAAGTTTTTCTGCGTTGCTGACTGCATCAAAATCCGGTGCTATACCTGCATTTTCCAGAAACTTTTCAGCCCCGCGGTACTGAACCTGCAAACGGGTTTGCTGTATATTTGTATTTTGAAAAGAATCCTTAAAAAAAGATTTACCGGCAGTTTGCCGGTGCAGGTTTGCTATAAATTTACCCAGAATTGCAGGCATGGAAT
>CAYPZI010000186.1:0-4525 GCA_964415185.1 uncultured Balneolaceae bacterium | reverse complement strand
TCACTAAATTCAATAGGTGAAACCAACTGAACTTAGCCCGGCACGTTAAGCTTTAATAAAATTATAAAAAAAATTGTAAGGATTTGGTTGGAATTGGATCATATATATGATTTGGCCGGAAGAACTTCTTCCAGCTAACAGTAAATTCAAATAGAATCAATACAATATAATTAATCAATAAAGGAGAAAATTACCATGAAAAAATCAAAAACATTTAAGGATTTAATTGTTTGGCAAAAAGCTCACCAGTTTGTTTTAAAAGTATATTTAGTTACTAAAAAGTTTCCCGACGATGAAAAATTTGGATTAACCTCTCAATTCCGTCGGGCAGCTGTTTCAATAGCCGCAAACATATGCGAAGGATTCAAAAAAAATGGGAAAAAGGATAAAGTCAGATTTTTCAATCATGCCCAGGGTTCTTTGGAAGAGTGCAGGTATTATCTGATACTCTCTCAAGATCTTGGATATTGCAATTCCAAAGAACTTGATGGGCTGCTTCAGGAAGTAAGTAAATTGGCTGACGCCTACATTAAAGCCCTACTGAAATCCTGACTCCTGACTCCTGACTCCTGACTTCTGAACAATCAATTCACCGACACTTCATCCAGTTTTACCCCTACAAGGCGGCTGACCCCGGTTTCGGGCATGGTTACCCCGTACATCATCTCGGCTTTCGACATGGTTTTTTTGTTGTGGGTGATGATGATAAACTGTGTATCTTTGCTGAATTTTTTGATCATATTCGAAAACCGTTCGATGTTCGCATCGTCGAGCGGGGCGTCTACCTCATCGAGCACGCAGAAGGGGGATGGCTTTACCAGGTAGATGGCAAAGAGCAGGGCGATGGCTGTGAGTGTTTTTTCGCCGCCGGAAAGCTGGTTAATTCCAGACGGACGCTTGCCTCTCGGGTTGGCTTTGATCTCTATTTTTGCCTCCAGCGGATCTTCCACATCATCCTCAATTAACAAGTCACAGTAATCATCTTCATTGAACAGTGTTTTGAAAACGTCCTGAAAGTTGGTTCGGATCGCTTCAAAGGTCTCATTAAAGCGTTCTGTTGCCGTTTCATTGATTTCACGAATGGTTTGCCGGAGCTCTTTTTCCGCCTGGTACAGGTCTTCAATCTGCGTTTCATAGAAATCGAGCCGTTCTTTCTCCTCCTTGAATTCATCGATAGCCAGCGGGTTCACTTCTCCGAACTGATTCAGTTTCTGCCGGAGATACCCGATCCTTTTCTTGGCTTCTTCGGGGTCGGTCTCTTCCGGCATATCGGCTTTTACCTGGTTCATGAGCAATCCATAGGTTTCCCAGATGTGGTCGGCATGGCCCTGTGCCTGTAACTCAAACTTTTCTTTCGCCATTTCGAGATGGTGAACCAGCTCCAGGTTTACTTCCTTCTTGTGCCGGAGTGTTTTAAGTTCTTTTTCCATTTCGTTGATTTTACCGCGGACAAGAGCTGCTGCCTCTTCGGCGGCTTCAAGCCTTTGGTCGGCTTCAATCTTCTCTTCCCGCTTGCCGGCAAGTTGCTGTTTTGTTATCCGGATACTTTCCCGGAACTGCTCAATCTGCTTCTTACTCTCAACCATTCTATCCTTTCTTGATTCAAGCCGCTGTTGCAGGTTTTCAATCCCGTTTTTTGCCCGCTTTATTTCCTTTTCAATATTTTCAGCTTTGTTTCTGACATCCTGGTGTTTTAGCTGGGCATCATTAAACCGGTTCTGGGCAATGGCCCGGTCGTCTTCAAGTTTTTTCTGATGTCCCTGTTTTTCATTTTTTTTTGCATCCAGTTCCGAAATTCGCTGTTGCAGCTCTTTCCGGCGCGGGTACAGCTCCTCCAGCTCTTCTCTCGCTGTCCCTTCATTTGAAACGAGAGACTGCTTTCTGTTTTGCAGTTCCCGGATGTTTTTCTCATAAACCCGGACTTCCGATTGATAGCGCCCCGCCTGCTGCTCTTTTTTCCGGATTTCAGCTTCGGTTTCCCTGAGGTTTTGACGCAGTTTTTCAAGGTTCAAACCGCCATATTCAGATTCGATTTTCTCAAGGTCTTCCCGGCGGGAATCAAGTTCTTGCTCAAAGCCGGTTTTCTGTTTTTGCAGTTTATCCAGCTTGTCTTTCATCCCCAGCCGGCTTCCGGCCAGTTTGCCCCGGCTGCCGCTTTTCAAAAAGCTGCCGGATGTGATCAGGTCACCCTCGCGGGTTACAACAGCAGTGAGGCCATCCCGTGAAGATTCAAGGGCATCGTCCATCGAACCGGCCAGTTTTACCGTGCCGAGCAGTAAGGCTGCGAGCGGTTTATAATCACTTTCATAATCAACATGATCCAGGATAGAATCATCCGTAACCGGCCAGTCTGTTTTAAGGTCGGCCAGGGGAATGAATGTGGCACGCCCTTTTTTATGCTCTTTGAGCAAACCGGCGGCATGCCGCGCTTCATCCATATCATTAACAACCAGGTAGTTCATGGCTTCGCCAAGGGCTGCTTCCAGGGCGGGGATGAGTTCCTCTTCAACATTCAGCACGTCGCTTACGGTAGTAAGACGGTTGAAATTTTCAGCCTGCTTCTCAAGCAGCCAGGCCACACTTGAAGGAAAAGTCTCTTTTGATTGAGCCAGGCTTTCCAGCAGTTGCATTTCTGAACGGATGGCATCCAGCCTGCTTTTTACGGCTCGTATGGACTCCCGGACCGATTCACGTTCCCGGTCAAGTTCTTCACGGCGTTCGGAAGCACCTGAGATCGCCTCAATCTGCCTGTCCCGCTTTTGATTCAGCTCATCAAGGCTTTCTTTCAGCAGGCTGATCTCACCGTTGGCATTTTTGATCTCCTCTTCAAGATTTTCCACATCACGGTCGATGCGTATCAGGTCATCGCCGGTATTTTCGAGTCGGGATTCCAGCTTTATCTGCTTGCCGCGAAGTTCATTCAGTTCACGGTTTTTGTCGCTGATCTCTACTTCAATTTCGAATACTTCATGGCGTACCTGTGAATATTCCTGTTGCACGGCCGCAAACTTCTTCTTTGATTCTTCCAGGCTCTCTTCCGCCTGTTCCAGCTCGGTACCAAGAGATTCCAGCCGCCGGATGCTCTGATCACGTAATTCCTGCAGCTCTTCCATGTCTTGCAGGCCCTGTTCAATATCCTTTTCGTGCTGGCCGATCACCTCTTTGGCATTTTCAATTTTTTCGGCGGTAATTTTCAGGTTGGTTTCCATATCCCGGACGGAGGCATGAAGCTGGTTTACAAGCCGCTGCGCCTCGGCCTGCTCGCGCTCCCTTTCAATCAATTCCTTCCGTGCCTGTTCTTCGGCATTTTCACTTTCTTCAAGCGCTTTTGCCAGTTCCCTTTTTTCTTTTTCGGCATTTTGAATGCGCCCTTTCAGCGGTTCAATCTCGTTCTGAACCGTGTTGTACTCATGCAGGTTAAAGGCTTTGTCGAGATGTTCCAGTTCCTCCCGGAATTTTTTGGCTTTTCCCGCTTTTTCTGCCTGCTTTTCAAGAGATTTCACATTCTTTCTGATTTCAACCAGGATATCTTCCAGCCTTTGCAGGTCTTTCAGGGTTTCATCCAGCTTGCGGAAGGTCTGTTTTCGTTTTTCCTTGTATCTGGTTACCCCGGCAGCTTCTTCAAACAGGCGCCGGCGGTCGTTATTACGGTCGTTCAGGATCTCTTCCACCATTTTCAGCTCGATGACGGAATAGGCGTCCGAGCTCATTCCGGTATCCATAAAGAGTTCCATGATATCCTTGAGCCGGCAGGGGGTTTTGTTGATCAGGTACTCGCTTTCACCGGAGCGGTAGAGGCGGCGGGAGATGGTAATGTCGCTGTATTCGGTGGGAAGTACTCCCCGGTTGTTGACGAAGGTAAGTGAAACTTCAGCCAGGCCGAGGGCCTTTTTCCCGGCTGTGCCGTTAAATATAACGTTGCTCATGGCCGATGAGCGCAGCAGTGAGGGACGCTGTTCACCCAGCACCCATCTCAGGGCATCCACGATATTCGATTTCCCGCAGCCGTTAGGGCCCACTATGGCGGTAATCCCTTTGTCAAATTTTACATGTGTTTTATAAGCAAAACTCTTAAAGCCGTGCAGTTCAAGATCAGAAATATACATTCTCAGTCATAACTAATGAGGAGTGATTCAAAAGAATTCCAAATTCCCCTCTCGAGAGGGGACAGACTCAATCTTAACGCCTTCAGGCGGTTAAGATTAGTCAGGGGTGTGTCCAGGGTTCAGGCGATGAATCTCATCAACTCAACAAAATTATCCTAACACTATTTCCCAGATTAACAACCAACAAAATTAGGAGAATATTTGGTGGTTATCCAGTGAGAAAATAAAATGTATGGAATCGCGGATTTGGCGGAAGGCACGGGTTTCACGCTGAGAACGCGGGGAAGCGCGAAGGGCGCAGCTTAAAGCTAAAGCGCATATTATCGCGAGAACGTAAACCGGGGTTTGTGTTTCTCGCAGATGTTCGCAGAGGTATTATAAAAAAGAGGACGCCCCGAATTTATTAACTTGTTTACACT
>CAYPZI010000185.1:0-4584 GCA_964415185.1 uncultured Balneolaceae bacterium | reverse complement strand
GGGATTGAGGGGTGGGTTACGCTATACTTGCAAAATGGAGTGTATAATTTTTTAGTTTAATTTTAAATAACCCCGTGAAATCAGAGTCATCCAATAGATCCGTGATTCAAATCCCGGTATTCCGTGCCATCCCCTAAACCCGTAATTCCAACCACGATCTCTTGCGATATTTTCATCAAAGCTTCTTACATTTCATCAATAATTGACCTATAACTTTTAACTCACAAACGCATGGCTGCCAATCTGCACAGAGACAGACTTTTTTCACTATTCGATGAAGAACAAAATGCCGTAATTTATATGAAAGGGGCCGAACTGATGTACCGTTACGGAACAGACTACGAGTTCCCCTTCCGGCAAGAAAGCAATTTTTTATACCTGACAGGAGTTGATGAACCCGATTACCACCTGATTCTCCATCTTGAATCACGTGAATTTCACCTCTTCGCTCCGAAAAGAGACGAGCAGTTTGCAGTATGGCACGGGCGCGTTAAATCCATGGATGAGATCGGTGAGCTCTACCAGCCAGACCATCTTCATCTCGAAACAGATTTACTGAAAGTTCTTCGGGATTTGAACCCCGACCTCATTTACTGCCTGGACGAAGAACAGGCCGAATTTCTTGAAGATCTTGACAGAAAGCTAACTGTGGACACGGAATCACTAACGGATGCTATAACCTATTGCCGGTGTATCAAAACCGAATGGGAATTGAACCAAATGAGAGAAGCATCCCGGATTAACGGCATTGCCCACCGCGAGGTAATGAAAGCAATTCGTCCCGGCATGTTCGAGTATGAACTCAAAGCCCTGTTCGACTATCACCAGGTGCGTCATGGCCTGCTTCAGGATGCCTATAACGGAATTCATGCAAGCGGGCCCAACTCGGCTATTCTGCACTACGTGGATAACAACCGGCAAATCCGTGACGGCGAACTCTATTTGATTGATGCCGGCTATGAATTGAATGGGTATGCCTCCGACTTTACCCGCACTTACCCGGCAAATGGCAAGTTTACCGAAGGCCAGGCAGCCATCTATCAGATTGTTCTCGATACCATGAATCATGTGATGGAAGCGATTGAACCCGGCGTCAAGATGGAGGACCTTCACATGTCGGCCGCCCGTCATATGACGCAAGGATTGAAAGATATGAACCTGTTGAACGGCTCCATTGACGACCTGATGGAAAACAACATTTTTGCCCTCTTTTTCCCTCACGGACTCGGGCATTTCCTGGGACTCGATACTCACGATGTAGGCGGATACCCAAAAGGTGTTGAAAGAATCGACCGACCGGGGATAAGGTACCTGAGAGTTCGCCGTGAGCTGTTGCCCGGCATGGTGATTACTATTGAACCCGGCTTGTATTTTATTCCGGCTCTTTTGAAGCCCGCTCTTGAAAACGAGGAAAAGAAGAAATTCCTGAATCGTGAAAAAATTGAACAATTCTTCAATTTCGGGGGGATCCGAATCGAAGACAACCTGATCATCACCGATGACGGATATGAAAACATGACCGACGTGCCAAAAGGGATTCGTGATATTGAAAAAACAATCGGATCCTAACCGTTTATTAAAAACAAGTTAATTTATCATCAAAAAATTCGTAATTAACCTCCCCTCCAATGGAGGGGATTGAGGAGTGGGTTGCAGCATATTTACAAGTTGATGATTTCCTATTATTATCAAAAGTCTAAAACAAACATATAAGTGGGTTGAACAATCAAGCCATAGTTGTTGAACCCGCTTCGGGGTTCTCTTTGATTACGATCTTCCTCTGACCCCGGGTTTCCACCCGGGGCTATTCGCGTTAAACCCTTTCAGGGTTATGCTATATTTGCTAATTGGAATTCGTTTTTTTATATATACGATCCTTTTTTAGCCATTCCCCGGTTTTCTGCACTACCCTCCGGTTTGATTCATCGCCTCTTTCAAAATCCGGGCGGAGGGTTTTTTGGGGCGCGCCGTTCGCATTACCCGGGAATAAATTCCCGGTCTGTAATCTGCCACCCCGTTCGCAAACGGGGCTGTGTGGCATTGCGCAGGCCAATTACATGATAAACACCTTGCCTACTCACAAATTAATTTCATTACGTGACTCAAACCAATATCAAAACAAAAAATCCCCCGGGGGGATGATACAACAGAGACCGGCATTTCAATGCCGGGGCAATGATCATAGTACATGCTTTGAGCTTCGAGGCTACCGTGGATTTGGGATTGTAGAATTATCGACATTATAAATCGGTGCAATCCGCGTCATCCGCCAAATCCGCGATCCCAATTTCTCTCAAATCAACCCAAACAACTGATCTATTTCTTCAGTGGTATTCATGATATTCGGAGAAATGCGAAGCGTATTCAGTTCTTCACCGCCAAAAGGCCTCAAAACCACACCATGACTTTGATAAATTTCACGGTTAAAATTTAAAACTTCTTTATCTGTGAGCTCTATTGCATAAAGTGCAGACGAGAGATCTTCATTAACAGGTGAACGCCATTTCACATCCGGATGGCTTTCAGCCAGATTCATGGCGTGAAGCCGCAGCTTTTTATGGTGATCCGGTTTTACCGGAAACCCGATTTCATTTTGAAAAGCAATTGCCTCGCCAAGGGCAATGAGGGCTGCAAAATTCCTGGTTCCGTAGTCTTCATATTTCCGGGCGGTATCACTCCATCTATCCTGTCCCCAAGTTACGTGAACCGGACTTAAATACGGCTGTATCTTTTCGGAAATATAGGTAAAACTGACGCCTTTCGGAGCCTGAACCCATTTGTGCGCGCTGGTGGCAAACAGGTCCACATTCATCTCCTTCACATCAACCGGCACCATGCCCACGGTCTGGGCGGCATCAACGGCAATCCATTGCACGCCTTTTCTCCTGGCGGCGGAAGCAATCTGCCGGACCGGAAGCTTCACGCCAAGAATATTGTCTACATGCGGTATCACAAGCAATTTGGTATTCTCTCTTATTTGTGATGTGTGAAATTCCACCCAATCATTGGGTGTAAAAGAATCAGCACCATTAAATGGAATCTGAAATCTCCTCACCGAATACCCGTGTCCCGGAGCCTGGAAAAGGAATGGCACACTCGCCCCATCATGGTTGTAGTTTGAAAAAAGAACTTCATCCTCCTTTTTCAAATCCAGGCCAAGGGCAAGCAGGTTAAAAGCTTCTGTGGTATTATGGGTAATGGCAATTTCTGTTATTTTTGCCCCAATAAAATCAGCGGCCATTTCTCTAACCAGCTCTCGCGACTCCTCCCACTCACCTCCCCACATGTACAGCCAGGGATTGGTTTCACACAAAGCCAGAAGCTCAGTATGATGATTCTGCACAGAAATTGGAATTGTACCGATGGAACCGTGATTCAGATAGGTGATATCAGGTGAAAGGGAATAGGAATCGGCAACATTTATCTGCGCCGCTTGTTCGGCTGCGCGATTTATAAACGGCATTAAAACAGTTCCCGAAGCCGCAATCCCAAGTTGCTTCAAAAAACCGGAGCGTGTCATTTTGGAAAAGGCATTCATCACATCGAGAATAAGGATTAGTAGAAAACTTCAATTTAAGTTACTTTAAAATCCTTGAAAATTCGACATGAAAATCAATAACAGACAGAGTTCATTAAACCACTTCAAGCTAGCTGAATGAATATTTCACTCAGCTTGAACCACCTGTTTTGCTTACGCGGGAATCGCTTTACTCGGAGCATTCGAAACTGACCCACCCCATCAGTTTGGTAAATGCAGGCTCATAGCGGACAGTCCGTTTCACCACGCTTCGGAAATTGTCAAACAGCGCACTTTGGGGAACTCCCTGGAAAAAACGATGAAGCATTGGAAGCATCCGTCTACATCTTCTTGTTTTTGGCTTTCCACAGCCTCTACATACATGTAGTTGCTAAACGGCAGTACACTGACCCAGACTTGGGTTTCGATCACTTCACCGGTCTCCGGATCGATGTAACTGAGTCGGTCACCGGCAAAATCGGCCATCATTTTCTCACCCGGACGATGCTCGAAGATCGCCGTGACTTCTTTATTGCCCAGGTAGTCATTCAGATGACGGCAAAACCAGGTATAGCCATATCCGCCTGGGTGTTGCTGGCGATACTCTTCCCAGAGAAGCTGACGGGTTACGTGTTTTTTCCTGAGCTCATTGCCATGCGTGGTAATCCAACCCAGCAAATCCTGGACAGCTGCTCATTATCCAGACTCAAGGCCTGTCAGGGGCTATAACCGTGCTGATCCACCGCCCGCAGGTAGTGACTAACCGTATTGCGCGAGAGCCCAGTATTGCGAGCAATCGTACGTATGGAGATACCTTTGTTTTTTTGTTGTAGTAAATTTCGAATTTGATCCATACGTATTGTTTTAGCTGCCATCTTCCTTTGTTAGTTAGTTTATTTGTTAGCGACAAAGAAAGCAATGTACAACACCTTTAGGGATGGGTCAGCTTCGAGTGAAACAGGTGGGTCAACTTACAGTGAAATGGGTGGGTCAATATGGAGTGATATATTCATTATTATGTATAAAACCATTTTCCTGACGTCAGGAAAATGGTCGGTTTATTCATG
>CAYPZI010000184.1:0-4610 GCA_964415185.1 uncultured Balneolaceae bacterium | reverse complement strand
CCTGACAAAAACCAAGCACCAGAGGTGCGCCATATCCGTAGCCCATGGTCAGCGCAACACGGTGGCCATGAGTTAAAACGACCGCCAAAGACAAGAGCACCGTAGGTGCGGTATATATGGGAACATTTTACAATTGAGTTTGAATTCGCAATTCGAAACATGCCACACCTACGGCGCTTTCTTAATCCGCGCATCCTTCTTACCCCACAGATTCACCGTGTGAACCTATGGGGCTACGGATATGCCGCCCCGAGGCGGGGCTGGTTTTAAGCTCTGCTATTTTTTAATTGTAAAATAAAATGTACTGCCTTCACCCGGTTCCGATTCCACCCCGATCTCACCGCCGTGATCTTCTACAATCTTTTTACAGATTGCCAGGCCAACCCCGGTTCCGCTATATTCATCCCTGCCGTGCAGGCGCTGGAAAATGTTGAAAATTTGATCTGTGTACTCGGGGTCGATACCAATTCCGTTATCCCGCACATAAAATTTCCAGTGATCTTCTGACTCTTCCGACCAGATTTTCACTGCCGGCTTGTTTCCTTTTTTTTGATAGCTGAGGGCATTATGCACAAGGTTCTGGAACAGCTGCTGCATCGGGCCACCGGCTGCACTTATAACCGGCATTTTATCCCAGGTGACGACTGCCTTTTTTTCCTCAATCAGTTTGTTGTGAAGCCTTTTTACAACATCAAGGATTTCATTGAGATCCACTTCTTCTCTTTCGATATCCACTTTGCCCACGCGCGAATAGTCGAGCAGATCCAGGATAATCTGTCGCATCCGTTTGGCACCATCTGTGGCAAAATGGATATACTTTTGCGCTTTATCGTCTAACTCATCACCATATTTCCGTTCAAGCTGAGCCAGAAAACTGGTAATCATCCGGAGGGGTTCCTGCAGATCATGCGAAGCCACAAATGCAAACTGCTCCAGCTCGGCATTGGATGCAGCCAGCTCTTTGGTTTGCTGCTCAAGAGCACGGTTCAGTTCCTTCATGCGTTCGTTAGCTTTTTTTCGCTCAGTAATATCTTTGAAAAAAACAGAAAGCCCCAAAGATGATGGGTACGCACTTACTTCAAACCATATTTCAAGTGTGGGATAATACTCTTCAAAATGAACGTCAATCTGTTTTTCGACAGCCTGGTGGTACTGCGTATAAAATTCCAAAGACTTAGCATCTTCATACAGATCCCATAAATTTTCACCCAAAATCTTTTCTCTCGGCATACCCAAAATCTCTTCAGCTTTGTTATTCCAATAGGTTACCGTCCACTCCAGATCTACTGCAAAAAATGCATCTCCAATACTTTCAAGAATCGTGTTTTTTTCATCCAGCAAAAGCTGTCGCTCTTTTTCCTCCTTCGATCTTTCTATGGCCACGGCAAGGTTCGATGTTATTGTCCGGAGTGTGCGCACTTTTCCCTCACTCCATTTTGACTCTTCCGTGCATTTGTCAAAACCGACAAACCCGTAGAATACACCCTGAACATTAACCGGAATCGTCAGGAAGGATTTAATCTCCTGATCTTCCATTATTGTACGAGTGAGGGTCCCCTTTTCTATTTTACTCAATAATATCATGTTGGGTTTACCTTTCAGCATTGGTTCAACCACTTCCGGTATTTCCCTGAACGGTACCTCTTCCAGGTCGGGATTATTTAACTGCGGTTCGATACCTTTCAAGCTCCACTCCAGTTTCTGAGTAGTAAAACCCTCTCCTGTTTCCTGATCAAAACGGTTTTCAAAATAGTACCCCCTGTCGGCCTGCACCGCCTCGCCTATAATTTCCAGATGTTGATCAAGTGCCTCAAACCAATCCGTATAGTTCAACAGTGCGGCATTCAGGCTTGCGATGACATTAATATGCCTGGTTCTCTCCTGCAGCTCTAATTCTGCAACTTTTCTCTGATGTATATCCTGGAAACTTCCATAGATGCGAACCGGTTTCCCGTCTATAAGCTCAGCCTCCCCGATAGTTCTGATCCACTTCTCATTACCCCTGGCCGTGATAATGGGCAGCTCAAGATCCCAAGGAGTTCCGTCTTTTACCGTCTCTTCAACAGCATACAATATACGCTTTCTGGGTTCTCCCTCCTTAAAATAATTGATACCTGATTCCAGGTCAGGCTCAAAATCCGGTTCTTCTTCATGGATTTCCCTGGTAATGTCAGACCAATACACCTCACTATTCATTAAATCCAACTCCCAGCTTCCAATTTTAGCAAGCCGGTTCGCCTGATCAAGAAGTTCCCTGAGTTCCTTCTCATCCGTCACGTCTTTAGCTACGCTGTAGGTTATTCCTTCATCATAAAAGGGTTTGGTGGTCCAAGATAGCCAGATCACTTTCCCCGATTTTGTAACATGCCGGTTTTCAAAATAGTGGTTTCCCTCTCCACGGTTCAGCGCCTCAAACTCTTCCTCAGTTTTCTGCTTGTCATTCGGGTGCACAAAATCAATGATGGGCCTTCTTAATAACTCTTTTTCGGTATATCCAAGCATCTCACTCATCGCTGAATTTACTTTTTTGTAGTATCCATCCAATCCGGCAATGCAAATAACATCGGGAGCGGAATTAAAAATTCTAAAAAGCTCTTCCTCCAGCTCTTTTCGCCTGATTTCGGACGCAAGCTGATCTGCTAACTCTTTGAACAGGTCCACGTAATAGCGCTCCTTTTTCAGGTCTTCCGACAGTAACAAGACAATCAATCCAAACAGATCGTCCTCATCCATAACGGGGAAACTGAATGCGGTTTTCAGGCCCGCTTTAGCGGCTGCTTTATTCCGGATAAATGTTTTTCGTTTCTCCAGGTTTCTCCAGAACAAGTTCTCTCTTTTCTTCCATGTTTTTCCCGGCAGACCTACTCCTTTTTTAAATACTTCAGTTTTTTCCTCTTCTGAATAAAAGACTGCTACATCGGGATTGCCAATTGTATAGGCAGCAAGATTCATCCTCGTTCGGTCTCTGTCCACACGCCAGAATTCAACCGCATCAAAATGCTTCAGCTTTATAATTTCGTCCGCTGAAGATTGCAGGGCTTGTCTTACACTCTCTTCTCTGTTGAAAATCCGGCTCATTTCATACGATAAGGTTTCTTGCAACTCCCGGAGCCTGCGATCAGTTATATCCTTTTGGATAGAGATAAAATGTGTGCATTTATCGTCTTCAAATACCGGGCTTATCGAAATATTCACCCAGTATTCATCACCGTTTTTACTGTAGTTGATTAACTCCACTTCTACGGCTTTCTGGTTTCGAATCGCATTCCGCATTATTTGAAGCTGTTCCGACTCGGTATTCGGACCCTGTAGTATGCGAGGGGTTTTCCCGATTACCTCATCCGCCTTGTATCCCGTCATTTTCTCAAAACTCCGGTTTACATAGATGATTTCAGGGCCTTCAGGAGCCTCAAACGGTTCCGCTTTCGTAATCAGCACTGCATCGTTGGCCTCTGTGGCCACCGACTCCATCAGTTTCAGGTTCATTTCCGCTTGCTTCTCATCGGTAATATCCAGTACTATCGAATCCCACACCACGCGGCCGTTTTCATTGCTGACCGGTTCCCCAATTCCTCTGCACCATCGGATAAATCCATCTGGGTGATGATACCGGTATTCCGAGTACCACCGTGAATTGGTTTCGGCAGATTCTTTTACAGATTGAACAACATCATCAATATCATCCTCGTGGAAATTTACCCATACCCGGCTGAGGTCAATGAGAATATCTTCCGGACTGACCCCCCACACATCTTCAGATCCCTCACTCACATATTCCAGATAATCACTTCCGTCGGGTTCCCGTATATACCGGAATACAACCCCCGGCACATTGTTCATTACTCCCTTAAGCCTCTCTTCCATAACTTTTCTGTCGGATATATCAATCAGCATCACACTGGCCATTTTTCCACCTTCCGGATCTTCAAAAACAGAAGATGAAAACTCGCACCAAAATTTCTCTCCATTTTTACGAATTCCAATCAGTTCGCCGTAGGCACTTCCGTTTTCTTCCCTCTCCCTGAGTTTTTTCGTCAGCTCCGGAGTATCTGGATCGATCACCCC
The DNA here is from genome assembly GCA_964415185.1 of uncultured Balneolaceae bacterium. Lineage (GTDB taxonomy): Bacteria > Bacteroidota > Rhodothermia > Balneolales > Balneolaceae > CAYVBJ01. The sequence goes on along the minus strand of CAYPZI010000184.1, from coordinate 545 downwards.
CTGCCTGCCCAGTTTTCTGAACTCCTCTTCGGTGTAACCAAACATTCGGCATGCGGCACTGTTTGCCTCCAGAATGGACCCATCGGGCCGGGTGATAAATAACGCCGTTATGGAATTTTCAAAAAGTGCCCTGTATTTTTTGTTATCAGCATGATGAGATTTGTCGCGTTTACTCATAAAAAATTAGTTTTATAGTTACACAATAAAAGAATCATTTTATTGTGTTTATTGCACGCAGTAAAACACACTGAAAAGTAATATTTTAACAAATATTTACTATCAATAAAAATAATAATAAGGCTGAGTCTTAACTCCTAATAAATTATTAGCCCCCCCATTTCTCACAAATAATTTTGTGCGAGTTTGGTAATCTATATATAAACTATATTTATTAAACACATATAATAAAATATTCAGCATAATAGTAATTAAACTGTGTTTGTGATAAAATTTTTCCACAGGCACAATTTTATTTTGAGGTGCTGGCTGCGGATGTAATCAAGATGCGTGGCTTCTTTTGTTTACATTTATGTTCTCAAACATTT
>CAYPZI010000183.1:0-4823 GCA_964415185.1 uncultured Balneolaceae bacterium | reverse complement strand
AGAATTACAAAACGGTGCTGCATGCCGGCAACCATGAAATAATCGCCGATGAACCCGAACCCGCCGGTGGTAAAGACAGAGGCCCCGATCCCTATGACCTTTTACTGATGTCGCTCGGAACCTGCACTGTAATGACCGTCCGGATGTATGCCCAAAGAAAAGAGTGGCCGGTTGACGACATTTACATGGAACTTCGGCATTTTAAAAACCACGCCGAAGATTGCAGTAATTGTGACGACAAAGCATCAAAAATCGACCGGATTGAAAAAGAAATTACCGTTAAGGGTGACCTGAACGACAAGCAGCTTGGCCGGCTTCTTGAAATATCAAAAAAATGCCCTGTCCACCGTACGCTACTCGGTGAGTTGGAAATCGATTCGAAAATTGAAAGACTGTAGTGTCAAGTCAATGATAAAATATCGGGTAAAAACCCGCAATGTTTCTTTTCAAAAAAAGCGGCAAGAAAGACACTAATAATAGATAAAAGAGAAAAACATTGCGGGTTTCCTTGAAGACATGGTATTTCTCCCGGCAAAAGAGAATCCTTATTCGCTAGGAAATATCATGTCTAAATGTTTCACCGCAATCTTAATAAGGAATTCACAGAATCCGGCTATATTTGCCCTTTAAACATTAACATTTGCTACAATTTTTTTAGGTATGAGTCAACAAGGGCAATTTCCATTGATAAGGGGGCGGCGTTTGCGCGCCACAAAAGCGATACGTGAGATGGTAACCGAGTCCCGGCTTCATCCCTCCGATTTTATCGCTCCGCTTTTTGTAATGGAAGGGATCGACAAAAAAGAAGAAATAGCATCCATGCCGGGCTACTACCGCTATACCACCGACCTGCTGATGGACGAAATACAGGAACTGTCTGATGTTGGAATTCAATCAGTTCTGCTATTTGTAAAGGTGCCGGATGAGAAAAAAGATAATCGCGGAACCGAAGCACTGAACCCGGAAGGGCTTATGCAGCAAACCATTGCTGCAATCAAACAAAATTTTCCCGAAATACTGGTAATGACAGACATCGCACTGGATCCTTATTCAGATTACGGTCATGACGGCATTGTATCGGATGGCCAAATTCTGAATGACGAAACGGTAGAAGTGCTTGCCAAAATGGCGGTCAGCCATGCCAAAGCAGGTGCAGATTTTGTAGCTCCATCGGATATGATGGACGGAAGAATATTAAAAATCAGGGAAGCTCTCGAAACTGCAGGATTCAAAAACACAGGCATCATGGCTTACAGTGCCAAATATGCATCCGTTTTTTACGGGCCGTTCCGTGATGCCCTGGACTCGGCTCCCGGCTTCGGCGACAAAAAAACATACCAGATGAACCCGGCAAACATCCGTGAAGCTGTTCGGGAAGCCCAACTCGATGAAGCCGAAGGCGCTGATATCGTCATGGTTAAACCCGGCCTGCCGTACCTCGATGTTGTCAAAGAAGTAAAACAAAATGTGAAGATTCCCGTTTCAGCGTACCAGGTATCCGGCGAATTTGCGATGATCAAAGCCGCAGCCGAAAAGGGATGGCTGGAGGAAAAGGAAGCGATGATGGAATCACTGATTGGTTTTAAAAGAGCCGGAGCCGACCTGATAGCCACCTATTTTGCCAAAGAAGCGGCACGGATTTTGAAAGGCCATAAATAGATTTCTTCAATAACCAATCCAAAAATTTTAAACTTAAAAGTCGATTTAAGTACTTATGAAACGAATATTTTTATTTCTTGCCACTAACCTTGCCATCATTGTGGTTGCAAGCATCACCCTGTCTCTTCTGGGTGTAGGTTCATACCTGGATGAAACGGGAACCAACCTGAATTTACCGGCACTGCTGATTTTCTGTTTTGTATTCGGGATGGCAGGATCATTTATTTCCTTGCTCTTATCAAAAACCATTGCAAAGTGGAGTGCCGGAGTACAAATAATTAGTGAACCCCGTAACCGGCGTGAACAGTGGCTGTTCAGTGAGATTAAAGAGATGTCGGATAAAGGCGGAATCGGAATGCCCGAAGTCGGCGTCTTTCCCATGCAGCAGGCCAATGCCTTTGCCACCGGCTGGAACCGTAACAAGGCACTGGTTGCCATCAGCGAGGGAATGCTGCAGCGGTTTGATAAAGATGAAATACGTGCGGTACTCGGCCACGAAATCGGCCACGTAGCCAACGGCGACATGATTACCCTTGCCCTGATTCAGGGTGTGGTAAACACGTTTGTGATGTTCCTGGCAAGAATCATCGGGTTCGCTGTCGACCGTATGATTCTTAAAAATGAACGGGGCCTTGGTATCGGCTACTTTATAACTACAATTGTTGCCGAGATTATACTTGCCATTCTTGCATCCACGATCGTTTTCTGGTTTTCAAGAAAGCGGGAATACAGGGCAGATGAAGCCGGAGCCCGGCTTGCAAGCAAAAACGGTATGATCAATGCGCTGAAACGGCTGCAGGCCGAATCGCAGGTTCCGAACCAGTTGCCAGAATCGATGCAGGCTTTCGGCATTACATCAGGTAAAAAGAAAGGATTTAAAGCCCTTTTCATGACCCATCCCCCGCTTGAAGAGAGGATTGCAGCCCTTGAAAACATGCCCGGATAAAGCTTGATTCCAGATGCATCTTGCAGGTAACGAACTTTTGCCATTGCAATTTGTTTATGCATCAAAAATCACGAACACCACAGGAAAATTTTCCGGGGTTCGATATAAGTTTGGTATCTTTACTTAAGTTTGAATTTTAATCAATCATTAAATATGTCAGACCGACTGAAAACAAGCCGTACACTTTTTGAAATGGCACAAACTTTCATCCCCGGCGGGGTCAACTCTCCGGCAAGGGCATTTAAATCGGTGGGCGGAATACCGCCGTTTTTCAAAAAGGCGAAGGGTTCGATTCTGACAGATGTAGATGACAACGAATACATCGACTATATTGGCTCTTGGGGCCCGATGATCCTCGGGCACGCTTACGCACCGGTAATTAAAGCAATACAGGATGCATCTTTCAACTCTACCTCCTTCGGGGCACCTACGGAAATTGAAGTGAAAATGGCCGGGCTGGTCCAGCAGATGGTGCAGAATGTTCATAAGGTCCGCATGGTCAATTCAGGAACGGAAGCCTGTATGAGTGCCATTCGTGTTGCCAGGGGCTATACGGGAAAAGAGAAAATCATCAAGTTCGAAGGGAATTACCACGGGCATGCCGACTCTTTTCTGATTAAAGCAGGCAGCGGTGCCCTGACCCTGGGCTCGCCCAGCAGTCCCGGTGTAACCAGGGGCACGGCAGCCGATACGCTTGTGGCTGAATACAACAATATAGAAAGTGTTCAAAAATTATTTGATGAAAATGAGGGTGAAATTGCAGCCGTCATCATTGAACCGGCAGCCGGAAATATGGGATGTATTCCACCCAGCCCCGGGTTTCTTGAAGGGCTGAGGGAACTGTGCGATGAACAAGATGCGGTTCTTATCTTTGATGAGGTGATGACCGGCTTCCGCCTTGCCCGCGGTGGAGCGCAGGAAAGGTACGATGTATGGGCTGACCTTGTCACGTTCGGCAAAATTATCGGCGGCGGGCTTCCGGTCGGAGCCTTCGGCGGCAAACAGGAAATTATGGATGTGGTTTCACCCGTTGGCCCGGTGTACCAGGCCGGAACCCTTTCGGGCAACCCAATTGCCATGGCCGCAGGTTTTACGTTGCTCAATACACTCGAAAAACACCCGGAATACTATGTAGAACTCGAAGAAAAGGGAGAATATTTAAAAAGAGGATTGGATAAGGTTTTTTCATCCCACGAAATTTCATACCACATCAACCAGGCCGGTTCCATGATCAGCGTTTTCTTTACTGAGGGACCTGTAAATGATTTCGCATCCGCGAACCGCACGGATCAAAACTTTTTCGGCAGGTTTTTCCATGAAATGCTAAACCGGGGCATCTACCTGCCGCCATCTCCGTTCGAAAGCTGGTTCCTGGCAACAACACTCACGGAACAGATGCTGGATAATACCATTGACGCGGCCGACCAATCAATCGGTTCCATCCTTTCAGAAACGGAGGCTGCCGGGTGAATAAAATTGTCACCAAACTGATGGACCGCTGGGAAGTGGAGACGGCATGGCAGGTTGTAGTCATCCTGGTCATATTTGCCCTGACAGGCATTACTGCCCTCTACGTCAAGCAACTTGCTTTCGGCTGGATCGGTATTGTAGACTCAACTCCCTGGTGGATCCGGTTCATAAGCTGGCTCGGTATTGTTTTACCCTCTTACCAGGTGTTATTTCTGATGTACGGTTTACTGCTCGGACAGTTTGAATTCGTTTGGCGTTTTGAAAAAAACAGCCTTCAGCGAATCAGGAATTTGTTTCTGTCGAAATAAATAATCAATTTGGTTACTGTTTTAGCAAAAGCTGAATTATGTCAACAAAAGATATACGCTGGAAACAGCGGGCGCAAAATTTTGAAAAAGCTTTCCTTCGTCTGAAAGAAGCAATGGAGATGGAAGACCTGAATGAACTGGAGCGAAATGGCCTCATACAACGATTTGAATTTACCATTGACCTGGCATGGAAGGTGATGAAGGACTACCTCGAATACAAAGGCTTTGATTTTAAACCCTCGCCAAAAGATACCATCCGCCTGGCGCAGGAGAGCGAGTTTATTGATTATGCACAGGAATTGATTGATCACATACAAAGAGTGGGAGTGCACTTTTACCGGCATCGTAAAAAAGAGATTTCAGCCGACGGGCAAAATGGGAGCAGACAGTAGGCAGTCATGGCAGTAAGCAGTAGACAGTAAAAGGAAACCGCGCCCTTT
>CAYPZI010000182.1:0-4843 GCA_964415185.1 uncultured Balneolaceae bacterium | reverse complement strand
TTTTGCAGGTTTCCATCTGTCCCGAAAGAGGAAAAGAAGAGTAAGCAACAACAAAAACCAGAAGATGTTGAAGGGGTCGAGGAGGAAGCGGATCATGGTTTTGGTGAGATTTATTTAGGATAAAGATATAGAGCCGATGGTGAAAAGTATGTAGTATTTAGTAGGTAGTAAGTAGAATAAAGCTTGGTTTAAGATAGAGCTTATCTATTATTTCTTTTTCTTGTAAATTTTTCTGGTTTTCTGATCATACTGTCGAGCATTTTTTGGATTTCGATGTTGAGGTCATTTAGTTCTGAATATTGTTCCTTATTTATGTATGAATACTCTAAAAATATATCAAGCCAGTGATTCAATTCTACAGACTCTGCCTGGGAATCCACCAGTTTAGCCACAAATGATTTCGGATAAATTCGTTTTGGCCAGGCTTCTGCAATATTTGCACCTACTGATCTTGAAGCTCGTCTGATTTGATCCGTTAAGGAGTATTTTTCTTCAATAGGAAAGTTTAAAGAGAGCCTATAAACTTTAATACTCAATTCAAACGCCTTTTGATAAACAATTAAATCCTTATAGCCATTATATTTTTACATCCGGATGTTTATGATAAGTCCCACAAAACTTAATTCAAAATGTAGCAACTTCAATATAAGAATAGCAGGAATCCCTACCTACTACATACTACATACTTCCTACTAAATACTACATACTTCCTACTAAACACTACCCCAACGCCTTCCGATCCTCCTCAACCATCTCCTTAACCAAATCTTCCACCGAGCAGGTTGCCTTCCATCCCAGCTTTTCTTTTGCCTTGGATGGATCGCCAATCAAGAGGTCAACCTCAGTCGGACGAAAATAGGTCGGATCTACTTCTACCAAAACCTTGCCAGTTTCTTTGTTAACGCCGGTTTCATTCACGCCTTCGCCTTTCCATTCCAGTTCGATTCCCGCATGATGAAACGCCAGCTCACAAAACCTGCGCACCGTCGTGGTTTTACCTGTAGCCAGGACAAAATCTTCCGGCTCCTGTTGCTGCAAAATTCGCCACATGCCTTCCACGTAATCTTTGGCATGTCCCCAGTCACGCTCGGCATTCAGGTTACCGAGAAACAGCTTCGGCTGCTGACCGGCTGCAATCCGCACGGCTGCCCTCGTAATCTTGCGCGTCACAAAAGTCTCTCCCCTGATCGGTGACTCATGGTTAAAAAGAATTCCATTCACCGCAAATATATCATAAGCCTCCCGGTAGTTTACACAGATCCAGAAGGCATACAGCTTTGCCACCCCGTATGGAGAACGCGGGTAAAACGGTGTGGTCTCTTTTTGTGGCACCTCCTGCACTTTTCCGAAAAGCTCACTTGTAGATGCCTGGTAAAATTTTGTTTTATCTTTCATTCCAAGGATCCGGATCGCTTCCAGGATCCGGAGCGTTCCGAGGGCATCACTGTTGGCTGTATACTCCGGTGTCTCAAATGAAACCTGGACATGGCTCTGCGCCGCCAGGTTATAAATCTCATCCGGCTGCACATCCTGGATAATGCGAATCAGGTTCGTGGCATCTGTCAAGTCGCCGTAATGCATGTAAAAAGGCAGGCCTTTAAAGTGGGGATCGGTATAAAGATGATCCACCCTGCCCGTATTAAACGAACTTGAGCGCCTCTTGATCCCGTGGACCACATATCCCTTATTGAGTAAAAGTTCTGCAAGATAGGCTCCATCCTGACCTGTAATTCCCGTGATGAGAGCGATTTTGTTTTTGTTAGTCATGTTTAGTTTTGTTTAGAATTGTTTAGAGGTTTAGTCGTTTAGTAGTTTAGGGGTTTAGGTTGTTGATTTATGGAGTCTGTTTAGCATTGCTGTTATCACTTCTGTATCGTTTCTTAACTCTTCATATATCGATTGATCGATCATGTTTAGTTCTCTGCTAACAATTAATTGGTTTAAAACCTCCATAGCTGAACTATAGGCTATTGTATAAAAACGGGCCTGATCTTTACCTGTTTTTCTTGATGAACCTTCAGCAATATTTGATCCAATTGATATTGATGCACGCCGAATCTGGTTCACCAATCCAAACTTTTCTTCTGAGGGAAATGATTTTGTAACTTTGTAAATTTTGACAGTGAATTCCAATGATTTTTTCCAAACATCCAGTTTTTCAAAGCTATAAGTTTTCATGATAGTATATTTTTCTTTTTTCGGTTAATTAGAAATATAAATCTATTTAAATATCAATTCACAGTAACCAACCTGGCCCCCTAAACACCTAAACTTCTAAACGCCTAAACCCAAAACCCTTTCATCAAGAAATTGTTAAGTCGTTAAGTCGTTAAGTCGTTGAGTCGTAGATTTCGGATTTTGAACTTAGTATGCAAACTTTTACCTGTATTTAAAACTATAATTTTTTAATAGTTCTCCAGTTCAAAAGCGACAAACACGCTCTCGACACAGATTCAAAGAAAGAGAGTTAAACTTCCCCGGCAAATTTTAGAATTTCAAGGTAAAGTTCATCTTTCAAAAAAAAGCCTTTTTCTTTTAACCTTTTTAATATAACGCTTACCTCTTCTAAGTAGCCCTCATTTTTGGATCTTAAAAGCACACCCGCAGTACCGGTGAAACTCAGTTTATGAAGTTTCGCAATTTCACGGGCCAATTTGTCGTCTAAAATCAGTTTGTGATTTTTTTCTTCCAACCCGATGGCGAGGACTTCCGATTCACCCTTGCCCAAATCGGGTATTAGTTTGATATGTGCGGGCACGCCCACTTTCTTAATCTTCATCCAGCCGAATTTGCGAACATCAGGAACATCCATTCCCTGCATTCTACCTTCTTTTAATTCTTCCGCAACTGCCTGTGGGACAGTTATTACATGATATAATTTTTCCAATAATTCTAAGCATCCTGCTCGGTGGAGATAAAATAATGGTGAGGTATAACAAATAACGGTATCAGGCATTCTGCAGATCGCGTTCTAACTCTTCGGTGGAGAGATCGAAAACCGGTACGTTATAACGGGAGAGCGACTGGAGAAATTCAACTCTTGATAGTCCTGCCAATTGCGCAGCACGGCCTGAAGAAAGTTTTCCCATTTCATATAATTTAACCGCAGACAGCATAAGGATACTCTTTGAAAATTCCTGCGGACTCTCTTTTAACGATATCAAAACCTCTTCAGGTATTTCAAGAGTTAGTTTTTCCATATGTATTGAAACTGATACAATTATAAATGATTTTAATTCATCAAACTATAATGAATATATTCAAGTGCTTTCAAAATTGCTAATTTTCCAAATCTCCGGTTCAGTCAGCTCCCAGTAGCAGCAGATCCATATCTGAAATCGTTGAAACGTTGATTATTAAATTTGTAATTTTAATCATCGTCCTAATTACCCAACTCCCATACCCTTCGCCCTTTCACTCCCTCTCTCAGTCTCTCAGTCTCTCACTCTCAAAACTACCGACTGCATCACATTCTTCACATTCTGCACGACCAGTTCTCAAGTGTCGATTTCCAAAAAAACTAGCCCGATCAAAAGAAGAATATTTGGATTAATTAATATCTCGTCTGTGTATCTAACCCCTTCCGAGAATGTTACTGATATAGCTGAATACCATTAATATATTTAAAATCTTTTTTATTGAGTGTATAAAGAGGAATATCAGCTACCAAAGCCGTGGCGGCAATTAATCCGTCAGGTAAACTAAGGTTATGGCTCAGTGTATATTCATTCATTAAATCTATAAATCGTTCACCTATTACCGGATCCAAATGAAGAAGATGAAGATGTTCTATGTCCTGATTGATTTGTTTACATTCTTTCTTATTAAGGGCACCGTATAAAAGCTCTCCGGCCGTTACGATACTCAATGCAATATGTTCCTGGCCAATAACCCGAAGCTTTTTTAAAACTGAAGAATTTTCTTTATAAAACTCAATTATAATATTTGTATCGCAAAGAACTAATCTTTCCTTTGCCATGCCTGCCTTCTTAATTGTTCTGCATCAATTTCCCTGTTTTTCCACAATCCGGCTGATGAAAAAAAATTATAATTTTCATCCTGCTTCTGTCCACTTTTTTTGATCTCAATGAAATCAAACTGCTTTAACAACTCCATCAGGAAATTTACTTTTTTATCATCTTTTATGGTCAACGTAATTTTCTGCATGATCTTTCTGATTGATAATTTTTCCTTTAACTATTGCAGTATAAGAATTTTTTCAAAGACATTCCCTGGTATCATTCGATTCTCAATCGATTCTCAATCGATTCTCAAGACTAAAATACGACTCTTACCGACACGATAAATGATCAGGTAAGTACCCAAGATAATATTCCGGTACCGTTGATCCTTTGTTGGAAGATGGCGGCACTCCGGATGATGCCTCCAGGTTAGATCCAGGCTCCATATTTTGCTGTATATTTCCGACACAAAACTTTTAGCCGCGGCAGCCCCAAAAACTTCCTCCCCATATTCATAAACCGATATCAGGTCTATCGTGAACTGATCTGATACAACTACTTCTTTGCTCTCTTTTTCAGCCACGACTCAAATCGTTTCATTGATTCCTGAACAGTAGAAAAAGAGCCTTTTTCAGCACTCTTAATACCTTGCATAAACTCGCTTTCCGTGAGATCCTCTCCGGATGTGAAACGGTTTTTTGACGATTTGTCCTTTAGCTCCTTTGTACTCATTTTGTTCGAGTATCCTTTATTATTTACTTAATGATTATATAATTATGAAAATATTCAAATAGAATGCACCGGTCAACTTTTTATTTTGGAGAAGTGTTGAATCGTTGAATCGTTGAATCGTTGAATCGTTGAATCGTTGAATCGTTGAA
>CAYPZI010000181.1:0-4916 GCA_964415185.1 uncultured Balneolaceae bacterium | reverse complement strand
TTTGGACAGCCTCCTGAGTTGTACCAGGTTTTCTATACAGGAGGCCATCCTTCCGGAAAGTGCCCGTAAACATCCTTGTATGCCAAAACAATCAGTGGAGGTTCGTTTTTTACTGCCTCTTCCATAGCTTCCCTGTTTAACTGTTGAATCTTCTCTTTCATCTCCTCAAATTTCTTTTCTTTTTTTTGTTTTTCAATTTTATCAGCCGCTGCTTTTGCGGGATCGTAGTCTCTTATATCTGTATGTGGATCGCCTTGATCTGCCGGCCGGAACAGATAGAGCTGTGGAAAATGATAAATCCAGTCGGCACCTGCTTCCTGCAACCGTTGAAATATTGCCCTGTAGATAGCAGACAAATCCGCCCGATTTGAAATCATTCTGGTACCCATATAAAAATCCATGTAGTCATATTTTTCAAGGCTTTCTTTTGCGTTGATCCAATCTGCAATAAAACCGGCGGATCCTCTTTGAGAGCCTAAATCGACAACTCGTCCATCGGGGGCTATAACTTCATGATTATCAGAAAAAATATCCCAAAGGCACAGTCCCAGTAACTCGATAAATTCCTGCTTCGGCTCAACTTTTTTAATTGGCAAATCTTTACAATACTCTTCGAAATCCGGTAGTTCTTCATCATCTGCATCAGAATTCTTTTTCCCCCTCAATTTTCTCAGATTTTGCATCATCCCAATAAACTCTTCATAACGTTGTTCCGGTGACGGATGGAAAACGCTTTTATAAGGCGAACTCTCCCACCCATCCGGTATTAGTGTATTAATAAGATCTGTATCAAATAATCCTGAAGGAAATACTCTATCAAGAAAATCTAAACATTCATCTTCTTTTAAATACTTATTCATAATACATTAGTTTTCAAATCCAAATCTCGTACAAGTGAACCCATTGAACACCGGTGGGAGCTTTCTCTGCCCTTTTGAACACCGCCGAACTTAACCGCCCTTTCATCTCATTTGGTTTGCCCTGCCACTCCTCGTACAGCGCCAGGCCTATCTCATCTTCCAGCTCTTTTATTTCTATGTTTTTGATCCTGATTTTCTCACCATTCCAGCTGCCTTTCGCCCTCTCCAGGTTTTTAAGCAGGGTTCTCTTGTCAGACCGGTTTCCATTGGGAGAAATAATTGCAAAATCTTTATCGAGCGCTCTATCCACCCTCTCCAGCGAATATTTTCCCTCAGTGGCAGGCCCATTGAACCATTCTTCAAAAAATTGGTGCAGCTCTATGATTTCTTTTTTACACAACTCAGTTAAAGGTAGATTCATAATCTTATTTTAAATTCAGAAATCATGACTAAACGTAAAAGTTTAAGTCGCAATTTAGTAGTTGCAATAGATTTTTCCGAATTCGTTGGTTCATCGTATGTTGTTTGTGGTTCGTGGTCAAGCTAATCCAGGGATTGACAATTGACAACAACCTACAACGAACAACAGACAACGAACAAAAACGACTTCCAGTTTTACGTTACAATCCCTGTAAACCCTTTATATTTTTATATAGAGTCAGGAGTTCTTTGTTTGACGATGGCCAGACGCGTCGAGGTGCTGTCGCACAATCATCAGTTTTGGTTGTTTGCCGATGGCCAGACGCGTCGAGATGCTGTCGCACGATTAGCAGTCTTGGTTGTTTGCCGATGGCCAGACGCGTCGAGGTGCTGTCGCACAATCAGCAGTTTTGGTTGTTTGCCGATGGCCAGACGCGTCGAGGTGCTGTCGCACAATCAGCAGTCTTGGTTGTTTGCCGATGGCCCAGACGCGTCGAGGTGCTGTCGCACAATCAGCAGTTTTGGTTGTTTGCCGATGGCCAGACGCGTCGAGGTGCTGTCGCACGCTCGGCGGTCTTTATATTGTGCCTTCTTACGCTAAAGCTTCGGTGGATTTTGATTTTTTAGCCACAGCGTAGATTCCATTGCCTTTTTCATTTTTGGTGAACAGATCGGCGGTATTCATCACCAGGCAGAAAGGCATGACAACCGGATAATAAAGCAGCAGCGGTACAATTGCAGCAAGGCCCAGTTTGTTAAACCAGATCATCGGCCATTTGACGGAGAGAATCCACGCTTTGTGTCCCCAAAAACCATAGGTATAATGAACTTCAGTAACCTCCAGGCCGGCTTTCTGAAGTTTCTGCGTGATATCCTCTTTTGAATAACCGGCACGGGCGTGTTCACCTACAAATGATTTATCCTCGTCTGCATCCTCTTCCGAATAATGAGATGGAGAATGCATGATAAATACGCCTCCCGGTTTCAGTAGCTGCTGAATATTGCCGATCACTTTTACATCATCCTCAATGTGCTCAAGCACATCAATACAGAATACCATATCAAATTCCCGGTCCAACCCGGGTTCAAGCAAATCCACCTTTTTGAACCTGATTCTTCCGGCTTCAACTGCTTTCTTAAAATAATGACTGGAATCATCCAGGTATTGATCCTTAACATCTACAGCAGTTACTGACACATTCCTGAATTTTGAAAGCACAAACCGGTCGTACTGGCCGAAGCCACAGCCGGCATCCAGAAGAGTCCAACCTCCGCGGCTATCTTTTTTACTAAATTGTTTGCCATAATGCAGGATTAACCTTCGCAGGTGCCAGCTTCTCAGAAAAAAAAGGTCCAGCAAAAGATAGAATAGCCTTCTCAGCAGACGCGAACGGCGGACAAACCTTGCAAATTTATCCTTTACGGGATCGTATTCAATCCGGCTCATATACCTGTCGTTTCTTTCACATTCGGTTTCTGCTGACGCGATCGTCCCTTATTGATCATCTCACCCAAAAAACCGATCGAAAAGAACTGTACACCGATTACTACAAGCAAAATTCCCAGAAAAAGCAGCGGCCTGTTGCCAAGAGGTTCATTGTAAATAATCTTGATATATGCCAGGTACAAATTTATTATGCCCCCAATAATCAGAAAAAGAACACCGAGTGTGCCAAACAGATGCATTGGCCGCTGAAGGTAGTGATTTACGGATAGCAAAGTGACCAGGTCAAGAAATCCATGCATAAACCTGGATATTCCGAATTTGGTTTGGCCGTATTTTCTCGGGTGGTGCTTTACCTCTTTTTCCGCAATTCTGTCGTAACCTTCCCATTTTGCAAGCAGTGGAATATAGCGGTGCAGTTCGCCGTAGAGATAAATGGAATCGACAACCTCTTTCCGGTACGCTTTTAAACCGCAATTAAAATCATGTAAATCGATCCCGGTCGATTTCCGGGTTACAAAGTTGAAGAATTTTGACGGGATTGTCTTGGTTATGGGATCATGCCTTACTTTTTTCCATCCGCTCACAAGGTCGTAACCTTCATCCAGCATACCTATCATTTCCGGGATTTCGGCGGGATCGTCCTGAAGGTCGGCATCGAGCGTAACAATATACCTGCCCCGCGCTTTTCTGAAACCGGTTTGCAAGGCATCACTTTTACCGTAATTGCGCTGAAGGCGAATTCCCGATACGGAACGGTATCTCTTTTTTAAATCACAAATAACCTGCCAGGAGTTGTCGGTGGATCCGTCATCTACAAAAATAATTTCGTATTCCCAATTTCTTAAGGCATCATCAATTTTTTCTGTCAGCAGCGGCAGCGATTGCGATTCATCCAATAAGGGGACAATCACACTGATTTCAGGTGCCGTTTTTTCTGTATGAAGTGAATTTTTAAATTTCTTTTCAGCCAATGGTTTGCAAATTATGAGAAATCTTCGGATATATGGTTTATTATTCCCGCAGAAGAAAATAAAACTTTTAAGGTCATGAAGAAATTATATTACTCCATTGGGGAAGTCAGTGAAATCACTTCCGTTGAACCGCATGTACTTCGCTACTGGGAAACCATATTCGATGATCTCTCACCCCGAAAGAACAAAGCAGGAAACCGGACCTACAAGGAAAAAGATATAACGCTCATTTTAAAGCTGAAGGAGCTTATCCAGGACAAAAAATTCAGCACGGCCGGTGCCAAAAAAGTTATCGAGAAAGAAAACCAGGGAGATCAAAATCCGGATGCCGGGACGATCCCGATGGAAACGCAAAAAGACCTCAAGGAAATCCGCCATTTTCTAAATGAGCTTCTTGAAAAGCTTTAGCGATGAGTAATTTGGTATGATCGATTTTACTCTGCCAGTTGCCTACTGTCAACTGCCCAAAGTAAAAAAATTCCCCTCGTTTAAAAAAACTTGCATTTTCCAATCAAAAACTGTTGACTCTTTGGAAGCGGTTTCAGATATTGATGATAATAACTTGTATAGACAACTGAACAAGAATAAATTAACTGACCATGCCTGAAAAATATATCTTAGCACTCGACCAGGGAACCACAAGCTCAAGAGCCATTATTTTTGATAAGAAAGGAACCATCGTATCAACGGCTCAAAAAGAATTCAAACAAATTTACCCGAAAGCCGGATGGGTGGAACACGATGGAAATGAAATCTGGTCGACGCAGGCCGGTGTAGCCGCTGAAGCGATTGCCCAGGCCGGGTTAAACGGCAATAACATGGCTGCTATCGGCATCACCAATCAGCGGGAAACCACGTTAATCTGGGACAGAAAAACAGGCAAACCGGTTTATAACGCAATCGTATGGCAGGACCGCCGGACATCCGATTTTTGCGATCAGTTAAAAGAAGAGGGATTAACCGAAACGTTCAGGGAGAAAACCGGGCTTATCCTGGATTCTTATTTTTCAGCAACGAAAATCAAATGGATCCTCGACAATGTTGACGGCGTACGCAAAAGAGCTGAAAAAGGAGAGCTTGCTTTTGGCACGATGGACACCTGGCTGATCTGGAATTTCACACGGGGTGAACTTCACATCACGGATGTAACCAATGCTTCACGTACAATGCTCTATAACATCCATGATGGCGAATGGGATCAGGAAATTCTCAAAATTC
>CAYPZI010000180.1:0-5178 GCA_964415185.1 uncultured Balneolaceae bacterium | reverse complement strand
ATGGGCTGCAAACTAAAAAATAATCCGTGAAATTAGTGTAATCAGCTTCATCCGCAATTCAAAACACTTAGAATCACGGATTAATCGGATTTATGGATTTCGCTGATTATCTGAATCGCGGAAAAAAAAATGTTCAATCCGTGCAATCCGCGTAATCAGCTCCATCCGCGATTCAAAATGCCTGGAATTACGGATAGGCTGCAAACCAAAAAATAATCCGCGCAATCGGTGTCATCCGCTCCATCCGCGATTCAAAACACTTGGAATTGCAGATTAATAAGGAGGAGTAATACACCTCTCTCACTTCTTTTAAATATCTTTTTTATTTTCATTCATCGGGACTTTTTTTATTATACAACAAGTAATAAAATTGAGCTTCTGTTTTTTTTGATGAGTTGTGAGCCGTTGGATGAGAATGTAGAATCGACAGTCATCGGAACTGCTAAATTCAAATTTAAACCTTAAATGAGGTCATTAGATAGATATTAAATTATGCCAAAACCCTTTCATCTCGCTTTTCCCGTAAAAAATATTGAAACCACGTTAACCTTCTACAGGGATATACTCGGCTGCGAAACCGGGCGCAGTTCCGATCAATGGATCGATTTTAATTTTTGGGGACACCAGGTCGTCGCCCATCTCAGCCCGGATGAAGCCGGAAATTCCAATAAAAATGAAGTGGACGGGCATGAAGTCCCCGTGAAACATTTCGGAGTCATACTCGACTGGGACGAGTGGCATGAGCTGGCAGAAAGGCTGAAGCAGAAAGAGATCGAATTCATCATTGAACCCTATATTCGTTTTAAAGGAAAACCAGGCGAACAAGCTACTATGTTTTTTATGGATCCCAGCGGTAATGCATTGGAGTTCAAAGCATTCAGAGATGAAACTCAAATATTTGCGAGTTAGAAGTACGTGTTTAGAATCACGGATTAAGCGGATTAAGGGATGTCGCGGATGTGCTGCATGCCACCGCAAAATCCGTGTAATCAGTGCAATCCGCTTCATCCGCTATTCAAAATACTTGGATTTCACAGATGGGTTGCGAGCCAATAACTAATCCGTTCAATCAGTGCAATCCGCTTCATCCGCGATTCAAACTCTGTGATTTAAACTCCGCGCTTCAAACCGTATTCCAAAGAAAGCAGTGTAATATCATCCGATTGGTTTGCTTTATTAATAAATTTCAACACATCAACAATAATGCCGCGCAGCAGCTTATTTAACGGAGCGGATTTGTGGGCAGAAAGGTAATTTATCAATCGCTCTTCTTCGTACATCTCTTCGCTTTCATTCATGGCTTCGGTAACTCCGTCAGTAAAAAGTACAATTTTATCTCCGGGATTTAGCTTCACTTTTTTACATTCGAAATCCATGGGTTCGATTTTTCCAAGTAACAATCCTGCCGTATTTTCCAATTCTTCAACAGTACCGTCCGACCGTAATATATAAGGCAGATTGTGGCCGCCGTTGCTGTATTGGATATCTCCGGTGCGGGTATCCAGCACACCATAAAATACAGTAACAAATGTGGTGATGTCGCTTTCGGGAATGAGCATAATGTTGACAGAGGAGAGGCACTCGGCAGGATCATCAATTTGCGATGCAATGGCACGGAGCATGGTTCTTGAAACGGCCATGTAAATGGAAGCCGGTATTCCCTTGCCTGAAACATCCCCGATTACAAACCCCAGCCGGTGTTCATCCAGCATGAAAAAGTCATAAAAATCGCCGCCGACCTCCTTTGCCGTGTGCATCTCAGCGTAGATATTGAATTCATCCCGGTCGGGAAAGGCTGGAAAATCCTGGGGAAGCATTTTTTGCTGAATCCTGGAGGCTGTATCGAGATCCACCTGCATGGCGTCCAGCGTTTTTTTCTGTTCCATGGATTCATACAGCAACTCGATTTCTTTCAGCCCCTTCTCAATCGTTATTTCAAGATCCTTGAAATCGATCGGCTTGGTCACGAAATCAAATGCACCCCGGTTCATTGCCGTACGAATATTTTCCATATCTCCATATGCCGAAACAATGACCGTTTTGGCAGATGAATCACCATTTTCCTGTAACTTTTGCAATAATGTAAGGCCATCCATCTTGGGCATATTGATATCCGTCAAAATCAGGGAAATATCATTTCTGCCGTCGAGTAAACTGAGGGCCTCTTCTCCATTTTCTGCGAAAAAGAATTCATATTGATCATTTTGAATCTGTTTCCGGAACCGTTGCAGAATGAGCATCTGAAGATCCGGTTCGTCATCAACTACCATTATTTTTTGCAGCCTCATAAAATCAGTTTTTGTTCTTTAGAATTAAATCACTTACTTCATCTTTCAATGACTTGAAGTCAATAGGTTTGGTAAAAAATTCCTTTGCCCCCGACCTGATGGCTTTATTATAGTTTTCACTGTCACCATAAGCCGAAATCATACTGACATTAATCTGTGGATATTTGATTTTGATGATTTCCAGTAATTCAAGCCCGGTCATTCCCGGCATATTGATATCGGAAAACACATATACTACTTCAGGAGGCCGCGAACTGCCCAGTATGTCAAGTGCCTCATTGCCTGAAAAAGCAAATACAAGCTGAAGATTATTGTTTCGAATTTCTTTTCTGAACTTTTGACGAAAAAGCATTTCTACATCTTTTTCATCGTCTACTACAAGTACTTTCATTCTGTCTATTGGTTTATGTTGGTAACGTTATGATAAATTCGGTGTATTCCCCCGGTACTGTATCCACATCAAGTCTTCCATCATGCAGTTTTATGATGTCGTGAGTCATGGATAAGCCCAGGCCTGTACCTTCACCCGTAGGTTTGGTCGTAAAAAAGGGTTCAAAAATTTTATCCTTGATATGGTCCGGAATGCCGGGCCCATTATCGCGAATTTTTACCTCTACTTCATTTTCATTATTTCTGGTCTGAATAAAAATTACCGGCTTTCTGGATTTGTCTGTTTTGCTATGCTCATAAGCGGCATACATGGCGTTATTTATAATATTCAGAAATGCCCGGCTCAAATCCTGGGCAACAAGATCCATCAATTCGATTGATTCATCCAAATCGAATTGCATATCCAGGTTAAAGGATTTATTGACGGCACGCATTCCGTGATAGGACAGTTTTACGTATTCATCAAGCAGGTTATTAAGGTTGGTGGGTATCTTTTCGCCGCTTTTTCCCCGGCTGTGTAATAACATGCTTTTAACAATGCCATCTGCACGGGTTCCGTGTTCGTGAATCTTGCTCAGGTTGGCTTCGATATCGTTGAGGATGTCCAAAATCATGTTTGGATCAGCGATTCGAGTATTCCCTCCGGGGAGGGGAGAAAGGGGTGGGTTCGTGGTGCCTGAATCCGATTCAGGATTTTGATCTGCATTGACTGCCTTTTCGGACCCACCCCCGGCCCCTTTCCCGCGAGGTGATAGGGTATTTGTTTTCCCTTTTTCTTGTTCATCGAAGCCCTGGCGTAGTTGAGCTTTTTTTGACCCACCCCAGGCCCCTCCCAAGAGGGGATTTTCACTTTCACCTTTCAGTTTTGACTTTTGGCTCATCAATTCTTCCCGTGCTTCTTCAATCAGCTCAATACTCAGCTCGGAGAAATTATTGACAAAATTGAGCGGATTCTTGATTTCGTGGGCGATACCGGCGGTAAGTTGTCCAAGTGATGCCAGTTTTTCCTGGCGGACCAATTGATCCTGGGCGGATTTCAATTCTGTGAGAGCCTCCTGGAGATTTTGATAGGCTTCTGCATTTTGCATAGCCACACCCACATTGGCTGCAATGGTAGTGAGCAATCGCAAATCGTTTTCTTTGAATCGGTTTTCCTGCTCTTTGCTTTGTACACTGATAACGCCGATCGAATTATTTCCGGCAATAATCGGTACACCGAGGTAGGATTCGACCATCTCTCCCTTTTTTTCGGCTTTAAGCTTGTAATAGGCTTCATCCAGGTTCTGGTTTATAAGTAATGGCTCTTGGTTCAATATGATTTTCTCTGTGAGGCCATTGCCAAAAGGGCGCGATTCAGATTTATCTCCATAATAGTAGGGGAAGTTGAGCATATTGTTTTTACGGTCATGGAGAGCGAGATACACAATATCGGCCTTGAATGTTTTGCGCATCTGTTCCCCTACAAGGTCGATAAGCTTGTCAAATTCAAGCTGTGATACGAGAGCCCGGCTGATGTTATTTACTGTCTGTAATTCGGCGGCACGCTGTTCGGTTTCACTCAGCAGCCTTGTGGTTTCATTAAAAAGCCGGGCATTTTCAATCGCCACACTCATGCTGTTGGTAAGTGTCGTAATTAATTGAACATCGCTTTCACTGAAGGCGTTTTCCTCTTCAACATTTTGAAGGCTGACGGAACCGACTACTTCATCTCCAACAATCATGGGGACAAATACGGCTGATTTCGGTGCCAGGCCTTTTGTAACGGCTGTCCCTTCATGCTGTACCGCTATTTTTTCGTAATCTTCATTAATGATCAGGGGATCTTTTGTTTCAATTAAAATTTTGTTTGCCCAGATAAAAGGACGTGGATCCACCTTTATATGTTTGCCTTTTTCAATTGCGTATTGCCAATACTCCAAACCTTTTTCATGATTAAAAGTCCGGATGATCATGGTTTGAGTGTTGAGCACATCACAGATTTTTTCACCCACGAGATTGTAAATAGCCTGCATATCCATTTCGCGCACCAAGCCATCCTGCACACTGTTGATCACAGCCAGTTCTGCATTTCGCTGCTCGGTTTCTTTCAGAAGGCGGGTTGTTTCATTGAACAGTCGTGCATTTTCGATCGCAACACTCATGCTGTTGATCAGGGTGCTTAGCAGCCGGACATCCGACTCACTGAAAGCGTGTTCGCGATCCAGGTTCTGCAGGCTGACATAGCCCAAAACCTCTTTTCCGACCGACATGGGAACATAGAGGGCGGATTGAGCCATCCTTGTACCGGGTACAGGCTTAAAGGGTTTCCCGTTAATATCAGACATCGTTTCTGATGCTTTTTCATTGAACAGCAGTTTTTGCCGCTCCTGAATCAATTTGGCTCTGACGTTGTCATAGGGCCTGCCTGGTGGGTGCACCCGTTTGCCGTCCTCATAGATATACTGGAAATGCTCGGTTTTGTCGGAGTGATCGAAGGTAACGATTCCCGTGACCTGCGCAT
>CAYPZI010000179.1:0-5180 GCA_964415185.1 uncultured Balneolaceae bacterium | reverse complement strand
ACAGATTATAATTGACACAACACTAGTAATCCCACGGACAAAAGGATTGAATGTTAAAATTTTGTCATCCCGGTCTCAAGTAGTCCAAAAACGGTAATTATTTTCCGAATTTAAAAACTTCGGTTAGTTCTGATTTTACTTTTAAAATGAGGAAGTCATTAAAGAACTTTTCAGTTTTGCGTTTTCACCCGTTCCTTAATTACAAGATTTCTGATTAAACTCGTGCTAAACCATCATTAACCTAACCAGGCGAAACTGTTCAATTCATCCTGGCGTGTGCATGCACCACCAGCTCATGCATTTCTTCTCGGTTCACCGTAATTTTGTTATTGCAGTAGTGGCAAACCATCTCCTGCTCTTCACCCTCCATCTCCTTTAAATCTTCATAGCTCAACATAGAGAGAGCGTTTATAAACCTCCGGCGGTTGCACCGGCAGAAAAAGTGAACCGGTTGCCGGTCCAGTTCCCTGACGGCATAAGGTTCCGAAGCGGTTTTCATAATTTCATCGATATAGAGGCCTTGCGAGAGCATATCGGTAACAGGCGGTAAGGACTTGAGCCTCTCCTGTAAATGATCAATCACCTCTTCATCTGCATTGGGAAGCCGCTGAATTAACAAGCCTCCGGCATGAGTTACATTACCCCTGTCATCAGGTTTTACATCAAGAATTACAGCCGAAGGAATCTGTTCGGACTGTGCCAGGTAATGTGCAATATCACTGTTGATATCTCCATTTACAATTTGAATGGTACTGTTACGAGGTTGGGCTTCATTATAAAGTGTTTTTGAGACACTCAGATGTCCGGTTCCGATTCCTTCTCCAATATGGGTATGATGCAAACTCAGCTCTGCAAGAGGGTTACCTGCGTATCCCCGCACTTCGCCGGCCCTGTTGGCTTCGGCACGAATCATGGAAACAGGCCCGTTACCCTCGAGCTGTATTCTGATTCTCTCCTCACCTTTAAGTTCGGAAGCAAGAAGCATGGAAGCGGTAAGTGTGCGACCCAAAAGAACGGTATTCAAAACGGATAGATTGTGCTTCACTTTAGCCGTCTGAACCAGATCAGATGTTTTAACTACCGAGATTTTAAAAAATCCCTCATTAGAAATTCCTTTTATGAGACGGTCTTTAAATTTGAATTTTTCCTTTAAATCCATGTCTGCAGATGTTTGTTTAGGAAGAAAGATAACATACAATTTTTAAAAATCGTTGTCAGGCTATTTAACGTTTTCAGTGCGGATTTTCTTTCGGATTTTTTAAGAATCAGGACCCCTCCTGCACTGAAGTTTCGCAAGGTATGCGAAGCACCCCGTCGCGTCTGGGGCCATTTGCCTTTAAATTGCGGATTTAACGGATGTCTGGGATCTGCGGGGAGACGAACAAGTTTTCACGGGA
Source organism: uncultured Balneolaceae bacterium (assembly GCA_964415185.1). GTDB lineage: Bacteria > Bacteroidota > Rhodothermia > Balneolales > Balneolaceae > CAYVBJ01. Next base: position 3,783 of record CAYPZI010000179.1, on the reverse strand, counting down.
TTATTTGGCAAATATATATGCGGAAATCAGCAGATAACTCTGCGAAAACCCGTGGTTAACATCGATGCCGCCGGGGTTTCACGCAAAGGACGCGGTTTTTTAAAATCAAACTAATAAAATTATACACTCCAATTTGGAAATATAGCGCTACATAACCCTCAGGAGGCTGTCCAAAAAATCTATTCCAATTGATAGCTTCACATTTCCGGGGTAATCAAACATATGACACAAAAAAGAAGGGCTACTGCCGTTAGACAGTAACCCTTCAATCGCTCAACCATAAGCCAAATAGAAATTCTAATCAGAAGATCATCAGCTTCTGTTTTTTAAGAACATCTCACCCTTCCTTTTGGAAAATCTGCTGTTCGACGTATAAATTGAATCTATTCTGGATATTTTCTGAATTCTCTGCTCGGCAAGAATATTCGATGCTGCTGTTGCCGGCACCTCGTTGTCGGTCGAATAATCCAAAATATCCAAAATGGTATCATAGATTCTGGACGCCTTTTGCATTGCCCTGTCCTGGTTATATCCTTCAAGCTCGCTTGCAACATTGATAAGTCCCCCGGCATTGATTACATAATCGGGTGCATAAATAATTCCGGCATCAAAGAGCATTTTGCCGTGTTTTTCCTCGTTGTCTAACACGTTATTAGCGCCGCCGGCTATAATATCAAACTTGAAATGCGGGATAGTATCATCATTGATAATTGCACCAAGTGCACAGGGACTGAAAATTTCAGCATCCAGACTGTAAATTTCATCAGGAGCAACAACTTCCGCACCTGTTTTGGATGCTACTTCCTCTGCCTTATCATTATAAATGTCAGAAATATAAACATTCGCATTTTCTTTGCCGATGTAAGCAGCAAGATGGGAGGCAACATGTCCGGCACCCTGAATAGCAACTCTTTTTCCGGTAAGTGAATCGGAGCCGTAAACTTTTTTTGCACAGGCTTTTATTCCCATATACACACCGTATGCGGTTACGGGAGAAGGGTCGCCGCTGCCACCGAGCGATTTCGGGATACCTGTAACATACTTGGTTTCAGAAAAGACCCATTCCATATCCTGCACATCAATTCCCACATCTTCGGCTGTAATGTACCGTCCGCCAAGGCTGTCAACAAACCGCCCGAACGCCCTGAACATGGCTTCTGTCTTATCTTTATGTGGATCTCCGATGATGACCGCTTTTCCACCTCCAAGATTCAGCCCTGAAATTGCAGCTTTATAGGTCATACCGCGAGACAACCTGAGCACATCTCTTACCGCAGCTTCTTCAGATTCATAGGGCCACATCCGGACGCCTCCGAGTGCGGGGCCAAGAGTGGTATTATGGATGGCAATAATAGCTTTCAATCCTGATTCCGGCTGCGAACAAAAGACAATCTGTTCGTGACTTCTCTCACTTAACTCTGCAAACAGAGGGAATTGCTTCTCCCCTGCCGTTTTCTTGTCAGTCACAATTTTAGTTTCAAACATTTGTAATTCCTTACTTTATCAATTCCGCAAAAAAATCTATTTGGAAACGCTTCCAAATACTCTGCAACTAATGTAACAAAAAGGTACTTAATTTTCTATACCTCTGACTTATTTTAATATTTTGTTAGATCTGATCTGTAAAAAACCTCTTGATTTTCACGTACGATTTACGGTAATTGAATAAACATACCAAATGACTATCCGGCAGCCACCGGCAAATTCATCAAGATTTCCCGTCAGATACCGGCTACCGGAACAAATATTTTATGAATGGAATCCTGCATGATTTAAACATATTTAGCAGAATTATTAATTTTGACTTCGGTATACTCCGGATATATTTTCACATGACGATATATTCAGATTAATTTTTTTACTGATAATTATTTCTTTTTGGCAATGTGGTATGACAGCCTGCTGCCTGTTAAATTATAACTAAACCGGAAACCAAACATGTACTATCGATGGGCTTTTACATCGCCGGAACAGGATCCATCTGTATCCCTGCTGTATAATGAACTAAACGTCCCCATATCCATAGCCAGGTTACTTGCGCTCAGGGGAATCAATGATTTTGATAAGGCAAAAAGTTTTTTCCGTGCCTCTTTGGCCGATCTTCATGACCCTTTTCTGATGCAAGATATGGAAGAAGCTGCCTGCCGTTTATGCAAAGCCGTTAGAAACAGTGAAAAAGTTCTTGTCTACGGAGATTACGATGTGGACGGTACTACTGCAACGGCTTCGGTCTACACTTTTTTAAGGGATTTCGGTGTAGATGTCAGCTACTATATTCCCCACCGGTTTAAGGAGGGTTATGGAATTAATGTAGACGGCATCCGTCATGCGGATGAAATCAACGCATCCCTTGTGGTATCGGTTGACTGCGGAATCACGGCGATTGAAGAATCCAGGTTGGCACAGGAAATGGGCATCGACCTGATCATTTGCGACCACCATACCGTTGGCGATCAGTTGCCGGATGCCATTGCCATTCTCGATCCCAAGCGTCCCGATTGCAATTATCCATATGACGGGCTTTCCGGTGCAGGAGTGGCCTTTAAATTGATCCAGGCCTGCCTCACCAAATTGGGATTGAAACAGAGCCTTGCTTTTAAATTTCTGGACCTTGTAGCAATTTCCATCGCATCCGATATCGTGCCAATTGTAGATGAAAACCGGGTGCTGATGAAAGAGGGCCTGCAAATGATCAATGCTAATCCAAGAGTGGGATTTAAAGCACTTCTGGATGTGATCAAGGTACCGGTTGGAAATGTGAACACGTCGACCATTGTATTTTCAATCGGGCCGCGCATCAATGCCGCCGGACGCATGGGCGATGCATCCGCAGCGGTTGAACTTATGATTACGGAAGATGAAAAGGCTGCCCGCGCAAGGGCTCATGAACTTGAATCAATCAACATCCGCCGAAGGGATACCGACTCCAAAACCATGGAGCAAGCGATTGATAAAATTGACCGGGAATACAATCTCGATGAAGCCGCTTCCATGGTTTTGCATGAAACGGACTGGCACTTGGGCGTAATCGGGATTGTTGCATCACGGCTTGTTGATCTTTACTACAGGCCGGCCATTCTGTTAAGCACCGTTGACGGGGTATTGAAAGGATCGGCACGTTCTATCAAAGGGTTCAATATTTATGATGCCCTGAAAGAGTGCGATGAACTGCTTGTGCAGTTTGGCGGACATGAATTCGCAGCCGGCCTCACCATAGAAGAAGATAACCTGGAAGTATTCAGGCAGCGAATCAATGAAATTGCCAAAAAGAAGCTATCGGATGAGGATTTCAAACCGGAGTTAATGATTGATGGCGAAATTGATCTTGAACACATTGACCTGAGGTTTTGGAAACTGCTCACTCAATTTGAACCGTTTGGCCCCGGCAACCTGAGGCCTGTTTTTGTCAGCCGTGATATCTGCATCGAAGGCGTGCCCACTATTGTCGGAAACGGCCACCTGAAAATGAAAGTGAGCCAGAACGGGTCGGGTGTATTTGATGCCATAGGTTTTAATATGCACGATTTTCTGCCCGCCATCCGCAATTGTGATGATAATATCATTGATTTAGCCTATGTTCTGGAAGAGAATTTCTGGAACGGCAGACGCTCCATTCAAATGCGGCTGAAGGATATTCATATTGAGGCAAGGAGTAAAAAATGACTGCCTGCTTAATTCTGAATTGTGTTAGGTTTTAAAAGCTATTATATTTGGATTCTATGAATGTTGGGACTGTAGCTCAGTCGGTAGAGCAACGGACTGAAAATCCGTGTGTCGGCGGTT
>CAYPZI010000178.1:0-5211 GCA_964415185.1 uncultured Balneolaceae bacterium | reverse complement strand
TAAAACTGGCAACCAAAGTATATGTGCCTGTCGGTACATTTCGCAAAACAAACTGCCCGTCTTTATCCGTTGCCTTGCCAATATTGGTATCCTGCAAGCCGACATTAACCCCCAGCAGCGGTTCCTGGGTTTCTTTATCTGTAACTATTCCTTCTATTGTTCCGGTTTGAGCAAATAACAAATCTGTGGCAAACACCATCAGAATAAGAGTCATCCAAATTTTTAACTTATGATTCATATTTAATGTCCTGTTAAAATTGTATTTATGTTGATTAAAAGGGTTAAAGGTTGTAGCAAACCTGAAGTACTTTAAATTTGGTAGCATATCTTTCATTTCACACTTGTTTTTAATTTAGACTATGTTTAAATAGCGGGCATAAATTATTTAGATAGCATCTAAATAGCAAAGAAGTTTTGGGCAATCCCTGCCGGAATTTTTCTATCTCCGGGATAAGAGGTAAGGTCAAGACTATTTTACTAAATTATAATCTCTGTAATTGATTGTTATTTAATGAATAATAAATATGTAAACCGTTCAAAAATTTCCGAGGCCAAATTCAGGCAGATAGTGAAGCTTTTTTCACTGGATCTGACTGCCAATCAAATCTCGGAAATTACCGGTTTGAACCGGAATACAATTAATCGTTATCTCAACGGTATCCGGCAGAGAATTGCTGAGTATTGTGAAATATCAAACCCGTCGGTGATGCTGAATTCGATGGAACCCGGTGAGACCATGAAGGGTGATCACTCTGTTATTGTGCTTTCGGAAAGTGATTCGAAAGTATTTATTTCGGAAATAACAAAAAAACATCTTCAATTGATTTTAGAGTGTGCAACTGAAAAAGATAGTAATATATCTTCTAATCCCGGTTTTATCCAAAACACAGATGTTTTGTTTGATTTGAGAAGTGAATGGCATTTATCGCTCAGACATCTGAAAAATGAGTCCGGACCTTCATATATGAAAAAGTATAACCGTATTGAGGGGTTCACCGGGTATATTAAAAGCAGGCTTTCAAAATTCAGGGGCCTTCATCAATCCACTCTCTACTACCATCTGAAAGAGTGTGAGTTCAGGTATAACTATAAGGATCAGGATCTTTATGCGCTCATTCTGAAAATCATCCGTAAAAGGCCTCTCTTCTCATCTTGATCAGGCATAAAATTTTTCAGTTAAAGCACGGATCAAGACTATCACTACTTTTGATGATCAGTGAGTTGCAAACACTTCTTCTCCGCCTTCTTTGTCAAAAAGAATGACATCGTAATTCTGCACATAGGCTCCTTCCATTCCGGGTGATCCGATTGGCATCCCGGGTACGGTGATTCCGGCAGCATCAGGTTTTTCATTCAAAAGACGTTTTACATCTTCAGCAGGTACATGTCCTTCTATGATGTACCCATCCACAAATGCAGTGTGGCAGGAAGCCAGCTCGGGTGTCACGCCGTTTTGCGATTTCATTTCAAGCAGGTTATCTACTGTTTGCGACTCTACAATGAAGCCGTTATCCTGCATGTGCTTGGCCCATTTTACACAACATTGGCATCCTTCCGAACGGTACATCGTTACAGTTGCAAACTCGCTGTCATCCATTGTCAAAATCCCGTTGGAATCTGATGAGGTATTATTCGAATAAAACATATATCCCCAAAAGGCGGCGCTGGCAAGTATCAAAGCTGTTATAAGCAGTAAAAATTTTTGATTGTTCATCTTTTTTTAATCTTTTTAAAATTATTTCAGGAAGTGAATAATAATACACTATACAGTATAACTCACTTCTTGAAATCATATTTTGATACAATTTCATTTATAATTATCAATACCTCAAAGAAAGCTTGATGATATATCATTTTCCCATGATCGTCCAAAAAAGTCTGTAATTCCTACCGTAATTTCCTGCACCCCCCTCCGGTTTGATTCATTGCCGATTCCAAAATCCAGGCGGAGGGTTTGGGGGCATTTGCCACAGCTACGCTGCTTTTTAGGCTCCTGCCGAACCGTATTGTAACATAGATTAAAATTGAATCAAAGAAATAAATACAACAGGTAGCATTGGGGTATCAAGACTTTTTTATTTCAGAATTATTGCCTATCAAAAATCTGTGGAATTAGTTTAATCTGCCAAATACGTGATTCTAAACGTAATCAATACCGTGCAAACAGACTGTAAATCAATTCTTTTTCCGTTTTGGTCCATTCAGTATCACTGCTGTGACGGTAAAGAAAATAGGAGGCGTCATCATCATTTTTTTGGGTAAACATCGGCGCTATGTAAGATGACTGGCTGCTACTGGAAACCCAGTCAAACACAAGAAATATCTTTTTCTCATGAAACCAGTATTTTCCCGCCTCAAACCGAAAATCCACCCATCCGTTTTCATCTATTTTTGAGGAAATAATCTGGTCATACAATAAATCTTTATGAGGCAATCCGGTTTCCGGATGTCTGCTTAACATTCTAACCCGGATCATAACTGAATCGCCGGCCGTAACTGCCATTCTGATCCTGGCTATTTCGGGTGTAAACGGCTTTTCAAAAGGCCAGTTGATTGGAATGGCAAAACTTGAAAGGGTTTCGCCTAACCCGGACAGATTTGAAAAAGAGGGCCATCCATACAATACATTCGGGCTAAATACCGTGCCCATTATAACACTCTGCGATTCATCTTCAGCATATACCGAGATATCATCCATTTCATAGATTTTAGGAATCAACTTCACTATAAGATTTCGAGTTTGATCAACGGGAATTATCTGTTCCACATATCCGAGACTGGTAATTTTCAATGAATCGGGAATCCTTCCGCTTCTTATTGATAGTGTAAATGTACCATCGATTCCCGATATTGCTCCGGAATCACCGTCCAAAGTCATAACATGTGCAAACGGCACAAATTCACCTGTTTCCATATTCAGGACTATACCTTTCACTTGAGGCTGACCTATGATCAAGAAAGGAATTAACGATATCAATATTACCAATAAAATCTGCCTCAACCTCTGCATGCCGCTAATATAACCTTCATGAGAACTGTTTGAAAAGATCGATGATCAACTATAATTACGCAGAAGAAGCGGTTAAGTTGTAGTCAATGAAAATCTATTTCAACTTACTATCCGTTACCCGGTTTGAAAATGCTATTAATTGCACGTTTATTTTTACCGGTATCAATCCAGCAGGTTAAACTCAATTCTCCTAAACAGCAATTTACCATTTTCTTCAAATGCAAACCCAGTTAATCCTTCCTGCATTTCCTCGCCATGGGTGTGGGTTATCGATTCACTATTACTATATCCGTAAAAATGTGTGCCTGATTTTCAGACAAAATAATTTCTAAAGTATCTAATGCCGTACGTTCATGATTTAAATACTCAAAACGTATAAGCTTTAATGTGTCTACAGTCTCTGGTCTATTATTTCCATATGCTCCGTCATAAATTAATTTAAAATCGTTTTCGAAAGAAAGATGTTGGCAGTCAACAACTGTTGAAAAATCATAAATATGACAAGTGTCGTCCTTAGCAAATGAAGCCAGGGGATAAGAGAAAATAAAAATGATTAACAGATCTCTTATCATTTGGGTAAATGGTTTAAAACGACCCAGCGTTTAAGCGAACTTAACAAGATGTTTTTTTACCAACGGCAATAACAACCAAAAACTTCTAAGTGGCAACTAACGCTACGTTAAAATCCGCTTGAAACGCCTTGTTATAACGTAAGTTATTTTCTCGACTTCCAATATTTCGGTCTTCGACTCAAATGCATCATAGCATTAATCGTTATCATTTCATTTGAGACATCATAGATAAGACCGTAAGGAAATCTGTTTAACAAAATTCTGCGGTCTTCTTTAGCCGCTTCAGGGTGATATTGAAAAGTCACTTGTTAAGGATTTTTCTAGCCTCTTTATGAACTTCCTCTCCCGACAGAGGAGATACCTTGCCTGATTTTATTTCTTTTTTTCTACGGGTTAATTCATCAATCCATGCCTGTTCAATATCAGAGTCGATCTCTTCATCCAAACTCTTGATTAGCCGTGTGGCCAGTTCTGCCCGATGCTTTTTGTCCAGTTCGAGTGCTGAATGTTCTATCTCTTTAAAGTCAGTGATCATAACCTTGAAAATTGCGTTTATATGCTAATTTACAGATAAACGAACAAATCTGATAATTAATAATCAGGCACCTTTTATCTGTCAAAATAAATCACCAAAATTTCCAGTTACCAATTTCATCTTTAAGCCAGACGATGAAACTGTCACCGACAATCCATCCAAGAATTGAACATATACCCAGGAATGCGAAAAAGAGGATATTGTCATACAAAACGACGACAGTTCCTGAGCCGGTAAAAAAATAGAAAACCTGAACGAGGACAATTCCAAGAACTATTGCATATAAAGCATTTAGAAATCTTGATATGACAGAATTTTCAGCTACCAGTGAACTTTTATCAATGTCTGTTTTTGAATTATCCCTTTTAATAGCTGGCATAGTTGTAGATGATTAAAAATGGCTTCAAAAGGTTCAATTTTGAAAAGATAACAGAGAAAAGAATACCTTAAGCTCAGGCAGCTGCAGATAAGAATTATGAACCAATGATCCAACTATTCAGGAGCCTGAAGTAGCAGATCCATTTTGAAATTCCCTGACAACTTCCCGGCGAATTTGTTCAGCCCGTTTTTTGGATATATTCATTCCTTCAATACGAAATGCAGCCCTTTGCGATTTCATGGCATCGCGGGAGATAACCTCAATATCTTTCTTTTTGGAGGTTGATTTCATGATTTAAAATATACAACAAATTGAGATCATATTGTAGGTATAGGAAATCTCTACAACGGTTTGGCATTTCCGCTGTGTGACGATCAATTTTGAATTCCAGCAAGAATCGTTTGGACGTCAATAGGCAATGCTTGTTATTCCGTGATTTAGGAATGCGCTTTTTCTATAAGAATTAGTTTTAAACGATTTTTGTTTATCCAAAATCTGATAAAGGGCACCTTTCCAAACATCAGTATCATCAGATTTGTAACTAAACAGAATATAGTTATCTGGTAGAACGGATTTTTTCCCGGTAGCAGGATCATATAGGTGCATAAAAATATCTCCGGGATTAGACCTGCCCATTTTAAAAGATTTATAAGATCATTGCTCAGAGACAAATTGAATGACCGCTTTATGAAATAGCTCGGGTTGATCTAAAAAA
>CAYPZI010000177.1:0-5216 GCA_964415185.1 uncultured Balneolaceae bacterium | reverse complement strand
CGCGGAGTACGCATGAGGAGCGCCAAGGCCGCGGAGAGTATTGAAGTAAGATCATCAAATAAAAAAAGCGTTCGTTTGCACCCGTAGGTTTATAATCCCTTATCAAAGATAAACCTTCGTAGAATATCCGGTTCAGGCAACTGCCTTAATAAATCCGTGAAATCCGCGTAATCAATTTAATCCGCGATTCTAAGCTGATTGACAACTGCCTACTGTCTACTCCCCGCCTATCCCAAAAAATTCTCTCCCGCTTTGGGAATCAACACTTCTGTATCGCATCGCTGTTCGGTGAATTTTTTGAAATCTTCGGGTTTACCTGTCAGCACAGGGAATGTTCCGTAATGTATCGGAACGGCAATTTCGGCGTTTAACATTTCAACAGCCATCGCAGCTTCTTCAGGCCCCATCGTGTAATGGTCGCCCATCGGAACGGCAAGTACATCCGGCTCGTAGAGTTCATCGTAAATTTCGAGGTCGTAAAAAATATTTGTATCGCCGAGATGGTAAAAGGTGATATCGTCATCAAAAGCAATTACAAGCCCGCCTGCTTCACCGGCATACTCACCACCGAACGACGAACTGTGGTTTGCCGAAACAAGCGTGACGGAGAAATCATCATAATGAACAGTCCCGCCTTTGTTGAATTCCACTCGCTGTTCTTCTTTCAATCCGTGCTTTTTCAACAAATGGGAGAGTTCCACCTGGGCAACAACCGTACACCCCGTTTTCTCTGCTATATCAATCGTATCTCCCACATGATCTTCATGCCCGTGAGTCAATAAAATATAGTCGGCTTCGGTTGGATTTTTAAAATCATCGGGTGTATTTGGATTTTGACTTAAGAATGGATCAACGTAAATAATTTTTCCTGCCGGTGATACAAATTTAAATGCCGAGTGTCCCAGCCAATATGCTTTTACTTTGGTATTCATGGATTTAGTCGTTTTTAAATTTAGGTTGTCATTTATTTATGGAAACAGATCATTGCAGGAATTCGTTTAACTTTTATGATTTCCTGTACTTGTATCTTGTCTGAATATAAAACATCTTGAAGTAGCTAAGTGATATTAATAACATTAACAACTCTAATATTAATATAAAAATCAAAATGGCCGAACGCATAAAACTTCATCCCGAAACACCACATCAAAAGCGGGTTTTTGAAATCGCAGACAGTATTAAAAATGACGGGTCGGTAATTCTGCTGCCTACCGACAGCCAGTACGCACTGGGTTGTGATTATAAAAACAAAAAGGGCATTGACAGGATCAGGCAGATCCGCAACCTGGGCAAAAACGACCATTTGTCCGTACTCTGCCACAGCCTCGAACATGTATCCACGTTCGCCAACCTGACTGATGATAATTTCAAACTAATTAAACGAATGATTCCCGGCCCTTATACATTTATTTTGCCTGCCACGCGGGAGGTTCCCCGGCTTTTGCAGCATCCTAAAAAGAAAACCGTTGGGATCCGGGTTCCGGACTATCCGATCTGCCTGGAGATCATTAAATCCGTTAGTAATCCCCTTACGGCTATAACTGCAAGACTTGACAATGTAGAATATGGCAATCCCTCGGATGCAAGCCGGGAGCTGTTTTTGTCGCGGTTTGATCATATGGTTGATGTAACGATTGATAATCAGCAGCCGCTGCCATCCGAGAATACAACCGTTTTGGATCTTACGGGTAACAGGCCCGGCCTCATTCGCAGAGGGCTGGGAATGAATGGCCTGTATGAAACGCTTTCGTTTCTCGGTATTGAAATGGAAGAGCCGGCTGAGGTATGAAAATAGCAGTTAATACGGCTACCGAGGCAATTGATAAAATTACAACCACTGCTGAAGCTCACCGGCGTATTATGGTAGTAGAGGTCATGGGCCGCTATGCAGGCTGGATTGCCCTTCATGCCGGCCTTTCGGCATCGGCAGACGTAATCCTGATCCCGGAAATCAAGTTTTCGATCGATTCCATCGTTGAAAAGGTGAAAGAAAGAGAAGAAAAAGGACAAAACCATGTAATCTTAGTCGTAGCAGAAGGAGCCTGCTAAGAGGATGGCGAGCGATTTGTGAAAGGCAAGAAACCGGGTCAGTCGGAAATTTTGGGGGGTATTGGCGAGCACCTGGAAAAAGTATTGCAGGAAAAGACAGGTAAAGAGGCTCGGTCATTGGTACTGGGACACTTGCAACGCGGGGGAACGCCCTCAACCTACGACCGGTTAATATCACTCAGGTTCGGTGCTGCCGCCATCCGTGCAATTGAAAAAAAGATCTTTAACAATCTGATTGTTATGCGTGAAAACCGTATTATTGGAATCCCGATAGCGGATGTCGCAAATAAAATAAAGACGGTGCCGATCGACAACGATACAATAAAGACAGCTCAGGATATTGGAGTCTGTTTAGGAAACTAAAAATCAATATGAGTTTATTTTCAGGAATTAAGAAAGCTTTTTCCGGAAGCGATGTGGATTCCTCTTTCTGGAATTACCCGGAAGAAATCTCCGAAATCGATGAAATTCTTAAATTATCAACTGAAAAACCGCAGTTGATTTACAAGCATAGCAATTCGTGCAGTATCTGCTGGTTTGCCAAGGGCGAAATCGAATCGGCCTCGGAAGCTATTGGTAAACTGGCCGATTGTCATTATATCAACGTGGTCCGGATGCGGGATATCTCGAATGCTGCCGCTTCCAAAACAGGAGTTATCCACCAATCGCCGCAGGTTTTGATATTGCATGAAGGTGAAGTGGTATGGAATGCTTCACACGGGCAAATTCGGGCTTATTCAATTCTGCAAGCATTAAGGAAGGAATCCTCGTCTGAGGAATAGTTTAAGGTAATAATCTTAAAAGGTCTGCTTAAGGCGCATTGTTAACCAGCTATTAACAGGGTTTTTTAGGCAACATTTGGCTTGCTTGTAAAAAGGTGATTATCTGCCCAATTAGGTTTTAGCTCTTACACCGAGAAAAAGTTTGCATAACCCAAATTTTCCCCGAATAAGTCGGGGCAGGTTATGCTGCGACAAGCGGATGATCAATTTTGTTCAGTACTTCTTCATGTTCTACTACATCACCTTGCTTCGACTGTTTTAGACCGACTTCAATTTTGTGGATAATATAAATACGTTCCATGATTTCATCCGGAGTAGCATTTTGAGGCAGTTTATCAATGCTATCCATCACTTTTTGCTTTAATGTTGCTTCTGCAATGATAATCAGATTATTAGTTTAACAAGTGGACTATGTTATAACAGTAACAAAAAGTAAGAAGTATTCCAGTTTCCGAATAGCTTTCCGCGCCACCTAACGGGCCGGCGTTAAACCGGCACAGGGATTATGATTTTCTAAAAAGGCTACTTATTTAAATAAATATTGGCAAAAAATTTATTTAAAGACGTGTCTGCGTCCGCCGTTTAAACGCTTGCTATCCGTATTTATCGAATATTTTATGGTACTTAACTACGCCTTTAGGAATTTCACTTCTGAAGGGTTGAACGAGAAAATACTCTTCAGGAACACCTTTATATAAAAGTGTGTCTTGGTGATCAAACCCAAAGCGTTTATAATAACCTGGCTCACCCACCAAGACGCATCCTTTGGCTCCCATTTTTTTCAACTCCTTGAGGCCATTTTCAATTAATACAGATCCAATACCTTGACTTTGATATTCAGGATCAACCGACACAGGAGCAAGGCCATACCAAGAATTAAATTCTTTATTTATTGTAATCGCAGAAAATGCGATATGCCCAACAATCTTACCATTAATTTCTGCAATTAAAGATACCGAAAGGGCATTGTTATCTCTTAATTCTGCTACCAATAAATGTTCTTTTTGATTACTGTGCGGATGGTTTTTAAAAGCAGCCTTTATAATCTGGTTTGTTCGCTTGGTATCTTTTTCCTGTTCTGAACGAATATTTAAGGTATTAATCATTTTAAATATTTAATACGGCTAACGGCCTGGCGTTTGTGCGGCCATGTTAGCAGGGGTAGTTTAACAGTTTCGTCAATATTTGCAATCCGGATTTGAAAACAACGCTTTGGAAGGCGTGGTCCTCAGAAAACACTGGTTATGGCTGAACAGCTTTGAGGGACTTGAAGTGTTTACTTGGCCGATTAGACGATAAATCATGCATAGCCTGTAAATTCAGCCAGAATTCAGGAGAGGTATCGAACACCTCAGACAGTAACCAGGCTGTATCCGGAGAAATCCCTCTTTTGCCCCTGACAATTTCGTTAACCCGCTGAACTCGGAAAGGGGTTCGATCTCTTTTGAAATAAAAAAATCCATATCAGTACTTTAAAAGGTTTTTTGTGTATTGATAAGATATTCAATCAGACTTCGACTTACAATGATGGGATAGGTTTGTTGAACTAAGCCGCTAAGCGGCAGGTTGCTATCCCACTCAAAACTCGTGAAAAATTAACCGGTGGTTCTCACGCGTGAAGAAGTTCGCGCCGTGTTAGCTAACATTCGGGTAATGCGTCACCGGGCCTGCCTGAGTCGGAGGCCACCCGACACCTGCCCATTAGTTCGGTTCAAAAGGTATTCCGTCAATCTTTGAAGGAGGTGGGCATTCAAAAAGATGCTCATGTACACACCCTGCGGCATTCCTATGCCACACATCTGCTCGAAGAAGGCGTCGATATTCGCATTATCAGCGAGTATCTCGGGCACAAGTCGCTTGAATCCACGCTGATCTATACCCACCTGATGCCGTTGTTGACCCAGGGCGTGGCGGAGAAGATCAACCAGGTGATGGTTGAGCTGCAATGAGTCTCCCGGCCCTGGAAGTGGCCGATGTGATGCGGGTCTATGGCGGAGAGTATATCAGGCTCTATGGGGATCGCATGCCCGCCATTCATCGCAAAGCCATGATGGACATCATAGCTTGCCGCACGCCGGTTATGGGCGGGGCCATGTATTATTGCCGGGATTGCGACCGGTTGCAGTATAGTTACCACTCTTGCGGGAACCGCAACTGCAACAAGTGTGGCAACAATCGGGCTCAGGACTGGCTGGAGAAAACCGGGAAACTACTGCTGCCGGTCGAGCACTTTATGGTTACCGTTACGCTTCCGGGAGATCTTCGCCGGATGGCACGTTCCCATCAGAGTCTTTTCTACGGGCTGTTGATGAGGTGCGCGGCCGCCTCGATTCAAACCCTGGGGTGGGATTCCCGGTTTGTGGGCGGCCGGATGGCCATGATGGG
>CAYPZI010000176.1:0-5228 GCA_964415185.1 uncultured Balneolaceae bacterium | reverse complement strand
TTTCACGAGTTTTGAGTGGGATAACAACCTGCCGCTTAGCGGCTTAGTTCAACCTGCAATTCCTGCTGACGGGTTCGCATTGGTCCCTCGACTTCAAAGTTGGTCGCCCCGCAGCAGAATTGCCAAACCGTTATAGGGCTACCCAAGAATCTCGCTTTTCTAAGTAAATTTTACAAGGTTAGATGAGCTTCAATCTGTGATATTGACTCTTATTTTTTATTCCGTTATCTCCTTAATTTCAAGAATAACGTGAATAAAGTTTGCTTACGTAGCAAGGATAACCTGAACAGTGTTTGTAATATGCCATATGTTGGCAACAGGATTTTTTAAAAACAACTGATATGGTAAATAGCATAAGTTCAAACACATATATTCTTTGTTTTAAAACATTTGGCCTTGACGTTGAAATTCATCGGCATTCAGCATACCAGATTGTATATAGTCATGATCATACATTTAGCTCATTGATAAATGGGAAACAATTTGAAAATATTGGAGGATTTATCATTAAACCCCAGGTTTCCCATCGCTGTACCAATATGAAAAGTACAGTAAGCATCCTTAACATAGAAGTTTTCTCATCATCTGGAACATTAATCGGGAAATTATTTGAACAAGGCATTGATTGCATCCCTCTTTATGAAAATGGTCAGCTAATTAACCTGTTCCAATTAAAAGGCAGCCCTCTAAAAGATGCAATTCCCCGAAACATCATCAAAAGCTTGTCCCAAATGGATAAACCTTTAAATATTGATTCCAGAATTGAGTCAGTCATAGATTTAATCAGAAAGAACTATCATCAAAAAATTGATTTGAAAAAAATATCAGAAAAAGTTTTCCTGTCATCTTCAAGGCTTGCCGCCTTGTTCAAGTCAGAAACCGGAAGCAGCATTTCAAAATTCTTATTGTGGACAAGAATGAGAATCGCAATAGAAATGCTATTAAATGAGCAAGATAAATCAATAACCGAAATTGCATTTGATACAGGGTTTTATGATTCTGCTAATTTCATAAAAACCATGCATCAAACAACCGGCATTTCCCCATCCGGGCTCAGAAAAAACAGTGATCTGATACAATTATCACGTTGAATTCCGATTTAAATTTGCTGCATAAACTATAATTAAAACTTTTATGTAGCATCGAATGAAAGCATTAGGTTATAATCGATTCGGGGGTACGGAAGTGCTCGAAATAATAGAGGCGCAAGAACCAATCATCAGTGACATGGAAATACTGGTACGGGTAAAAACTGTTTCATTAAACTCCATTGAGTGGAAGTTCCGCAAAGGAGAAATGAAGATGATGTCAGGGAAAAAATTCCCACAGTTTATGGGTAGAGAATTTTCGGGTATCGTTGAAAAGGTGGGCAAAAAAGTTACTTCATTTAAATCAGGTGATGAAGTTTTTGGCTTCAGCAATCAAAAACGGGGTGGTTCCCTTCAAGAAAAAGTTGCTGTATTGGCAGATTTAATTACTCATAAGCCTAAAAATATCAGTTTTGAACAAGCCGCTTCCATTTCTACGGTTGGAATTGCCGTTATGATTGGTCTATATAAATCTGTCAGAATGAAGCCCAATCAAAAAATACTGATCAATGGTTGTGTTGGGAATATGGGCATTTGGGCTACTCAAATCGCTTCACGAGAGAATTTGGATATCACTGGTGTTTGCAGCACTTCTGGCGTAGATTTTGCCAAAAAACTAGGCTGTAAAACGGTGATTAACTATCAGAAGGAAAGTATTTTTAATAACGGAGAGAAGTACGACATCGTATTTGACACAGCTAATGTACTGGATTTCAGCAGCGCAAAAAAATTATTGAAAAAGGGAGGTACTTTTCTTAATCCCGCCCCTGCCTTAAGCCAAATTATTGGCAGTAAAATTTTCAACCTGATTTCGTCTAAGAAACATCAGGTTATTTTGGGTGCTCCAAACAGAGTTTTTTTGGAAAAATTGGCAGCATTCTCAGAACTACAGAATTTTCAGATTCCTATTCACAAAACATTTGGCTTTTTGGAATACAAGCAAGCTTACGCTCATGCTGAAAAGGGTGGCTTTATTGGCAAGGTTGTAATTAATTTTGATTGAAAGCCTATATTAAACTGATGGAATCAAAGGAAAGCAGTTGCCAACATATCAATAATTCCTAAACCTACCCAACAAGCGCCCTATAACCAGCAAATCAAGCGGAAACGTTTGCGTTTAGTTACTTACATTCAAGTAATTAGCCGTGCCGCTTATTTACCAAGCCGTTAGCCGTAGTTTTTCTTGTCGTTTATTCTTAGCCGGATATTGTGTATTTTTTTAATATGATCAAAAAGAGTTCAAATAAAATCATTTCCCGTAATAAAAAGATTCTCGGTGGAACACCGGTTTTTAAAGGAACTCGTGTACCGGTAAAAGCCATTTGGGACTACCTGAAAGCCGGAGATACTGTTGAAGATTTTCTCGAGGACTTCCCTTCTGTAGAACGTGAGCAGGCCATTGCCCTGATTGAACGAGCCCAAAAAAGAGTTGTCAGTTCCAAATGACGAGAATTAGAATTCTTCTCGATGAATGCCTGCCTGTCAAGCTTAAATACCGATTTCAAGAGATTAGTACGGAATATCAGGTATCTACCGTTACAGGTCAGAGATGGACCGGAATAAAAAATGGAAAGCTACTTAAGAAAGCCCAGCAAGAATTTGATATATTTATCATTATAGATCAAAATCTTCCTTATCAACAGGAACTTTCAAAATACTCTATTGCTGTAATTGCTCTTAAAGCAAAGTCCAATCGTTACAAGGATCTGTTGGCATTTATTAAATCTGCTTCTGAGGCAATTAAAAATGCTGAGGCAGGCACATTTTACGAAATCGTTCCTAATAACGAGTAAACTACGGCTAACCAGCGTTTCAACCGGATTTTGCCGACCATAGTTGGCAATAAAAATTTTCAGTGTTGCGGTGTGTCTTGCTTTTTGTCACTTTAGTAGCTGTCAATGGCAAAACCGGTTAAACGCCAAGCCGTTATTTTACCTTCCTTCTTACATCGAGAATAATTGCTTCAAAACACAAAGAAATTAACCGGAAACCTTTGAATTTTTGGTGGTTTTCTTAAATTTAGCTTTTGCAGTTTCTCCTCTCTTTTTATACCACTTCAATAACTCCTGGCGAGTCATATTTTTAGTCTTTTCGTAGTTCTCATCACGAATAGACCGAAACGTCTTAATAGTGTCAAATTTTTTATTCTTCATAATTGGTCACCTCACGCGGTGAATATATATCGATGGATTTTAGCCCATTTTCAATATTAACGGCATTGAACAGTCGAATCTTATCATAATGAACAATATGGCGAAAATTCCAGCTTACCAAAACATCTACATTTGCCAATGAAGCCAAGGCTATATGCAAAGCATCGTCTCGAAATTTTGGCGTTAGAATTTTACGATTTAAATATTGTTGCTAAAGGTCAAGAGCAGATTCAGTTATATCCAAAATTTCGGGTTTATAATCCAGTAAATCCGTCAACGTATCCTGAACAGGTTACGGAGCTTTGCCTATTTCATCAAATGTTAGCTGTGATAAAACAGGCAGATAATTTTTCAGTTTGAAATCTTTCATCAAGCCCTTCGACCAAGTGGCGAATTCTATATCATGGCATCCGCCTATTACAGATGTATCCAGATATATTCTTTGTATTTTCATAACGTTTACTGGTTTGTTTATCGAAAGATAGGTAAAATAACAAGCGTTATGCCAATGATTCGTGAGAGTTGCCAATAGTTTTGAAAAGTAGTACTATAGTATCACTATGAAGACAGAACTTGTTACAACACTCAAACGCCAGGCAACAAAACTCTTAAAGGAACTCAGGGAGGAAAAAGAGCCGGTATTGATCACAGAGCACGGAAAACCATCTGCCTACCTGGTTGACGTAGATCATTTTGAGCAGATTCAAAAGAAGTTAAAGTTGTTGGAAGGTTTGGCCAGAGGGGAAAAGGCCATTCTTGAAGACCGTATTGTTCCACATGAAGATGCCAAAAAGCGCATGGCTCGATGGCTCGAATAATTTGGACGGAACCGGCTCTTCATGAGCTTGATGAAATTGCAGATTATATTTCGTTGGATAATCCAAGAGCGGCAAAAAATTTAGTTCGAGAGGCTTTCAAACGGATAGACTATTTAGCTGACCATCCGAAAAGTGGAAAAGGTTTAGATGAATTTGAAGCATCCGTTTATCGGGAAATCGTTTTACCGCCCTGCAGAATCTTTTATCGGATAGATGATGACATTGTGTATATCATTCATGTGATAAGAGAAGAGCAATTGCTTCACATCGATATTTTGAAATCACAATAGCCACCGGTTTATCGGCATAACCAGCATTTCCTGCGGTCGTGCAAGCTTTTTTTGCCCGAATTCTGAACTCATAGCCACGCCGCAGAAATGCCAAACCGTTAAAGCAACTTCTTCAAATCTTACCCATCAGATTTTTAAAAATTTCCAAGTCGCCTGATCGTTAACTATATTACTTAATCAACGACATATCTTTCTTCCATAGAAATGACTTCTCCAAATAATCTAATCGAAAGGCGTAAAGACATTCTTGGTGGTACACCTGTCTTCAAAGGTACCCGTGTTCCGGTTAGCACTTTTTTTGAATATCTGGAGGCTGGCCATTCCTTAAACGAATTTCTGGAAGATTTTCCAACTGTAACCAAACGACAAGCTATTCAGGTGCTTGAGAGATTTAAAGATCAACTACTTCAGCCGCAATGATCAAGATTTTGATGGATGAATGCCTTCCAAAGAAATTGAAGTATAGAATTGAAGAATTAGATTCGAACTTTTTTGTTAAGACTACTCCTGAAATGGGGTGGGCGAGTCTTTCGAATGGAAAGTTATTGTCAGTTGCCGAGAAAGAATTTGATATTTTTATTACCAGTGAAAAAATCTGAGTTTCCAACAATCTATCCCCTCTTCTTCTATCTTGGTGGTACTTCTGAAAGCCAGAACCAATACGTATGAAGATTTATTCCCACTGGTTGAGAAGTTACCATCAGTCATGAAAGCTCATGAACCTGGTAAATTTTTAGAAATCGAGTAGAGGTTGCTATAATCGAGTAGGCAGCTCCGCCCAAGATTGAGCTGAGTGCGCCTCTCACACCACCGTACGTCCCGAAAGCATTCGGGGTTATCCATCATTTCAACCGCTCTTTTCACCGGTTTAAGCTATCT
>CAYPZI010000175.1:0-5235 GCA_964415185.1 uncultured Balneolaceae bacterium | reverse complement strand
TTTCAATCCACGCCCCCGCATGGGGGGCGACAGCTACAGGCCTGCAGAAAGCTTTGCTCGCATTGCGTTTCAATCCACACCCCCGCATGGGGGGCGACCATTCAAAAAAAAAGGTGTAATGTATGGTTAATGTTTCAATCCACACCCCCGCATGGGGGGCGACGGGCAAAAGGGTGACTGTGAGTCATACTTTAGCGTTTCAATCCACGCCCCCGCATGGGGGGCGACCGAGGAAGAAACGAGCCATATCGACGTAAACAGCGTTTCAATCCACGCCCCCGCATGGGGGGCGACATATTGTTCGCTTGAATGCAAATTACAAGCAACAAGTTTCAATCCACGCCCCCGCATGGGGGGCGACATTCTGCACAATTCATGATGTCGATACAGATGCAGTTTCAATCCACGCCCCCGCATGGGGGGCGACTCTATTAGCAGGTTTAATATCTGTCCTGCAGGTAGTTTCAATCCACGCCCCCGCATGGGGGGCGACCAACCGGCGTGGCGTTGTAAAAGCCTATTTTCTGTTTCAATCCACGCCCCCGCATGGGGGGCGACTGCGGTCGCGAAGTGCTCGCGACCACGGTGCGGCGTTTCAATCCACGCCCCCGCATGGGGGGCGACGACGATCAGGTGGCTAGTTTGAGCGTCAGGGCTGTTTCAATCCACGCCCCCGCATGGGGGGCGACAAATAATCCTGCAAAGGGATTTTAAGCCGATTAAGGTTTCAATCCACGCCCCCGCATGGGGGGCGACGGCCAGAGTACCTATATCGACAACGACGGGGCGGGTTTCAATCCACGCCCCCGCATGGGGGGCGACACTGCAGGAGTGTTCTGCTATGGTGATGCTACTGTTTCAATCCACGCCCCCGCATGGGGGGCGACATTACAAGCTTTAAGAATAGAGAAGGCTATAGAAAGTTTCAATCCACGCCCCCGCATGGGGGGCGACGTTTATGAACAGTTTATGGAAGCTCATCAGGAATGTTTCAATCCACGCCCCCGCATGGGGGGCGACCGGTTGTCCAAAAAACAAAAGCGGGAGCGGGAAAAGTTTCAATCCACGCCCCCGCATGGGGGGCGACTAATTCAAACCCTTTGGAAATCATGGTATAAACGTTTCAATCCACGCCCCCGCATGGGGGGCGACCTGGAGGGGACCGTGACGCCGGAGCGGGTGACGGCGTTTCAATCCACGCCCCCGCATGGGGGGCGACCAGGCTCGCGCGTCTTTAGTATCCACTGCCTAACCGTTTCAATCCACGCCCCCGCATGGGGGGCGACATCTGTTGACTTGACCGGTCGGCAGCGCATTCGGGGTTTCAATCCACGCCCCCGCATGGGGGGCGACGAATTGCTGGGCAATGGCTCTGGCGCAGCCGATCCGTTTCAATCCACGCCCCCGCATGGGGGGCGACCGTGCGCGATGTACCACGCCTGCGCGCCGGGGATGTTTCAATCCACGCCCCCGCATGGGGGGCGACTCCAAAACAGAACGCCAGCGAACCTTCAGCAGCGTTTCAATCCACGCCCCCGCATGGGGGGCGACCAAGAATTGCAAAAAAGAATATGATATTGAAAAGTTTCAATCCACGCCCCCGCATGGGGGGCGACGACTCCAGAACAACCAGCCAGCAGAAACGACCCGTTTCAATCCACGCCCCCGCATGGGGGGCGACATCTTCTCTTTCTTTTCGATTGCGGTTGCGATCAGAGTTTCAATCCACGCCCCCGCATGGGGGGCGACAACCGCGTCGAGGTAACATTCCTGGAGACAGTAGTTTCAATCCACGCCCCCGCATGGGGGGCGACGTTGTCCAAAAAACAAAAGCGGCAGCGGGAAAAGTTTCAATCCACGCCCCCGCATGGGGGGCGACGGTTTTATGATAAAAATAACAATCATCCTTTGTTGTTTCAATCCACGCCCCCGCATGGGGGGCGACCGAAGAAAACCGAATGACATTCAATGAAGAAAAGTTTCAATCCACGCCCCCGCATGGGGGGCGACATACTATATATAGAGTTAATGAGCCGCTACCGGGTTTCAATCCACGCCCCCGCATGGGGGGCGACGCAGGTCGCAAGCAACATGGGGACCGATCATACGGTTTCAATCCACGCCCCCGCATGGGGGGCGACCTTAGAAGAAAAAAACCATTTTGGGTTATATCAGTTTCAATCCACGCCCCCGCATGGGGGGCGACGTTTTGTGGTCGATAGTTCCGACGGGGACAACTGTTTCAATCCACGCCCCCGCATGGGGGGCGACTGATAGATGCAACGATAGATGCCACGATTGCAATGTTTCAATCCACGCCCCCGCATGGGGGGCGACCCGCTTTTGTTTTTTGGCCAACCGCTGGTCGCTGTTTCAATCCACGCCCCCGCATGGGGGGCGACAGAATTAAAAAAAATGTTAAAATCTGTTGACATGTTTCAATCCACGCCCCCGCATGGGGGGCGACTTTTGGACAGGCAGGTCGTACTTTCTGCTGAGCAGTTTCAATCCACGCCCCCGCATGGGGGGCGACATGTGGATAACCTGTGAGATTATGTGGATAACTTGTTTCAATCCACGCCCCCGCATGGGGGGCGACCTTTCGAAGCTGCAGGCGTTCATGAATTCGGCGCTGTTTCAATCCACGCCCCCGCATGGGGGGCGACCAACCGGCGTGGCGTTGTAAAAGCCTATCTTCTGTTTCAATCCACGCCCCCGCATGGGGGGCGACAGTAAACGGCTCATCGTCTAACGGCTTATCTGGTGTTTCAATCCACGCCCCCGCATGGGGGGCGACGAGTTAAAATCTACATCATTGGCTAAAAAACGTAAGTTTCAATCCACGCCCCCGCATGGGGGGCGACTGAAACGGTGATTCCAGCGAAATCCGGCAATAGGTGTTTCAATCCACGCCCCCGCATGGGGGGCGACCAACTTAGCAATCCGAACAACAATCCCCTTAATGTTTCAATCCACGCCCCCGCATGGGGGGCGACAAACGAATGATAGGCAGTATCGTTGCCGGGCAAAGTTTCAATCCACGCCCCCGCATGGGGGGCGACTCGATGTGTTCTTGATGTCCTGCTGGAATTGCGAAGTTTCAATCCACGCCCCCGCATGGGGGGCGACTATAGAATTACTTGATTTATTGAAAAAATGTAAAGTTTCAATCCACGCCCCCGCATGGGGGGCGACTCGTCGGGTACTAAAATAATGCTGGACGCCGGCGTGTTTCAATCCACGCCCCCGCATGGGGGGCGACATTATGTAAGGGTAGCGCCTTATATTAAAATACAGTTTCAATCCACGCCCCCGCATGGGGGGCGACTGGTTAATAAAATGATTTTAAAGCAGTGGCGTTGTTTCAATCCACGCCCCCGCATGGGGGGCGACTTCGTTCCATAACATTTGTTGTCGTTCTTTTTCCGTTTCAATCCACGCCCCCGCATGGGGGGCGACAAACTTGCCCCTGCCGCCGATTCATGATTTTCAACGTTTCAATCCACGCCCCCGCATGGGGGGCGACATTCCCCGGTATTAATATCGAATTTGAATAAACTGTTTCAATCCACGCCCCCGCATGGGGGGCGACCGGGAGTATCGCTATCTGTTTTATTCTGAGCGAGGTTTCAATCCACGCCCCCGCATGGGGGGCGACGGGGCATGATATCTGGATGAAACGCTTGCCCGGCGTTTCAATCCACGCCCCCGCATGGGGGGCGACCTGTCGCTTAAGCCGCCCGTTTTTTCGGAGCGGCGTTTCAATCCACGCCCCCGCATGGGGGGCGACCTTATAGCTAAAGACAAGCGGCAGAACAATTGGGTTTCAATCCACGCCCCCGCATGGGGGGCGACAATTAGTTAAGTATAACATATTATACAATAGATGTTTCAATCCACGCCCCCGCATGGGGGGCGACATGCTGACGAGTTGAAGGACTTCGAATACCATCTGGTTTCAATCCACGCCCCCGCATGGGGGGCGACGCGGCGATATCGTAATGTCGCGGGAGGCAATTGGCGTTTCAATCCACGCCCCCGCATGGGGGGCGACGCATATAACTTTATGTTTATTTGATTTAATCAATGTTTCAATCCACGCCCCCGCATGGGGGGCGACCGGCAAGAGCCGGAGTTGTTGAACGACTTTGCCGGTTTCAATCCACGCCCCCGCATGGGGGGCGACTATCAAACGACGTGTCGCTTTATTCCACAGCTTTAGTTTCAATCCACGCCCCCGCATGGGGGGCGACATAGAAATGACCCTTGGAATGAAAATTTCACAGC
This sequence comes from uncultured Balneolaceae bacterium, assembly GCA_964415185.1. GTDB lineage: Bacteria > Bacteroidota > Rhodothermia > Balneolales > Balneolaceae > CAYVBJ01. The sequence goes on along the minus strand of CAYPZI010000175.1, from coordinate 948 downwards.
GTTTCAATCCACGCCCCCGCATGGGGGGCGACCTGATTCAGGCCATGGCGGAAAAAGACCTGGCGGAGTTTCAATCCACGCCCCCGCATGGGGGGCGACACCCAAAGCCACCGGCAGCGGTGAAGCCATCGCGTTTCAATCCACGCCCCCGCATGGGGGGCGACCCGCTCTGGTTGCTCCCAACGGTACGAAAGTATCTGTTTCAATCCACGCCCCCGCATGGGGGGCGACAAACGGACATAGCGTAATCAACGGTTGAATCATGTTTCAATCCACGCCCCCGCATGGGGGGCGACTAAAAAGGCATTGAAGCGGAACGAAACCGAACGGAAGTTTCAATCCACGCCCCCGCATGGGGGGCGACAATATGTGAAAACAATTCAAGACCGTTGTGATTTGTTTCAATCCACGCCCCCGCATGGGGGGCGACGTTTTATCGATCAAAGAACTGCTTAGCACCTTAAAGTTTCAATCCACGCCCCCGCATGGGGGGCGACTTACTCATTCCCGATAATTCACCGAGGGAAAGAGGTTTCAATCCACGCCCCCGCATGGGGGGCGACTTATGTGGATAACCTGTGAGATCATGTGGATAACCTGTTTCAATCCACGCCCCCGCATGGGGGGCGACCTATCGTTCCAGCGAACCGGTTGCCGTTATGAATGTTTCAATCCACGCCCCCGCATGGGGGGCGACTTATGTAAGGGTAGCGCCTTATATTAAAATACAGTTTCAATCCACGCCCCCGCATGGGGGGCGACGATTTGCAGGCGGGGAAGCAAAGATGTCTTGATGTTTCAATCCACGCCCCCGCATGGGGGGCGACAACCAACTATCAGCGAATACTCGTTTCCAAGCCGGTTTCAATCCACGCCCCCGCATGGGGGGCGACGTTTTATGATAAAAATAACAATCATCCTTTGTTGTTTCAATCCACGCCCCCGCAT
>CAYPZI010000174.1:0-5245 GCA_964415185.1 uncultured Balneolaceae bacterium | reverse complement strand
CCTTCTCGGGTAATACAACTCGAGGCTTTTTTTTACCAGGTCATTTGCAAACTTAACGTTGGCATCAAAGCTTGGAGATTTGATGGCAACTTCCATTTCTGTTTCGCCTCCCGACACTTCCTGTAATTTGTCAAGTGCCTGAACCGTTGGATTTGTTTTTGGAAGAAGATTTGCAATATCGGTATCGATCCGCAGTTGCATTGCATAGATCGACGCAATAACTGAAAGAATAACAGAAACTGTTATTACGGTGAAAGGCTTTTTATAGCAAAGCTCGACAAGCGGACTTAAAAATTTTAAAATTTTTAGCATTTTATATACAATTGTAAGCAGTCCGGAACCGGTAATCTAACTCAGGCATTTCCATTCGTTTGGCTGACTTTTTTTTGCAGGTCATCATATAATTTTTTTCCGAGAACTTCCCAGTTCAATTCATTTTTTATTCTCATTAAACCATTATTGCCCAATTTCCGGGCATAATCTCTATTACCCAGCAATTTATCCAGGGCAGTTACAAGTTGTTCAGGATTATCTTCATCTACGAGCAGGCCTGTTTCTCCGTCTGCTATTGCACTTGGAATACCGCCTGACTTGCTTCCTATAACAGGCAAACCGAACGCATTGGCTTCAAGGTAAACGATTCCGAATCCTTCCACATTACTTTTCCCTGACCTGGGCACCATTACAAAAACATCACTCACATCATAAAATGCAGTAAATTCTTTCTCATCCTCTACCCTGCCGGTAAATATTACTTTATCATCCACAGCCAGGTTTCGGGCCAATTCTTTGTAATGGTCCATCTCGGGGCCGCTTCCTATAACGATATATACCAAATCGGGATACTTATCAGACAGTTTCTTTATAGCTTTTATTACGATATCCACACCTTTTCTCGATACCAATCTGCAGACAGTAAGTACTACTTTTTTTCCTGAAAGATTGTATCGTTCAATAATTCTTTTTCTCGATTTTTCATCAACAAGGTTCTTATTGAACTGAGACAAATCGGTGCCGTTATGCTGAACCGTTTTTTTATCTTTTTCGATTCCGTATTTCTCAAGCTCATTGCTCGTAAAATCACTCACCGGGTATAGATGGTCAACTTTTTGAAGGCTGTTTTTTCGATAACGGTTATAAATGTTCTCAAGGATAAATTTTTTATGATAGGGATTAAACAACAATTCCCTGCCGTGCACGGCGCAGAATACTTTTTCCAGTTTACCTTTATTTCTGAGAGAAGCTGCAGGTAAGGTTGTATGCCACTGGGCATGAAAGGTGGCATCTATATTATTTTGTTCAACAATATTTCCCAATTCACGGTAAAGTTTAAGAAATAAAAGGCTGTTTGAAATATTAAACCTGAACACAGGAAAATTCAGTTTTTTGTCCGTTAATTTTGAATCCGGTTTAGAAGGTGCAATAACTGCGAAATACTCACAATATTTTGACAATTGCCTGGCGTATTCGTAAGAATATGTTTGTATCCCTCCCACTTCGGGCGGAAAATCCTGAGTGATTAACATTAGACGCATGAGCCCGGTCTGTGAAATTCTCTAAAGTATCTGAAGATGATGTAAATAATCTTTTATATTTGTGAGTTAAAAGAAAAACAAATTAGATTAATTGAAGTTAAAATACAGATATCTGCGGCAACAAGTTAGTAACTTTTTTCGCAGTGAAAGAGGAAAAAAGCTGGGCGTCTGGTTTCGCAGATTGCTTAACACCGGTGTATTTATATGGCTCGTATATGAGATATCGAATGTGGGTTGGGGAAACGTCTGGCAATCAATGCCGGTTCAGCCGCTTTTCTACCTGATCTTTTTCTTTCTTTATTTTCAACTTCCTTTCTTTGAAATTATTATTTACAAAATAAATTGGGAATTTGACTGGAAAAGATCTATTCCCGTTTTTCTGCTAAAAAATATTTACAATAAAGATGTACTCGGTTATTCCGGAGAAGTTTACTTTTTTATGTGGGCTCAAAAAACCCTGCATTACAAAAAGATGGATATTTTTAAAATCATCAAGGACAACAACATTATTTCTTCGGTTGCTTCAACCCTGGTGGCGTTTAGTTTACTATCCGTTTTTTTCTTTAGCGGCCAGATAAAAATCCTGGATTGGATTTTCCAGGACACGAATAATTACCTGTGGGGTGGATTGGTAGTATTCTTTATCATTGTTTTCCTGGTAATCAAATTCAGGCGCTTCGTAATTTCAATGCCTTTAAATAACGCCTATAAAATATTCGGGATACATGCAGCCAGGCTTACCGTTAACCTTTTCCTTGTAGTGGTGATGTACGATGTTGTAATCCCTGATACACCCATGTATGTTTGGTTTACCTTTCTTTCCGTAGAAATCATCCTGAGCCGGATTCCGTTTTTGCCTAACCGGGATTTAATTTTTGCAGGATTGGGTATCGGTTTATCTGAAGGCCTCGCAGTCTCGGCTTCGGCAATTGCCGCTATTCTGCTAACACGTACCGTTTTGGGGAAGGTTTTAAACCTCAGCTTTTTTGCATTCAGTTCATTTCTGAAAGAAAAAACCGAATTTTCAGACGATGTTGACAGTGAAAATTCAAAGGGTGAAGCTGAAGCGAAGGAACCAGTTAGTGAGAATAAGCCTTAATGCATTCAGCCTTAATTTGAATTATCAGAAAAATCGGGACTGATGTGAACTTATATATTGAGCCTGAACAGGCCGGGAATGTCACTTCTGAAATCAACAGGAAAAACCACGGCGAACACCACGGACGCACAACGTACACGGCGTTCAGTTCTCAGTTGTAGACTCGCTGTGCTCGTTGTGAATCCGCCGTGTTCGCTGTGGTTAAATAAGGCTGGCATGGTCTGATGACTCACAGCACAATCCCCAACCTCATTGCCACCAGGCTTTCAGCCTGTTTTTGGTCTATCTGAATCCGGCGGCGAGGGTACATTTTTTAATCACTGAATCATGTTTAGTCAATTTTCAAATGTGGGTTTAGTCATTGATACAGTGTCCGATTTCTTTTCCCCACAAACGAATTAAGAAGCAGATTCAGCCCGCGCGGCTCTTTTTTCGAGGCTCTGTTTAAGGGCATCATAACCTCTTTTCCGCACAATACTTTGAAATTGCCTGTTGTATGAATCGGCTGTTGACACATCATCGATAATCATATCGGTAATCACCCATTGATCATTTTCTTTTTTCATATCATAATAGACAGGTGTACGTACATCTTCAAGTTGAGCAATTGTATTTACTCTTGCTGTACCGTTTTCAACTGAAATCTCATCGTAAGTTATTTCAGCCCTGTAAATGTCAAGGCGGTTCAGGGAATTGTCTCTGATGATAGTAGAAAACAGGGATACAAACTCATCTTTTTCATTCTCATCCAGTTCCTGAAAAGTATCTCCGAGAGCATACTCTGCCATATCCCTGAAGTCGATAACTCCATTGATCACATTTTTGAGTTTTTCCCGTTGCTCAACGGTGTACTCTTTCCCTTTGGGCCCGAGGATATCCTTGATTTCTTTATCTCTTTCCTCAAGCATCTGCCGGATCTCGACAGATTCGGAATCCTGCACATAAGCCAGGCCGGGTACCCAAAGAGCAAGTACCAAAATTTGGATAAGAAAAAACAGTTTTGAAATAAATTTAGTCATTTTCAGCTATGTTTAATTGATCAACCGGCAATCCGGATGCTTTGTACAGTTCAGCAATCTTTTTATTCAATTCAAACACATTTTGTTTCAACTGCACACGTAATTCCAGCTCTTTGCGTATGGCTTCAATCAGGTTTTCCGAATTTCCAAAGCCTATATCGTAATTGAGCTGTTCATGGCGAACCCAGTTTTTTGTCCTTGTCAGGGCTTCATCTACCTGATTTACCTTTGATTCTGCCACCAGCGCTTCTTTATATACGTTATTTAGTTCCAAAATGATTCCGTCTTGTGCTGCCAAATGCAAATCCTGCATTCTCCGGTATTGAAGTTTGCTTTTTTGTACCTCGGATTTAATTTGAAAAATATTCAGGTTTTGCCTCACTCCAAATCCAAACGCAGCAGAAAAGAAGTTCGTATTATTTATGATAAACGGATTTGTTTGGCGGGGACGATTGGGGGTAGTTGCAAAACTGATATTAAGCCCAAGAAAAACAACAGGAAAATTTTTGGCCTTTTGTGCTTCGAAAGCATTTTTAGAGGCGTCGATGCCGGCACTGATACCCTCTAATTCAGGCCGTTGTTGAAGAGCCAGCCGTTGATATTCCTCAAAAGATTTCAATTCGTAAGGCACAGGATCCAGAAAATTTTCCTCCGGCAGGTAAACTTTCTCACCGGCTTTGAGAACATAGTTCCAAACCCTTTCCACAAACTCTTTGCTCTCCCTTACCTCGGTTTTCTGTATCCCAAATTCAGATTCAAAAATTTCGAATTTGAACAAGTCAGCTTCTTCAAAATCGGGGTCTCCCTCCTCTCTCATCTCTTTCAATATATCCCCGATTCTATTCAGCTCCTTGCTTGCATCCTCAAGAATTCTATCGGTTTCAAGTGCAAGTAGATAGCTAAAGTAAAGCTCTGCAAGCCTTAATTCTATAGCAGATTCTTTTGTTCTGAGTTGTTTTTCAGCAGCAATTGCCCCGGCTTTGGCAGCGGAAATTGCTTTATTGAGAGCACCCCATGTAAATACCGGCTGAACGGCATTCACATCAAGCCTTGTAAATATTGCAAAGTCATTAAAATCATTTTCAAGATCGGGATCCAGAAAAAGCGCATCCCGCGGAAGCGGTTGGCCGTTGGGCAGAATACTATCGCTTTCCACCCCGGGTACCAGCCCGTGCAGGGTTCTCAGGTCAAATTCAGGAAGGAATTTATTGGCACGCGCTTCATTGATCCTGTTGTTGGCAAGATCCAGGGATCTTTCTTCGGCTGAAAGCTGCCCGGAATTTGCTACTCCCATTTCAATAAAAGTTTTCAGGTCAATTTTTAGCGTATCCTGGGCAATGAGGCGGGAGGATAAAAAGAAGACGGATAAGAACAACCACGTAAGTAATGCTGCCGCGAAAGGATGTATAAAAGTTTTTACCTGCATCATCAATTATTGTCGGTTATGATCCGCACAATTAAACAAAAAAGCCCCAAAAAGGGGCCTTGCTTAATGCGGAGGGAGAGGGATTCGAACCCCCGGTCCCGCATAACGGGACAACGGTTTTCAAGACCGCCGCATTCGACCGCTCTGCCATCCCTCCGGTTATGTT
>CAYPZI010000173.1:0-5274 GCA_964415185.1 uncultured Balneolaceae bacterium | reverse complement strand
ATGACAAAAAGCGATATGAGAATTTTTTTAATCAATTTACCACATTGGATCTGAAATCTTCAAATATCCGGATCATGTACTCAGGAGCGGGTTCCATCAGGGCATATTTTTTGATTTCATTTCTCGGTGGTGCATAATTCCGTCCGGGAATATCCCGGAATTTTTCTTTCCACTGATCCGGCAGTTTTTTGAAGTCGAGCACTGTGCCGTCTCCCCAAACTGAGGGTTTCATTTTCTCAAATTGTGCTTCAGGTGAAATTAAAAAATTGATAACAGCCATGGCAGCTTCTTTTTTGGATGAGAGAGAGGAGATGCCAAGATAGTGTGAGTTTCGTATGGTGCCGAATTCGGGAACGTAAGCTCGGCTGTTATCCTGAAACAGGCCCTGGGCTATTTTATTATCAACTTCACTATCGTTGTTGCTAAAGGTAAACCAGATTTCTCCATTGGCAAAGAGCTGGTGCAACTGCGCGATAGAATTCGGAAAGGTTTCCCCGTTTCGCCAGAAGCCGGGTTTGATTTCACGAATATATTGCCAGAGCCGGCTGCTGTATTTTTGATAGGTTTCTTCATCGAAACTGCCCTTAAATACATCAGGATCTTCGGCTATTGATATCATCATTGATTTCAACAGCGTCATTCCGGTAAACTCGGTGGGAATAGTAAACCTGCCGGGATGGGACTTTGTAAATGATTTTAGCTCATCCAGGGTCTGAGGCGGATTCTCTACGTTTTCTGAATTGTAGATGATTGTAAGCTGCACATTGCCCCACGGCGTTTCGTAACCGTCAACCGGCTGCTGAAAATCCTTGCCGATAAAGGGATTTGAAAAGTCGATGTATTGTGAATTCGGCAGACGATCAGTAAACGGGCCGTAAAGGGCATCAATTTGCCGAAGCTGAAAAAAAGTTTCACCGTTGATCCACATCATATCGATCTCACTGTTTGTTCGCCTGCTTTCAATCTCCGACATCAGGGTTGAGACAATCTGAGTGCCCTGCCCGCTTACGATTTCAAGATTAATTCCAAACCTCTCTTTAACTTCCGGCACCACATAGTCGTTCATGTAGTTGTTGATGAACGGATCGCCCATCCACATCATCATGGTGAGTGATTTGCCTTCGGCCTCATTCGTAATCTGTTCCCAGGACTTTTCTGCAAGCCCCGCATCGCGGCCTGATGGCCCGGAACAAGCCGTGTATATCATCAATATCAGCAGAAATAAGAAATTTCGATATGTCATCAGTGTGAGTTATGTGAATAAATTCGGTTGTTTTTTTCGTACAAAAGTTATCAAAACAGGTATTTGAGTGAGAACTGAAACTGCCGGGGCGGCGCAACATTTCTTTTTGTGATGCCCCTTTCCGGCGGGCCTACCTGGATCTGGTTGCTTTGTGTCAGGTTGCTGCTGAATCCACCCAGGTTTTCGGCGTTAAATAGATTGAAGATATCCGCACCAGCCACAACCCTGCCGCCGGCGACAGGCAGTGAGTACTGTAAATTCAAGTCAAATGTTGTATTCCAGGGCAGGCGGTCACTGTTACGGCTTTCTCCGGGGCTTCTGTCGTTATTGCCTACAAACTGCTGTGAGAAAGAACGTCCGTCTCCGTTCAGGTCGGTCGTTCCGAAAACGGTGGCATCCGGAACACGGTTTACAGGCTGGCCGCTTTGAAAGATTGCGGCGACAGTTGCTGAAAAACCTTCAATTGGAAAATAAGTCAAAATAGTGTTGAAAATATGCCGTCTGTCGTTGAGCGCTGGGCCCCATTCGTCTTCAAAATTGTTGGCATCGCGTGCGCGGAAATTGATATCTTCCGTGTTATTTTCGAGATAAGAGAGGGTATAGATAAACCTAAAGGAGTAGTTTTTATCGGCGCGGTGGCGGTCAACAGTCAGGTTCATGGCATAATAGTTTGAACGTCCGTCGGTTTCGGTCATAACCACGCTTCGGGCAGCTCCGCGCAGTGTGTCGTTACCTGCGAGGGCGAAAGAACCCTGTTCATCCTGAAAGATGGGCACGGGACGTGTTGCGTCGGCTTCTTCCGGCGATCGAATCTCAACATTGTCAGGATCAATCGGGAATGCAGAGGGAGCATTAAGGTCTCTAAGCCGGAAGAGATTAAAAGACCGGTTGTGCATCAAATCCAGGTAGATCAGTGTATTGTCGTTTACCTGGTGCTGGAAACCTGCCATAAACTGGTGGGAAAACGGGTTGTCAAGCCCTCGCGGATTCAGAATTCTGAGCTCATTGCTGAAAACCGATTCACGTTGTGCCTGCAGGGATTCACGCGAGGGGGTATCCAGGAAATCAATCCCGGTTATGTTGGCGGTCAGGTTGCCCTCATTGGTTACGTCGCTGATGCCTGTGCCTTCGGGAAGAATTCCAAGCCGCACAAACTCTGAGATTTGAGTTCTGAAATCGTCAGAATTCGAACTGAATTGCAGGGCATCACTGTACACGGCATAGAGAATTTTATCATAATACATTCCATAACCGCCTCTGACAGATGTTTTGGGGGATATCCGGTAATTTGCACTTACTCTCGGCGCGATGTTATTCAGGTCGCCATTGCCGGTGCTTCCGGCTTTGGATAGGTTATCGTAATCCCATCGAATACCGAGGTTGAGGTTTAACCGCCCGGTAACGGCGAACTGGTCTTCAAGATAGAGGCTGATGATATTCTGGCGCTTTTCAAATGCATCGGGCCTCAGTTCGATGCCGAAAAGTTCAACCTCTGCATCAGAAGGGATATCGAAAGGGGTGAGTCCGCTGCCTATTCCGAGATTTCGGACCTCGTCAACCTGCTCCTGGTTCAGGCTTACAATCCAGCTTCCATTCGGGTTGCCGCCACCGATAAGTGAAAATCCGGAAGATTTTACATCAATACCGGTTTTGAACGTATGGTTTCCTTTATAAAAAGTAAACTTTTGCTGAAACTGATGGGTATTTTCGGTTTCATCAAACAGAAATCCGGGATGGCCGAGGGTAGCAATGGTCTGGCCATCGGGGCCGAGAACGGTGGTATTTGGTGAATCCGGGTTATCCGGGTTGGCAAAATTCCACCGGAAACGGCCGTATTGATATCCCGTTTCCGAAACAAATCCGTTGCCGGAATAGATATTTTTTTGAGCCACCATGATGGAATTTCTGTCCTGCTGGTTTCCTGATGAGGGAAACGAGACACCGCCGTCAAGCCCGCCACCCTGGCGCTCAACTTTCACAAAGCCACGGTTGATCCTGAGAAATGACCTGAATTTGTTGTTCCATCGGTGATCGAGCCTTCCCGAGAGGAACGTAAACCGGTTTGTACCGGGAACAGTTGTATTTACACCAAGTTCGGGGGAATTGAGAAGGTTATCCTTTTGGTCGGTAATGTGTTCGGCATTTATAAAATAGAATGTCTTGTCTTTTTTGATTGGGCCGCCAACTGTCACACCTCCCTGGAATCTTGAAAACCCGTCTTTCACGTTATTTCCTGTCAGGTCGCGCTGGGCAAAAGGGGAGGAGGAGTCGAGAGGTGGGCCGGGCCGTGTAACAAAAAACAGCTCGCCCGTTCGCTCATTGCTGCCTGATCGTGTTGTTATATTGATGATGCCGTTTGAGGTGCGGCCGTGTTCAGCACTGAAGTTATTGGTCAGCGTTGTAATATTTTGTGTAAGGCCAACCGGAATCCGGAACCGTTGTCCGCCCAGAAAGTTTTCGTTGTTGTCGAATCCGTCAATCTGGTAGTTGGTAAAGAGTGAGTTGGCTCCGTTGATGGCAACATTCGGGGCTTCTGCAAAAAAGCCGGTGGCTTGTGATATATTTGGCAGCCGGAACAGGGCGCGTGTGATATCCCGTCCTTCAACAGGCAGTTCCTGGATTTCTCTTACATTCAGCTCCGATGCAACCTGGGCATCGACCGTATTGATGGAAGTGGATGAAGCGCTGACGGTTATTTCTTCCAGTTCTTCATCAATTCTGTGAAAGACGGTAACAAGAACACTTGTATTTTTATTCGATATGAGCTGCACCGGTTCACTCCGGCTCTCAAAGAATTCGGCTGTTTCAGGTACAATTACGACATACGATCCTGAAGTGGAAAGTCCGCTTAGTGTGACACGGCCGTTTTCACTCGTGGTTCTTTCCTCCGAAAAACCGATCTCGCTGTTTTCAATAAGAACGGTATGATCTTTTAACGGTTGATATGTTTTATTTTCAATGACAGTAATAGTTAGGGATGACTGTGCTGATAGGGGAATAAAGTATATTAGCTGTAAAATCAGGATTAAGTAAAACCTTTTCATTCTGTTCAAAGATGCTATTTTCGTTGATGTTTTATGGATTAAACCCATTCAATACCGGTCAATTTTCAACAGAATATTACTGTTACCGAGTTAGACAGTAACAGTAATCGGAAACCGGTGTGAACGATTTCTTGAGTGGGATTTTAATTTAAAGGGGAGATAAATCTTAAAAGAATGGAGGAGGACGGGTAACGTGAACGGGCCGGGACTGAAGCTGAGGCATAAATGCGGAGACGGCTGAAGAATTACAGGCTTCAAAAAGCGTTTTAAGCAATTCCTTAAAACGTTTTAAAAAACCTTTGAAATTTGATTTCAGAAAATATTTCAAATCCTCAAACCGGTTTATATCCCGCTGCTCCGCTAATTCGAGATATTGGCCGTTTTGGTTTTCGATCAGGCCGATAAGTGCCTTGTAAACAGAAGAAGTTTTCCAGGGCAGGTTTTGGAATGATTCCTTATGGAAAACATCCTTCGTCAGCCCGATCAGGTAAGAACCGCCTTCAGGTGTGGGCCCGATAACCGAGCGTCTTGCAAGAAGTTCACCGGCAATGGATGTCCAGTCAATAGATGCCAGGCCCGGACAATCGTTTCCAACGGCAATTACTCCTTTGAAACCCCGGTTGAAAAGTTCATCATAAGCATTGGCAAGGCGTTCACCGAAGGTATTGCCTTTTTGTCTGCTTTCATCAAAAACAAAAACCGGGAGGCCCGATTTTTCAATTGATTGCAGTGTCTGTTTTATTAAAAGCCCGGTCACTTTCCGGTTTTTATCTTCATCATGCCGCATGATCTTTTTTTTGCGGCTTTCAGCAAGAGGTGTCCTGCTGAAAAACAGAAGTGCAATATGTTTATTCTGATCATTTATCATGGTATAAAAGGTAAGTTAATCAGAAAAGGGAACACATCACAAATTTGTAACGATTGGCACCGATCCTCGTCTGACGACTGAGGGCAGGAAAACAGCCAGAGGCGGTCAGCTTTCGAGTC
>CAYPZI010000172.1:0-5426 GCA_964415185.1 uncultured Balneolaceae bacterium | reverse complement strand
CCAAGCTCCCTGAAAAGCCCGGCTATTTTGATATCACGCTGATAAGTCAGGTTAATCCCGGTCTCTTCATGGCTGAATACAGTTTGAATATCGTAGTATTGAGCTGCTTTACGGAAAAACGAATCTGCTTCTTCCCAAGCTATCAAAATATTCATACCATATGGCTTTAACTCCTTTTGCATTTGCTCAAGCGATTCCCACACAAACCGCCAGTGCCGGTCATCGTAATGCTCATCGTGCACCAGGGATGGCTCAAATAAATATACGGGCAAGCAGGGGATATCCCGGGCTGCCGCGAGCTTTAATGGCTCATGATCCCGAAGGCGCAGGTCGCGTTTAAACCAGAGGATATTTATCGGTTTTTTTACCACAATAAGCAAACAATGAATGCCGCCGGAATGTTCATAAAATTATTCCATATTTTTTCCGAAGTAAAAGCAGGGTGGGTTTCACTATTAATGAATCTGAAGGCAGTAGCCGATTTTAAATGCGATTTAAGAAATCATGACCTAGAAAAAACCTGGGACCAGGGCTATGCAGACAACTGATATAAAAACTCAATCCTCTAATCAGAAAGATCCGTTTCACTAAAATCTTTCCAAACATATAGGAGCGGTTCCTGAAGTAAAGATGAAAGCGCATAGGAGAAACAATCACCATGGTTAAATCCTGCGGAGTGTTTTCCTTTACCATATTTACCGTAGGCTGTTCGTGCCAGTTCAGTATTTACAGATTTTCAAGGTCGGGAGCCAAGCCGCTAAATTCATCGGGTATCAGGGGATTTTCAAGCACAAAAAGCCGGCGGTTGTCAAGATTCAATTGTTCAATAATATTACCGTAGTGTTCTTCAAAAATGGCATCCAGTTTGCCTGAGGAGATGATCTTTTGCATCCCTTCTTCAATCCGTTCAGCCAGCTTCGGAAGATCGGGGTTTACATAAAACACCAGTGGAAAAGGGTAAAAAAGGAGTATGTTTTGTTCGATGATGAGCCCTTCATGCCTGGATGCACGGTTTTCATACACCCCTAAAACTTCATTTGCTCCGTAGGCACTGTAATCAAATAGCCCATTCTTAAGGCGGTCAAAAATATCGTCAAAACTGCCTTCTTCAACCACACTGTAACCGTTGCGCCTGAAAATAACAGCATCACTCCATGTCTCGGGAATGCCATGTGTAAGCATCTGCAGATCTTCAGGTTCAGTAATCTCCTCAAATAACCCGGTATCCTCGTCCCTGATAATCGGAACCCGGTATCCCAGCAGGTTTTTCGTCAGCAGGTGGGGGATCACAATCATATCACCTTCTTTAAACTTCTGATTTCCGGCGATAGTCACAAAAAGGTCGTGTCCCTTTTCCTTAAATACCTGAGATTCCTCATCCCCGGGGTATTCGTCAAGGCTTTCCTCGATCTCCAGGGATCCCCATTCCTCCACGGTTGCCTCCAATATGGCTTTCAGCACCTTGCGCTCATAAACCTGGCGCGCTGCCGACCGGTTTCCATTCCAAAAATCAAGCACAGCAGTTTGCTGTATACCGGATTCCGTAGTTTCAGATTTATCAGCGGAGCAGGATACAAATAATAATATCAAAGTAACTATCACAGACAGAGCCGGCAGATGGCAGGTTTTTTTCATAATGGTTTATCAGGGTTATAATTTAGGTATTGACAGGCTGTTTAAAGATAAGTTCGAACTTGTCCAAATCAATCATTCTTGATTGATCTTATTTGCCTAAAGTAACTCCACACATCATAGATGTCAATTAACAGTGAAATGGATATGGTTGCCAGCAGAATTATAAGTTATATAAAGAACAGGCTTTCTATACGGGGCAGTAGTACTGCTATATAAACAGCCAGCGGAAGTCAAAGAATATGCCAGAGGCCCAGAATTTTTGTGAGTCCAATTAATTTAACCCTGATATTTACAGTTAGCTTAACTCAACTTGCCAAAAAAAGTTTGCTTCCTTGCAGGACAATCCGGGATCGGAGAGGCTCTCCTTTTTAATTTGGTAATATCAACCTCAGGAACATCTACTCTTCCTCAAGTTGTTCAAGGATGTACCGGATGGCGCGATCGAGCTGTGGATCATTATCGTTCAAACGGTCTGTAAAGCTATTATTGATCTCGATATCGGGAGTCACGCCGGTTCGTTCGAGATTTTCGCCAGACAGCTCGTACACACCCCATGAAGGCAGTCTATAAAATGATCCGTCAACCAGTGAACGCCCGGAAGTAAAGATAATCCACCGATAGGTCTCCATGCCTATCAGCGGTCCCAGGTCCAGCTTACGAAAGCCGGCAGCGGCCATCTCCGCGTCGCTCAGGCTCTGCTGATTGATCAGCACCACGATCGGTTTGGAAGCCGGTGCGAAGTTGGGCTGTGTGCCCAGATCACCGCCCCTGTACCCCCAGTTGAGATAGGGACGCTGCGACAGGAACTGAAGCACTTCATCGTGCACGTTACCGCCGGTGTTGTACCGCAGGTCCAGAATCAGCGCATCGCGCTGTTTGCCTTCCGATACCATCTCTTCCTTGAAGTGTTCCAGCTCTCCGCCGCCCATATTTTTCATGTGTACGTAGGCAATACTGCTCTCCGAAGCTTCATCAACGCGCTTCTGCCGCTCATCCACCCACTCGTCATAAATCAGATTGCGAATCGAAAAATAGCCGTCGGGCTCCATTTTTACCTCGTAGCTGTTCCTGCCACGATCAAATGTCAGGGTGACCTCCTCATCGACTGAAGGTGCCGAAAAGTACGACTCCCTGTTTACGGAGGGATCCACTTCCGTTCCGTTTACACGCACCAGCCTGTCGCCGGACTCGATCGACCCCGCATGATGCCAGGCAGGAGACTGCTTTATGATCCTCTGTACGACATACGGGTCTTCAGGCTCAAAAAGAATACCCGTGGCCAGCGTCACAGCACCATAGTAGACATCTTCCTCATCCCCTGACGACGAAAACCCGACGTGCGAAGAATTGACCTCGCCCAGCATATCGTTTTTGAGCTCGCGCAGGTTGTCGCGCGTGCGAACATACGGCAGAAATGCCCGATATTGTTCGCGTACCGCTTCCCAGTCGATCTCATGGAAAGATTCATTATAAAAGTTGGTCTCAAAGTTTGCCCACATCTCTTCAAACATCTGGCTGAACTCGTCGCGAAGATTGCGCCTGAATGTGTGCTGCGTCTCAATTGTTTCCGTGGTCCCGGCTGCGACATTAAGTTTGTGAATATCGCCGCCCATTAAAACCCAATGCGATCCGTCCACTTCTACAAGCGAGCCGCTCCACGATTCCGTACCCGCAATCTTTTCCGTCTTGGGTCTTTCGAACGGCTCATAGGTTGTTTTCCACCATGCGGTGCGCCCCTCATCGTGATTCGAGCGATAGAGAACAACTGTCTTCTCCCCGTTTATGGTTACGAACGGCGATGACTGCGTACCGAACGACTGCCCCACCTGCTCCCAGCGGTCTTCAAGGCCTTCTTCGCGTATGGTCACCGTAACGGTGGAGTCCGATTCTGAATTCTCTTCCTCATCATCAAAAAGTGCTCTTACGCGATCGGATCTGAACTTCGGCTCAATCTGATCAAGCGCAATGCGGTAGATATCGGCATCGCGCATTCCGTATGGAAAGGAAGGCTGGGTGCGGTTGGTCTGAAAGTAGAGATATTTTCCATCAGGTGACCAGAAAGGGGATATTTCAGAAACAAATGTTTCCGTTACAGGTATTACACGCTCCTCCTCCATATCGTAGAGAAACAGACTCTGCTCAAAATTTCTATATGCTGAGTACACTATATAGCGATCGTCTGGTGAGAAAGCAGGGTTTGAAGCCCTGATATCCCAGATCTCATCTTCAACTACAGTTTCGCTGTCACCCGATTCCACGTCGAGCACCCGAACCTCACCGCGCCCGCTAAGATAGACTCCCTTTGTACGGTCGCTACTCAGTGAGAATGAGCGGTTGTTCTGCATATCCTGCGTCAGTTGCTCCTCTCCGGATGAGCCGTTAGCAGCGATCCTGTAAAGGTTCTGATAGCCGTTCCAGGTCTGAGTGAAAAGCAGGGTCTTATTGTCGGCCTGCCATTTCACCTCCATCACACGGCCTTTTTTTGCGGAGGGGAGCTGCATGACAAACTTACCGTCTGCATCCGACACAAACAACTCACCCCGCGATACAAAAGCCAGTTTCTTCTTGTCGGGTGACACATCGTATCCGCTGATATTCCCCGATACCGAAAAATCCTTCATCTGCGACAGGGTGGAATTGCCTCCGAGACGCACTTCAACCGGCGAAGATTCGGCGAGTGCTGTATCGTATACCCAAAGCCGGTAGTCGCGGGTAAACACCACCTTTTCCCCGCCGGAGCTTACTGACGGGTGCTTTATGGAAGTTGGGAAGGATGTCAGGCGTTCCTTCCCGCCTGCAGTGAGCCGGTAGAGATTATACTCGCCGTTGTGTTCGTCCGACACAAAATAGACCGTTCCATTGCGGTCGATAGTGGGCCACATATCCTTACCGTTGAATTCGGTAAGAACCTCATACTCCTCAGATGCCGGATTCCAGGATTCAATCTGCGGCGCAAAAAATCCCCTGTAGCGCTTGCGGTGCGCCTGGTTCTTACTCTCCCAGGAGGTGTTGAAAAAGATACGTCCGTCAGGATGTGCGGCGGCATTGTGATCCGTGTTATGGTAGTGGCTGAAAACCCGGGCAGGTGTGCCTCCATTAACGGAGACCTGCCAAGTGCTGAACCGGTTTTCACGGCTTGAGGTAAAATGGATGGTTTGCGAATCCCAGCTCCATCCCTCCACCTCATCTGCAGCCTGGTGGAAGGTAAGCTGACGAATCTCCCCACCTTCCAGCGGCATTACATAGACATCCATATTGCCGAACTGCCCGGATGAGAAAGCAAGCCAGCGGCCATCAGGTGATACTTCGGGACGCGTTTCGATTCCATCCATGGCCGTAAGCCTAACGGCCTGTCCGCCCCTGGAGGGAACCATCCAGAGATCACTCTCATAGCTGAAGAGGATGCGCTGACCATCGGGAGTTAGTGTTGGGTGGGACGTGAAATAGGGAGCGTCTTCTTGAGCGGGGGCTGCGCTGATATGAAAGACAAATAAGAAAAAAACGGTTATAGTGAATGAAAAATACCTGGGCATGAGCTCGAGAATTGGTTTTTTTAAAGATGTACGGCACAATATAGTAAAAATGAATTATCTCTGGGCAGAGCCGGCGAGGTATAAATTTGATTTCAATCTATTGCTCTTTCGGATTAGTCATACTTTAATAAAGGCTTCTGAATTGGTTGGTGAATCGGAGAATGAACTACCGGATGATGAAGAAGTAATAAATCAGAGCTATACAAAAGACGAGCGTATCGACTCAACGATTGAAAAACATGCCGCAAATGCATTCTA
>CAYPZI010000171.1:0-5446 GCA_964415185.1 uncultured Balneolaceae bacterium | reverse complement strand
AATCGGCTGGTAACGATTGCGCTGCTTGTTCCACCAGTTGTGTCACCCTTACCCTTTGCCGATACTATGAATCCTCCGTTTTTGCCCCGAATTACACCCATTTGTGGTTTACCGTCATCATCAAGTACAATTTCCATAATTAACCAGCCACTACTTTCTGAGGTGACCAGCAACCAATTCCTGGTTACTCCATTGGCATCTTCAACCGGAAGCAATGGAATCACACCATTCAAACCCGTTGTAGCTATATCAGAGGTAATGTCAAACACAACCAATATATCTCCGGTACATGGATCTACAAATGCAAGATCCCTACCTGCAATAACCATCAGGTATTCACAATCAGTGTTGAAATTGAGCCCTGCCCACGGGTTGGGGATCCAACTTATTTCCCGTGGGGAACCGGTACCCGCTGAAAAGACGTCTGGGGCACTACCGGTTTGTTTCACATCAAAAGTGGCTGTTACCGAGCGGGCCTGATCCATAGTAACCTGAATAGATGGACTGTCCGGGTTGTTCCCACTTCCAATATCTCCACTCCAACCTTCAAAAACAGAACCTTCATCGGGTGTGGCTGTGAGTGTAACCATGGTGTTTTCATCATAATCTTCAGTATTATCGCTTCCAAAGTCGATACCGGGCGGGTCACTGGTCACAGTACCGGTGCCGGTGCCATCTTTTAGCACCGTCAGCATAAAGGATTGTGCTTGTTGCTGCGCGAAGGTGGCTGTTATATTTCGAGCCTGATTCATAGTGACTATGATAACAGAGTCCTGAGGTGCATTATCAGCTATATCACCGCTCCATGTAACAAACACGGAACCCTCACCGGGTGTGGCTGTAAGTGTAACTTTCGTATCCTCATTGTATTCTTCTGCGCAGTCATCCGGGCACTCAATACCGGCGGGATTGCTTGAAACCGAGCCGGAACCATCGCCATCTAATGCAATTTGCAGATTAACGGTTGCCGGCATCTCTTCTACGCAGTTAACTGTAGTTAAAAAATTGGCAAAACTTTCTGCCTGGATCTCTTCCGAATCAAGATTAAAGATTACCTGTACCGATAAATCGCTTTGATATATACCCAATCCCAGGTCATTACAGGTATAATCAAAAGAACCGATAAATCCATTGGTGGAATTACCCGGTAATTCTCCGGAAGGCGGACTGGTAGTAGATACGATGGGATTTCCGGACCTGTCTTCGTACCTGGCAGGCCCGGGTACGGTAACGATGTCGGCCAGTGGCCCAGCCATGGAACCAAATATTTGGGCATTTGCTGTAAAACTTCCATCTACTTCCAGCATATCCGGCACCCCAAAAACAAAAAAAGAAACTCCATTATTTGCCTGCGAGGTTGCCAGCGGTGAAAAGTGTGATAATTGTCCCTGTACGGTAACTGTGCCTTCATTAAAATCAACCATGGTTTGCAGGCTGTCAAGTAACTCAAGTGCTCCGTCTGATGAAGTAAACAGAAATCCAGAGTCAATGCTCAGCGTATCATTATTCTGTGCCGGTATTTGGTTGACATCAAAATTTACCATTACTGGCTGGTCAAATTCCAATCCGTCGGGACCCAATTCATACGTTTCCGCTATAACTTCAGCAGACGCAAGTTGATCAAACTCAGAGCCCAAGTTGTCTGCATCAAGCGGTGCAATGGTAATGGTTTCTTCGCTGGCGAGGGCACCGGCAGGAAAAGTCAGGGTAAGCAGTCCATCTGCGGATGTGATTTCACCCCCGTCCGGGCCAATCTCTTTAGAAATTACATTGGGTGCTGGATCAGGATCCGGTACGGGATCAGGATCTGAATTGGGGCCTGTTGAGTTATCATTGCCGCAAGATAAAAACAAAGCAGTTATTGTAAGGAAAAGTAATAGTTTTAATTGTGATTTCATGATGCATACCTTAAAAAGTTAAATTGTATTTTGTTTTGTGGATTCTCCTCCAAACCGGTTTTAAAGCACTCTGGTGAACTGTTCTGAGGAGTTTTCTGCCTATTACGCGGGAAAAAAAACCGGGCTGATCATTTTTTCTTATTAATCACAAATATCTTGAGCTATTAAAAATCAATCTCAGACAGTGAAAATTGACTTTTTGAGCAAATTTGCTATATTAAATTTTGCAGTTAAGTGGATCAAACTGAATAATAATAGCGGGTAGAATGCCCATGATATCCGGAAAAAAACCATACAGCAAACAGGATCTTACCCAGCTATTAAATGCTTCACAGGAAGGTGATAAAGAAGCTGTAAATAAACTGCTCCCTTACGTATATGATGAGATGCGCCTTATCGCACGCAATAAACTTAAATTTGAACGGCAGGGCCATACCCTTGATACCACAGCCTTGGTCCACGAAGCCTATCTTAAGCTCATCGATCATAAAAAAGTGGAGTGGAAGAGCCGGGCTCACTTCCTGGGAGTTGCCGCACTGGCTATGAAGCGTATTTTGATCGATTATGCAGAGCGGCGAAATGCAATAAAACGCGGCGGAGAGTATTCCAGGGTAGAAATTGATGAGATAAAAGATCCGGACGGTATCGCTATGAGCGATTCAATGGCCGATGAATTACTTGCTTTGAATGAAGCTCTTAACCGGATGAACAAATTTAATCGAAGGGGAAGCCTTGTTGTAGATTACCATTTCTTTGGCGGGCTGACCTGGGATGAAATATCCGAAGTGATGGGAATAGCACCTGTCACTGTCAGGCGTGCATGGAACGCCGCTCAACTCTGGTTAAAAAGAGAAATTAAAGGCCTTAACTTCAACGGTTTATCTGCGGATAAAGCAACATAATTTTTCATGGATCCTGAAAAATGGAATAAGATTGAGATGTTGTGTTATGAGGCGATTGACCTTGAGGGAAAGGACAGACAAACCTACCTGTTAAACTCCTGCGGTGATGATAAGGAGCTCTACACTGAGGTAATGTCACTGTTGGAACAAGTTAATATCGGTTCACTTCCTCAGCCATTTGTTCATATTCGGCCTTCTTCGGTCTTTAAAGATGAAAAATCGCTGTCCGAGCAAATGATTGGCCCCTATCGCCTGATCAGGGAAATTGCCTCAGGTGGTATGGGCCAGGTTTATCTTGCGGTCCGAAACGATGAGCAGTTTAAGCGTTATGTTGCACTAAAAGTGATCCGCAAGGAACTGGTGGATGAACATATTCTGAACCGGTTCTACGAAGAGCGGCAAATCCTTGCATCACTAAATCACCCACATATTGCCCGCCTGTTTGACGGAGGCACTACGGATGAAGAAATTCCCTGGTTCGCTATGGAATATGTGGATGGTGTTCCGGTCACAGACTATTTAGCTCAGAGAAAAGCCTCAATCGAAACAAGAATCCGAATGTTTCTGAAAATATGTGCTGCTGTACAGTATGCTCATCAGAACCTTGTTATTCACCGTGACCTCAAACCTGAGAATATCCTGATCAACGAAGAAGGTGACCCTAAACTACTGGATTTTGGTATAGCAAAACTCATATCCTTTGAGCTTAAAACAAACAGAACCCAGTTTCAGCACCGGATCATGACACCGGAATATGCTTCACCTGAGCAGGTGAGGCACGATCCCATAACCACCGCAAGTGATGTATATGCCCTCGGTGTTTTGTTGTATAAACTGCTTACCGGATCTTTACCCTACGAATTTCAAAAAAGAACACCTGTCGCCATTGAGAACACGGTATGTAATACCATCCCTGAGCTTCCATCATCCAAAACCGGATCAAATATAATAAAAGGCGATTTGGATTCTATCATAATGAAATCGCTGAAAAAGGATCCATCAGAACGATATTCTTCTGCAGAACAATTGGCCGGTGATCTAAACAGATATCTGGAAAACCGGCCGGTTCTGGCACAGAAAGATTCCATCGGATATCAGGCTCGTAAATTTGTCTCCCGAAACAAATGGAGTATTGCAATATCAGCAGTAATTGCTATGCTGGTCGTTACTTTTGCAATTGTTACATTTGTTCAATCAAAAGCCATTCAGGCAAGAGCTGTAGAAGCTGAACAGCAACGTGAAAGGGCCGAACAAATCAGCCTGTTTCTGACCAATCTGTTTGAACTTGTAAATCCGGATGAGGCTCAGGATAATGCCCTGTCTGCTGTGGAATTGTTGCAACGCGGGGCTGAACGTGTGGAAACAGAATTTGGAGATCAGCCTCAGCAACAGGCTGATCTGTACCTCGCCATATCAGATGTATTTGAGTCACTTGGGTCTTTTGATGAAGCTTTACATCTGGCAAAAAAAGCCAATAAACTGCTAAACGAATTCCACGAAGATATCCATCCGGAGATCGCACGAAGTTTGAATTCCATTGGCTGGGTATACCGTCAAAAAACTGATTTTGCACAGGCCGATTCCTTTCTTACCGCCGCACTGACAATGCGCAGAAACCTTTATGGTTCCGGGCACCCCGATGTTGCACGATCGCTGAATGACCTTGCCGTATTGAAACAATCCATGGGCGACTATACTGCTACGGACAGCCTTTTGAAGGAATCCATTGAGATCCGCAAAACTTTATCCGAAGAACCGAGTGAAGCAGTGGGTGTTGCCCTGAGTAATTATGCAGCACTGAAGTATGGAATTGGAGATTTTGAAGCGGCTGAGAATTTGATGAAAGAGGCCGTTGAGATCCTGCTAATCACTGCCGGAGACAGTGATATGCAAACCGCTAATGCAATGAGTAATCTTGCCGCTATAATGATGGTGCAGCAAAAAAACGAAAGCGCTTTAGATTACTATCAGCAGGCTTTGGAAGTACGGTTAAAAATATTAGGTCCTGATCATCCTGATATAGCCTCGAGTTACGCCCATCTTGGAAATTTACACAGAGGGACTGGCAACTATGGCGAAGCCGAAGAATTGCTGACAAAAGCATTCGAACTTCGCTCGGATGTTCTGGGCAAAAACCATGAACAAACCATTGACACCTATCGATTATTAGGACTTTTGTATGATAGTAAAGGTGAGTTTGAAACTGCTGTTGCACATTATAATAAAGCCATTGATGGATATCGAAACTTAACACCTTCAGGTAATCCGGAGCTGGCAGAAGCACTTCATAATTTGGGGGCGTTATTTTTGAATAACAGTAAGCCTGGTAATGCAGAACCTTTACTCCGTGATGCACTGTATATGCGGGAGAAGATTCTTGGAAAATCTCATTCACTGACTATTACTTCAATGATTAATCTTGGTATGTCTCTTTCAAAAATAAATAAAATAACAGAGTCCAAAACACTTCTAAGCTCGGGATTGGAAATGCTTGATGAAACCGGAAATGATTTACCATCTTTACGAAAATCGGCAGAAAAGATACTTGCCGATCTTGAATAACATAATTTTTATTTTTTGTAGTTATCGACGAGTTGCATAAAGTACATCACAAACAGGTACTCACTTATTTGAAACTCACTAAAC
>CAYPZI010000170.1:0-5497 GCA_964415185.1 uncultured Balneolaceae bacterium | reverse complement strand
ATCTAATCTCAATTAATACTCTTTACAGTCAAAATGCAATACTGAGTTGTATCCCATTTGTTCATTTTCTATCCAATTTGATTAGAATCAGATCCTCTTTCAAAATTTCTTTTCTTCGAATAGGCATACCCGCAAATTCATGTGTACTTATGATGGAGTTCACAATCATTGACCAAATCCTGACCATCATGAAAAACCAAAATTTTTTCCACCCTCACTCCCGCATGTTAATTGAACGGCTGCCTGCCTGTTTATTCGTTTTTCTGCTTGTACCGCTGTTCCTTCTATCCTGTGAAATTTCAAGCGTTGAGACCATCACATGGGTCGAATTTGAGCCTGTTTACATGAGCATGGCCGAGTTCCGGAACGCGGTTGAACTCAATGAGTCACGCGACCTTGTCAATCCCGGGAAAATCTATTTTTACAACCCAAAAGAGTAAATTTCCAGGAGATGATCAAGCCATACGGACTGGGCATCGATAACGGAAAACTGTTTGTCAGCGAAGGTGAATTCGGGTTAAAAATCATGGATGCAACTGACCCGCTGAACATCAAACTGATCGATCATATCAAAGATATTAAGACTTTTGATGTGATTCCCTTCAACGGTGTTTTGATGGTTACAGGCGAAAGCGGCATCAACCAGTATGATTACAGTAACATTCATAATCTGAAGCATCTCAGTACGATTTCGGTTTTGGATGAGTAAAAATGCGACAGTCAAGATTATTGACAAATCAATAAAATTAGTGTATTTACGCTATATTTCTTTAGCCTCCCTTCAATTACTTTGCTAATAGGTATTAAAACGCAAAGTAGTATTTAAACTACGACTTCAATCGATCTCTTAAACCGGAGGGCACCATGGCTAAAGGATACCAATTTTATATTCTTGTATTTTTCGTAATTATTTCAACCATACCTTTCAAACAGATAACCGCACAGCAGGAAAATGAAATAAAGCATGTAACGGATTTTATTGAGTTAATGAACAAAAACCAACAGGCTGAGCAAAACCGCGATCCCTTCCAATCCAGGCCCGGCTTTACTAATTCCGTTATTAACTCAAGTGAAAGAGAAATTTTAACTCCGCGTCAGACACTGAACTTATCGGCAAATCCTGATCCGAATTTGAATGTTCCGTTTAATGGTTCCGGGCAATGGACTATGGATATCAATGGCGACGGGCTTGGTGATTATCTGTACAGAGGGTTTCCGAGAGATATCAACACATCTCAACTCGATGATAATTCTCCAAAAACACTCGTATTTTTCGGAGGTAACATTTCGGAAATACCCGACCAGATTTTACCTTACTGGCTCACGCCTGTGCGGGATATTAACCGTGATGGATTTGTCGATGCCATCGACCATCAGGATGGAACTATATTTTTCGGATCCCCGGATGGATTTGCATCCAACGGGCTAAACCTGGCAAGGCCAGACATGATCGCAAATGATCAATTCGGAATAGATAATACCTTGTTTGGAACTTCTGATCTTGATGGTGACGGCGTCAGAGAGATTCTTTTGCACAAATCATCAGATGAATTTGCCGTCTTCTGGGGTGATCAAACCCAGAGTGACGTACCAAATGCAGAATCTGTATTCGCAGTTGACCTGACAGGAAACGGCCTTTATGATGTCTTATCAGTTTCGTCAAGCACCAATGAGGTGGTTTGGTTTGAAAACACAGGTGGAAACCAGTTCAGCTCGAAAAAGGTAATTACTAATAATGCAGAAAGAGCCCAGGACGTCTATGCCGCCGATCTTGATGGTGACGGGCTTCCCGATGTTCTTTCCGCTTCTGAAGGAGACAATAAGGTTGCCTGGTATCGAAACGAAGGAAACGGAAATTTCAGTGACCAGATTATCATTGTATCTCAATTCGCAAATGCCAAAATGGTGCGGGCTTATGATGTTGACGGTGACGGAGACCTGGACATAATAGCCGCATCCAATGCACTGGGAAAAATATCCTGGTTTGAAAACCAGGGCAACGGTAATTTTGGCGATGAAACAATTATTACCGAAGGACACCCCCCTCTTTGGACATTTTTAGTAAAGGATGTAGACGGAGATGGCAGCGCAGACCTTTTATTTGCATCTTTCAACTTTGGAAATGGAGACCGGAGAATCGCTTGGATTAAAAATGAAGGCGCAGGAAATTTTGGGCCCGTCCAAATCATTTCCGAGTCGCTCGAAGGAGCCTTTTCCCTTGATGCTGCTGATCTTGATTCCGACGGGGATATCGATGTTGCCGCAATTGGTATTGTGACAAACAGAATCGTATGGTTTGAAAATGATGGTGAGGAAAACTTTAGCAATGAAATTGTCATAGCCACCGAAGAAGGATTTAACGGGGTGCTTTCAGTCATTGCCAGTGATATTGACAGCGATGGAGATGAAGATATAATTGTTGCAGGATCTGGAAGTGAATCCGGCTTATTTTGGTACGAAAATGACGGGGCCGGTTCATTCAGCCCGGCAAAATTCATCGACCAGGAAGTACCAATATCCATTTTTGCCAGAGATATAAATGATGACGGCATTCCGGAGCTTTTTGCAGCCAGCGTCAGCGGGACAGTCTCCTGGTATACCAATCAGGAAGGAAGTCTGCTGGATACACAGAACGATTTGAATACTATTGTTGAGGGTGAACCCGGTAAAGAGTATACCGTTTTCAATAATGATGACAGTACAGGTTTATTGACAGAAGCCATTTACAATAGCGCAGATGTAAACGGTGACGGGATCGCTGAAGTTTTTGTATGGGGCAAAACCGGTTCCGGCATTGAGGAGATTCGGATATTCGGTATAGATTCAAACCGAAATGGGAAAACACTTCAGCAAAAATTCCAAATCCCCGACGGTATAACGGAAGGAGACATTCGAGATAATAACATATATGTTTTGGATATTGACGGTAACGGTTTCCATGAAATTATCATTCGTAATCCAAATTTATTTGTCAATTCCAAAGTTCACATTTACACAGAAGATGTAGCCAATGGAGGGCAATATAATCCACAGCCGGCCGAAATTTTTACCGGTTTACTTTACCCTGTTGGTGACCTGAACCGGGACGGCAAAATGGACTTTCATTTAGCCGACTCTGATAATTCTTCAACACCTTTTGTGGGATTCGGCAAAGATGACCCTGCCTCTACTCTTACCCTTGACTTCCCCTTAATAACTGACGATGAATCCGTTTTAAATTTCGAAAATAGTTATTTATACCCCATTTTCGGTGATTTTAATGGGGATGGCATTCATGATTATGTTCTGGGAGAAGATATATGGTTAAACATGGATCGTGAGGGCATGCCACGATTAAGAAGAGAGCAGGTTGGCCGCAGGTTTGTTTTTGGAAGTGAAGACGGAAACCTGACAAGGGAATCATCCTCATCACCGGCTGAACATTTTTTTGATGTTGCACCGGCAGCTATGAATCTGGGAGATGTAAATGGAGACGAAAGAGAAGATTTCGGCATTTACCACTCAGACAGACGACAATTATTCGTATTCTACGGTGGCAAGGAGATAACGGAAATTCCTGACTTTATATTGGACGTCGAAATGAATGCATTTGTTCTCTCAGAAGGCGATTTTGATGGAGACGGATTTTCGGATCTCATTATCACACCCGACGGTGGTGAAGTTAATCATTTCCTGGTATTTCATGGTTCGGAAACAGGATACACACAAAAAACGCTTTTTGAATCAAGTGATATCATATCAACGAAATCATTAGGAAACGACCTTGTTTTTGGAAGAAATATTGGCGATATAAATAATGATGGGATTGATGATTTTTCAGTCTCCACTTTATTTCAAACCAAATCTGACGGTACTTTATTTAATGAACTCCTTATCTTTTTCGGTGCGACGGAACTGTCAAACACCCCGGATATCAGAATAGATTTTAATCAAATTTTGGGGATTAATGGCGAAGTCAATCTTTGGCAAGGCTGGGGACTTACATCCCTTGGCGATTTTAACGGTGACGGAATCGATGACTTTGCCGCAAGTACTGCTTTTATAGAAGTCCCAAATGGTACAGGCCAGGTTCACATATTTTTCGGTTCCGATAACCCGGACTTTTCAACACCTGACATGGTCATTCAATCTGAATTATTGGAATCTGGTTTTGGTGATATCCTGACAAGTGGTGATTTTAATGGTGATGGTTACAACGATTTGTTTGTTAAAACCTTGGGTCCTACACCATCGGGTTACCAGCAGATTTACCTTTATGCCGGAGGCCCGGAAGCCGATAATTTATCTGATGCCACTCTTGTGGCGGCTCCATCGGATTTCGGAAGAACTACGGATGCCGATTTTTCGGGAGGCGGATTTCATAATATGGCAATTATACCAGATTACAATGGTGACGGTAGAGATGAAATAATTATCTCAAGCTTTTATGAAGCTTTTGATAATTCCACAAATGCTATCATCTATGAGGGCCGAGAGCTGCTCGAAGAAAAGATTTTACCCGGAAAGGTTCTTCAGGCACCCAACCAGGAAATCGGGTTTGGATGGCATAACGTGATCGAAACGATCGCCATAGGAGACTTTTCCGGATCCGGGCGAACCGATATCATACTTACACAATCTGCCGATAATAATGATGCCTATCGATCTTCAAGGCAGTATATATACCAGATCGAACTTTCTGTTTCGGTAAGCGTAACCGAAAATATCAGTGCTGCCGAGGGTGGGTCTGTCGAGGATACATAAACAGGCGCTGTTGTATCGATTCCTGCCGGTGCCCTGGAAAATGATACGGAAATTGAACTCGGTACATTTTCGGCTGTCCCTGACGGAGCTGATGTTGCCGGAATCCTGGTTTTCCTGGGGCCAAGCGGTACTACATTTGCTGAACCGGTAGATGTAACCGTCAGTTACAATCCTGATGATATTCCGGATGGATTAAATGAGTCAGAACTTACACTCGTGAGGTATAACGAAGAAACCAATGACTGGGATGAGCTCGCTTCAACAGTAGATACAATCAACAAAACCGTTACCGGGTTCACGGATCATTTCTCGGGATTTGGTGCCGGCAGGAAACAATTGACAACTTCAACAGAAGATGATGAGTTATCATCGGTTCCAGAAACTTTCTCTCTTGCTCAAAATTACCCTAATCCATTCAACCCGACAACGGTGATTGAATTTAACATACCGAGATCTGAAATTGTCAGGCTCGAAATTTTCAACATCATCGGGCAGCGGATAGCAGTCTTGGTAAATGACCGCTTCAGCGCAGGAACCCATTCTATAAATTTTGATGCTTCTCAATTTTCAAGCGGAATGTACCTTTACAGGATACAAGCCGGAGAATTCGTCCAAACCAAAAAACTGACACTTATCAAGTAAAAAACGAATTACCCCGAGGCCCGATCGGGGTAGTCTATTTTCAAAAGTTCTAGTGTCGTGTCAATTATAATCTGTCGTAAGAAACCCGCAAAGTTTCTTTTCTGAAATGGCA
>CAYPZI010000169.1:0-5498 GCA_964415185.1 uncultured Balneolaceae bacterium | reverse complement strand
GCGGAACTAAAGTTTATCACTTTTGTTACAACTTTTATATTAAATAAAGCCTATTTTTCATTGCTGAAAACCTATTGTTTACACTTAAAAGTATTCTGACCTATTTACAGACGCCCACTTTGATGCATATTTTTTTTCGAGCACTTTTTATTATTCAGCTTTTTTCTTTTCTGATTGCAATTATTACTCCCGGAGTTATTACCGCCCAAAATTCAGCGAGCGGTATTACCGGCAGGGTAATTGATGCCGATGCCGGTAAATCTCTGCCCGGGGCTAATATTATAATAGCAGGAACAGGAAAGGGCACGAGTACCAATGAAAATGGAAGGTATTCACTGAATATTGACCCCGGCACCTATTCGATTGTTGCCTCATTCATCGGTTTTGTCCCTGATACCGTGGAGATAACGGTTGAAGCCGAAGATTTTACAAGTGTCGATTTTGAACTTACACCCACGTTTGTTGAGGGAAAAGAGGTTATCGTCCGCTCCGACAGGCTCGAGCGGAGAATGAAGGAATTGTCCGATATCAGGGAAGAGAGGCGTGCTGATCTTAAGAACTACCAGGCTGAGATTCACAAGCTTGCAATTATTTACGAGACGAGAAAAAGCCTGGACGAAGCGCCCGGTGATACATCCGAAGCTGTTGCCTACGCCGAGAGATTTGTGCGCCAGCTTTTCAAAATCCCGAACCGCTATGCAGAAGAGGTTCTCGGCAGAAGGGCTTCAGATAACTACTTTGCAAATTATGACATTTTTGCTACCAACGGTGAACCTCTGGAAATGAGCAGTCCAAAGGTTCAGCTCAATATTTTTTCCGAAGTTGTAACCGTGGTTGGCCCTATCTCACCCAATGCCGGGAATTTTTATGAACTGGAAGATCAGCCCGCCGATTCCACCTGGCCGGAAGGCACCACCGAGCTGATGATTACACCCAAAACCAACCGCGTACCACTGTTTGAGGGATCAGTTTATATTAATGATGATGCTGACGGCGTGATCGGCATGAACCTGAAACTGAACGAGGCGGGAGAGGTATTTGCAGGCCTCTACTCGATGAGCGACTTTAGTTATTTTCAGCGCTTTGAAAAAATTGACAAATACTGGCTTCCTGTAAAAACAAGAATTGAAGCCAGGATCGGCATCATCGGATTCAAGGAAAACTGGATTTATGTCGATAACTGGAATTACAGTGATTATGAAATCAACACGGATGAGCTGAAAAAGATAGAAATACCGTTATCGGGTTTAATTGTTGCCGATAATGCAGGCAACCGGAACCAGAAGTTTTGGGATGAAGCCCTGAACCTGGCCGGTGATGAAGAAAAGGCGGCACTTAAAGACGCGCAGGAATATAAAGAAGAAAGAGGTGCTGTTAACACCGGTATGGCGTTCTTCAGAGCTTATTTCGAAGCGCCATTTTTTCTCCAAAGATTCTATGCCACCAATGTATCCGATTTTTACAGGATTAACAGGGTGGAGGGAAATTATGTAGGCATCGGACTACGTACTCCGTCTATTCATGAAAATTTTATGTACAAGGGATCGGTAGGCTATGCCACCGATTCGGATGCACAGGATTGGCGCTACTACGCCGAGATGATGCAGTTCCTGCCGGGTAATAAGCTGGCTGTGGAGGGAGGTGTGTATAAAAGGCTTGCCATTCAGTTCGGCGATCGCCAGTACAACAACAATCCCCTGAATATTGATATACTCAGAAACTCACTGATTGTCGGTACAACGGGCATTGATATCCACAATTATTTTGAGCGGGAAGGATTTCGCGGCGGGCTGCGCTACAGGTTCCAGAATGATTTCTTCTTCCGGGTTAACTTTTTGAGGGAAGATCACCGCTTTTTGCCGGTTGTGGCTCCGTTTTCATGGTTTAAAAATTTTGAAGTGGGAGCGGACAATGATGTGATTGATTTCAACCTGAATCCGAATACCGGAATCACTCCCGATGGGCCGGTTGGGCCCGACGGACTTGAAGGTTTTACAGAAGGTGAGCTTGCCGGATTTGAATTTCATTTTCATTATGATAACCGCCAGTTTCAAAGAATTGGTGTCTACCGGGATTATGATGTGAGAAAAGTGGGTTGGTTTACCGACCAGCTTGTTTACTGGAGTGATCCTCAATTCGGTTCAAATGATGAAACGTTTAAATTTCTCAAGTATCGAAGTTCTTTTGGGATAAGAGTGCCTGTTTTTGCTTCGCAATACCTGGTGCCGGAGTTTCATTTTGGTGGCTCAAATAATCCTCTGCCGGGGCAGTTCCAGTTTGGAAAAAACGGGTTTATGGTGGATGCCTTTACACGCCGCAGGCCGTTTGTAACCCTGGAATTCAATGAAGCGGTTGGGAACCGTGTTTCCGTTGCACGACTTGATTACCTGATGGGATCGTCATTTGCAAGGCTGTTTCCTTTTAAAGTCATCAGGCAGAGCGGGATTCAGCTTCGCTTACACACGGCATTCGGGTTTACACATGCCGAAAGCAGTTTATCGCCTGTCACGCCCTGGACGGATGAGATGAGCGAACAAATTGAAATCGGGTTTGCGCTTACTCAAATATTTGGCATGTTTAAAATTGAAGGCGGAGTGAGGGTTTCGGGTAACCAGGGGGAGAAGGTTGGGTTTATCCTGGTTTTTTGATGATAGTAGATATTAGCCCTTTTGATTTCACGCGGAGTACGCAAAGTTTTTCGCGAAGGCCGCGATGTTGTTTGCGTTCTTTGCGGGTCATGGCGACCTTCGCGTGAAATCCCTGCCGGTAATATTTCAGTATTTTACATTATAAGCAGGGCAGAAATATAAATGATCGATTGAATTATCTTACGACGGAATTGAGATTATTTATGTATCCTGTGTTGAACCGGAATGCCTCCAAGCAGCCTGTATTTCCGGTAATTAAAAATGTATGAGGAAACGGATTCAGGCCTCAGGAAAGGATCTGTGTGAATTCCCAAATTACTATTTAAAATATCATTTCCTATATCGAGAATATCGAGAGCAACTCTCATTTTCCAGTTGTTAAGGTTATCAATCGATTTAAATTCTTCAGAAGTGAACGAATAATCCCGGTACTTTGAGAGCTGCATCAAACCGGTTTGTGAGATGATTTTTATTGAATCCGGCCTCTCCGATAGCTGAGCATTGGCCCCGGAAACCATTAAAGCCAACATGATTAAAGTGATTGTAATTAATTTCATGAAAGTTGCCATTTATTAACTTATCTCTAATTAATTCAATATACTCTTAAATACAAAATTTCAAAAGTGATTAATTCAAGCCTTTAAAATTTCACGCAGGGTTCGCGGCGAGAAAAGATCGCAGGGCACGCAGAGAAAAAATGCGCCCACTGCGTCTTCCCTGCGTTCGCTGCGTGAACCGAATTGTCTCGAACTTTATTTTTGGCTATATCAGCAAAAAACAACTAACTGAAATATTCGTTTAAATTGACCGGGAAAACCTTAATTTTACCAAAACAAAAATTCAAGTTACTCCATATTGTCTGATGATGAAAATATTGATCCCATTTATACTGTTAATTTCAGCTTTTTTTATTGCATGCGAAGAGAAATCAACTTATGAACAAATTGTAGAAGAAGAGAGTAAAAAGGAGGCCAGGTCCGATTCGCTCTTCCTGGGATACAGTTTCGGAATGGACAGAAAGCAATTCTTCGATTACAGTTGGGAACTGAACCAGAAAGAGGTTATCACCGGTGGGACAGATGTTGAATTCAAACCAGATTATCTCAAGCATAAGGCAAGCATGCGGTTTTTTCCCGAATTCAGAAACAACAGGATTTACAAGATGCCTGTCGAGTATCAATATGACGGATGGGCTCCCTGGAATGAAGAACTCCAGTCGGATACGCTGATGGCAGACCTGGTTGACGTTTACAGGGATAAGTATGAAGGCGAATTTATCAAGATGGAACATCCTGAAAATGGCAAGGAGGCCTGGATCAATGTGAATTCAAACCGCAGAATAGCCATCTATAAAAAAGATGAAGCTATTGCCAGGGTTGAGTTTCTTGACCTGTTAGCCCCGGATGAATTCTCCTCCAATTAATTCGTAAATGATGATTATTTCAAGGACAATGTCCGCCGGATTATTATTTATTCCTGTTCTGGTGATTGGCATGATAACTTTTTCAGGATGTTCGGAAGAGACTACAGACCAGGAGAGGATATTTCAGGCCGTATCACCCGGAACATCCGGTATTGATTTCGTTAACGAACTGGAATTCAACCGTGAGATGAACATCTACCGGTACCGGAATTTCTACAATGGAGGCGGTGTGGCTATTGGTGATATCAACAACGATTCCCTGCCTGATATCTATTTCACAGGCAATATGCAGCCAAATAAGCTTTACCTGAACAAGGGAGATTTTTCATTTGAGGATATTACGGAGCAGGCCGGGGTTGAAGGATCCGGGCCGTGGACAACAGGTGTCAGCTTTGTTGATATTAACGGTAATGGGCTGTTGGATATTTATGTGGTCAATTCAGGCGAATATGATGAAGATGATCGCCGGAATGAACTCTTTATCAATAACGGGGATATGACATTTACCGAATCTGCCACCGAATACGGGCTGGATGATGCCGGCTATGGAATCCATGCCGTATTTTTTGACTATGACGGTGACGGTGACCTGGATATGTATCTCTTGAACAATTCGGATGAGGCAATTGGGAATTTTGAGATTAGCAATAATCAGCGGGATGTACGGGATGAGACGGGCGGAGACAAACTCTACCGGAATGACAACGGATTCTTTACAGATGTTTCGCAGGAAGCGGGTATTTATGGTAGTGAAATCGGGTTTTCACTGAGTGCCTCGGTCGGCGATGTAAACAGGGACGGCCTGCCGGATATTTACGTAGCCAACGATTTTTTTGAACGGGATTATCTCTACATCAACAATGGAGACGGCACCTTTACCGAAGTTTTGGATGACCGGTCCGGCTCGATAAGTGCGGCTTCAATGGGGTCGGATATTGCCGATATCAATAACGATGGCTGGCCGGATATTTATGTGGCGGATATGTTGCCGGCATCCGATAAACGACTTAAAACAGTGACAACTTTTGAGGACTGGCAGACATTTTCCGATAAAATCAATTTCGGATACCATAAACAGGTAACGAGAAATACATTGCAATTGAATTTGGGTCCCGGTTCCGATTCAATACCTGACTTTTCAGAAACCGGGCGTCTGGCAGGCGTCGAGGCTACTGACTGGAGCTGGGCAGTTCTGATGGCTGATTACGATCATAACGGGCATAATGATATTTACGTAACCAATGGCCTTGTTCAGGATATCACCAACCTGGATTATCTCGGCGATGTAAGTAATCCAGATATGGTACGGTCTATCATCAGCGGGCAGGATACGGATTTTGAGCGGCTTGTGGATATGATTCCTTCGGAACCGATCTCCAACTTCATGTTTTCGGGCGAGGGAGGGATGCGTTTTGAGGATGTGAGCC
>CAYPZI010000168.1:0-5598 GCA_964415185.1 uncultured Balneolaceae bacterium | reverse complement strand
TTGCAGCCTATCCTGTAAACAAAATCCATATTAAAATCGTATTGTTAATTTCACGCAAAGGACGGAAAGTATCCGCATATGACGCGACTCTCCTTCACGGCCTCTGCGCGACCCCCCGGCAGTATTTCAGTTAAGGCAATTTTGAAGCTCTGAACGACCACACCACCCGCCGAATGGCAAGCCCCAAAAAACCGCGCAATCCGTTTAATCCGCCACCATCCGCGATCGAATTTTATACCACCCCCCATTGTTATATCTTCTTACTCCTGAAATTCTGAACTCCTGACTCCTGAAATCCTGAAAAAATGACCATCCTCAAACACGGCTATAACGGCTTTTACCTTCCGGATTACGGGATCTCGCTGGATGCATCGCACCCGGATTCCCGGATCACGTGCATCTCGCATGCCCATGCCGACCACATGCCGCAGAACCGGAGCTGTAAGGTAATAGCCTCTCATGCAACCGTGAAGCTGATGAATGTGCGCGGTTTTACAGGGGAAGCCCATATGCCTGAATTCGAATCGCCCGTAGAGTTTGAAAACATGAAAATCACGCTTTATCCCGCCGGACACATTCTCGGTTCTTCCATGTTCCTGGTCGAAACGGATGAGGGATCGCTGCTCTACACCGGCGACTACAGAACGCCGCCCTCACCGGCTACCGAAGGATTCAAAGCCCCCGGAAGCTGCGATTTTTTCCTTACCGAAGCCACATTCGGCCTTCCCATTTACAAATGGCGCAGCCATGAGGAGCTGGCTGAAGAGATCCGGTCTTTTGCCCTTGATTCTCTTGATGACGGATACACTCCCCTGTTTCTCGGCTACAATTTGGGAAAAGCACAGGAAATCATGCATATTCTGGCTCCTCTTCGGCTGCCGGTTCAGATTCACGGTGCAGGATACAAACTGGCACGGGTCTACACGGAACTGGGATTGGATTTAGGCAATTACACCACCTACGACCGCGATACATGTGAGGGAAAAGTGCTCGTCGCGCCATCTTCCGCGCTTGCCACCGGCTTTGCAAGTAATGTTAAAAAGAAGAGGATTGCCTATTGCTCCGGCTGGGCTGCACTTGAATCCAGAAGATCACAGCTCAATGCCGACAAGCTCATTCCGCTATCAGATCATGCCGATTTTTTTGAAGTATTGAATCTTTGCAAAAGCCTTGATCCGGAAAAAGTATATATCACCCATACCCCGAACCCTGAGGTGTTGCAACATTACCTAGATCAGTCCGGGATCAAGGCTGAATTTTTTAACTGATTTTCAACCGGCATGAGCTCATTCAGAAAACTGTGTAATATCATCCAAAAAATTGCCGAAACACGGGGGACCAATGCCAAAATTGAAACCTGTGCAAATTACCTTTCCCGATTGGATTCGAACCATGAGCTCTCACTTGCAGCACGGTTTATCGGTGAAGGGGCTTTTGAGTCGGTATCCGGTAAAAGAGCTTCGGTCGGCAGCCGCACCAGTGCAACGGCAGCTGCCGGTTTTTGTGAAATAGACTACGACCTCGTATTTAAGCCATGCCGGACAGCCACCGGCAGCAGCTCGGAAACAATAGAAAAGCTGATGAGAAACCTGGAAGCAGCAAAATCCAAAAGAAATCCGGAGTTTTTAACATTTGATCAGATCGAAAATATCTTTGAGTCTCTCTACAGGGCACGTTCAAGAGAAGACAAACAGTCAATCCTTACAAATGCGTGGAAAAAAATGACACCGGTTGAGATCAAATACTTCATCCGGATGCTGGGACAGGGCTCGCTGCGAATCGGCTTTGAAACCAAAAGCCTGACATCAGCCATTGCCAAAGCGTTTAACCAGGACCTGAAACAGGTACGGTATGCCCACATGATTACGGGAAGCATCGGCAAAACGGCTGTTCTGGCAATAAACAACACCCTGGATGAGGCTGCTTTTCAGCTCTTTCATCCCCTTTCATTTATGCTTGCTTCGCCTGTTGAGAGCCGGTCTGTTGATAAATTTGAGGACTATCTTGCCGAAGAAAAATTTGACGGCATGCGCTGCCAGGTTCATGTAAAGGGCAAAGAGGTTAAACTGTTTTCCCGCGACCTGAATGATATCACTCAGAGTTTTCCGGATGTCCGTTCTTTCTTTCTAAACCGTGAAATTCCGCCTGCCGTATTCGACGGCGAAATCTGTGTATTCAGGGATGATAAAATCATGCCGTTCCAGATGCTTCAAAAACGGATGGGCATTAAAAAACCCGGAAAAAAGGTGTTGGAACAATATCCTGTCCTTTTTATCGCATTTGATTTGCTCTTCGCAGATGAGTCTCCCTGTTTCGGCTGGCCTCTCGGGAAGCGCAGGGACAGGCTTGAGCAAATGGCTGAAACCGCCGGTCTGCCTGTATCAACCATGAAAACAATAAATAATAAAAAGGATGTAGAGAGATACTTCAATCAGGCACTGGCAAACGGCAATGAAGGCTTGATTCTCAAGAAAAAGGAAAGCCGGTATGAATACGGACAGAGAAACAAATCATGGCTGAAAGTTAAGGAGCCCGGTGGAAGCCTTGATACGGTGATGATGTATGCCCACGCCGGCAGCGGCAAGCGGGGCGGCCTCTATTCCGATTTTACTCTTGGAATTTCCGTCAAAGAGGATGAACGATACGAAGAGGAATTCATCCCGATTGGCAAAGCCTATGGCGGCTATACCGATGACGAATTACGCCTTCTGAACAAACATATAAAAGAGATAACGGCTGAAAAATACGGGCCGACACTCGGGCTTTACCCGGACATTGTTGTTGAGCTGGAATTTGATGATATCCAGGTCAATAAAAGAACCAAGGCAGGTTATACACTCCGGTTACCAAGGTTTAAAGCCATCCGGTGGGATTTATCGCCCTCCGATGCCGATACCCTCAAAGATGTGGAAAGGATGTTTGAAGAAAAGATCAACCGGAAACGAAGCAGCCAGAAAAAGAATCCTTCTTTTATTTTCCCGGGTAATGAGTAAGCTTGAATTTTATCCGGATTTGTGGCAAAAGAGTAGGGAGTAGATAGCAAGTAGTAGGTAGCTGGACACAGATCAAAAACTGCGTCCTTGCGGATCTTTCTGATGTAAACCCGCAAAGTTTTATCTCAGGGTTGCTTCCATTTTCTCAAGATACTGTCATTTCAGAAAGGAAACTTTGCGGGTTTTTACCCGATATTTTATCATTGACATGACATTATAGAAGGGTGCATTAACAGTATTTACATATCATGGGAGTAATTTGTATAATGATGTAACTTTTTGATTAACTGAACCACCCATATGTCTTCCAGATTTATACGTCTTATACTGCTGATTCTGATCCCGCTTGTAATCATAACCATTTCATCAAGCTGGATTATGGAATGGCTTTGGCTGAGTGAAGTAGGCTATGCCCAAATATTCTGGACTCTTCGCATTACTCAGTTGATATTAATCGTCAGCGGCTTTGCAGTCTCTGGGGTCTATCTTGTATTAAATTTCAGATATCTAGCCAAACAAATACGATTTGCAAGTTTCGAGGGTACCCCACTTCAAAATATAAATATTGACCTGGGCGATCCGTCACAACAAAAAAGAAATCGTCAGATTTTTACGGCAGTGGCGCTGGTACTTGCATTTTTATTTGCATTCGGATTTTATATTCGCTGGGATGAATCACTGCGGTTTCTCTGGAATGTTCCATTTGGTGCCGAGGATCCGCTGTTCGGCCGGGATATCGGTTTTTATCTCTTCCAGCTTCCGTTTTGGGAATTGATTCAATCATCCCTGGTTGTCATCACCTTTCTGACACTGGGCATTTTATCGGTTGTTTATTTTTTTACTGGGCTCATTAGCCTGGATGCGGAACGCGGGCTAATTGCCAGACCGGAGATACTGAACCAGCTTAAATTAAATGCAGGACTGTGGGTTTTGATGATTTCAAGCGGTTTCTTTTTGGACCGGTACGGGCTTCTATTTAAAGCCGATGGGCTTGTTTTGGGAGCGGGTTATACCGACATCACAATACTATTGCCAACTATCTGGATTCTTGCCATTCTGACCTTTGTCCTCGCCATCTTATTATTTCTCAGCCGCTGGATTAAGTTCGGAAGAATCATACCCGGCCTCGCAATTCTGACTGTTGTGGCAGCAATTTTTGGACAACTTATCATCCCGGCCCTTATCCAGAATTTTAATGTTGACCCGAATGAACTGGAACTTGAAAGTCCGTACCTGGAACACAATATTAATATGACCCGTCTTGCATTCGGATTGGATAATGTGGATGAGATAGAGTATGAAGCCGATGACACTCTCGGCATCGCTGATATCAGAAACAACCAGGATGCTATTGATAACATCCGTTTATGGGATCCGAGATTGCTGATTCAAACGTACAAGCAGCTTCAGGAAATTCGTTCATACTATGAATTTTATACTGTAGACAATGACAGATATATAGTTGATGGTGAAATAACCCAAATGATGCTGTCGGCAAGGGAAATAGCCCGTGAACTGCCCAGCCAGTCAGATACCTGGGTGAACCGGCGTATGCAATTTACTCATGGTTATGGATTGACCATGAGCCCCGTAACCGAAACTGATAGCCAGGGAGAACCTGTACTTGTTGTCCGTGATATTCCTCCTGTTTATGAAAGTGATGAACTGAGCATCAACAATCCCGCTATTTATTACGGAGAGAGCAGCTCCGGTTATTATATCGTAAATACAGGTATTGAAGAGCTCCATTATCCTGCAGGTGATGAAAATGTATACACAAGCTATGACGGCAAAGGTGGCATACAATTCAGCAATTGGTTCAGAAAACTTCTTTTTGCCTGGGAGTTGGGTGATATCAACATCTTGCTGACTCAATATATCACCGAAAATAGCCGGCTTCAGATATGGAGAAGTGTTCAGGAAAGAATCCGGAAAATAACCCCTTTTTTAAAACTTGATAATGATCCCTATCTGGTAAAAAGCAATGGGCAGCTCTACTGGATACAGGATGCATATACCACTTCGGCGCATTTTCCCTATTCTCAAAAGTTCAGGGATGTAAATTACATTCGCAATTCGGTAAAAATAGTTGTCGATGCGTATGACGGAACCGTTGATTATTATATCATTGATGAAGAAGATCCTGTTTTAAAGGTATACGATGATATTTTTCCGGAGGTATTTAGACCTCTTGAACAGCTACCTGAAGGACTGAAAGCCCATTTCAGATATCCGCAGGATCTGTTTGAAATACAGCTCGAAATATACAACCGTTATCATATGACCCGCCCACAGGTATTTTACAACCAGGAGGATTTATGGACACGGCCTAATGAAAAGTATGGCGGGCAGCGAATTTTGATGGAACCTTACTATGTGCTGGCAAGATTACCTGGGGAAGAAGAACTCGATTTTATGCTGATCAGTCCGCTAACACCCGAAAACAGGGACAACATGATCTCATGGATGACTGCCAAAAGTGATCCTGAAGATTACGGGCAGCTCATCGTCTACAAATTACCTAAAGACCGCCTTATTTACGGGCCTGCTCAGATAGAAGCCCGAATTGACCAGGATCCTGAAATTTCGCGCCAAATTGCTCTTT